>NZ_JACFRL010000001.1:0-270813 GCF_016100925.1 Lactobacillus sp. W8093 | reverse complement strand
CCATGCCGAACACAGCAGTTAAGCTTCTTCACGCCGAGAGTAGTTGGTGGGAGACTGCCTGCGAGGGTAGGACGCTGCCGTGCTTTTTAGTATTCCGGCTTAGCTCAGTTGGTAGAGCGCTTGACTGTTAATCAAGATGTCGTCAGTTCGAGTCTGACAGCCGGAGCGAGCAGCAAAAAGAGGACCTAACGGGTCCTCTTTTTTGTTTATCATTTTATCTGATGTTCGGGTTAATTTTTAATTTCATAAAGGTTCTAATTAAATTGCTTAATCCTGGCTTGAGGGCTTGAACATGTTTAACAAGAATAAATACTATTCTGCTTATAAAATAATAGTTAACCTAACTGGCTAACTATTATTTTTTTATTGCAAGTAAATATTAATATACATATAAATTACTACATTTTAAAACATAGTTTGTAAATAAAAATACCAACCAGTGCGCCTAAAATAGGAGCAATAACCGGTACCCAACTGTAGTCCCAGTTTGAAGATCCCTTATTAGGAATAGGCAAAATAGCATGAACTATTCTAGGTCCCAAATCTCTAGCGGGATTTAACGCTGGGCCAGTAGGGCCACCGTCAGCGATTACTAATGCCATGATGATGAACCCGACACCCACATTGGCAATATCAACAGATTGTTTGAAGAATACACCACTATAGATTCCAGTACAAGTAAATACTAAAATTGCAGTTCCGATAAATTCTGCGATAAAACCATTCAACTTATTGTTAAGTGTTTCACCAGTCGCAAAACAAGAAAAAATTTGCCCTTCTCCATTAGTAGTTTCTTTAAAGTACGGCCAATAGATAGCAACAACCAATAATTGGCCTACAATAGCGCCGAGCATTTGGGCAATTATATATTGCGTAACATGACTCCAGGGAAAAACTCCAGCTGCAGCCTTTGCAATAGTAATTGCGGGATTAATATGGTTTCCTGAAATTGAGCCAAACATCATTGCCGGTATCATTACGCCAAAGCCAAACCCGAGCGCAATAAAAATCCAGCCTCCGTTTGCTTGACCATCTTTGCCATTAGCCGTGGTTTTCTTGAGAAATGAGTTGGCAACTGATCCGTTACCAAAAACTATAAAAACAGCTGTCCCCAAAAATTCGGCAAGATAGCGCGTCATCCAACTTCCAGTCATAATCTTCCTCCTTTAATTAATTAGACTTTGCACAAACTATAAACTAATGTAAAGCGCTACCACAAATAGCTGAATGACTATTAATACTATTTGTTATCAGTAGCATTATTTTTAGTTATTGCCAGTGAAAAGGCTGAAGCATTAAGCCTTTAAAACTATTTCACGACATAATTTGTGCAAAATTTAACAAAAGTTATTTCTACCATAACTTTTTTTCAATGATGCTAAATCCTTGATTATTTAAGCTTTTACTACCAAATCCTGAAAAAAATAAAAAACAAGCCTAATTTGCTAATTGTTTCCGCTTACACAAGAATTGACCGTGAGAGCATAAAATGAGTGTGATGTTTTGAAAGGATCAAGGAAATTATGAGTTTTAATAAATATGATAACGTTTTGTTGGCAGCTGAAGATGGAATTGGCACATTGACCATTAACCGTCCTAAAGTTTTGAATGCCTTAAACTCTGAAACACTGCAAGATATTGGGGATGCCTTAAGAGAGGTAAAAGCTCACCAAGATGAAATCAAAGTTTTGATAATCACAGGTGCTGGTCCCAGATCATTTGTTGCCGGTGCAGATATATCACAGATGCGCGACATGAACACACTGCAAGCACTTGAGTTATCAAAACTGGCACATAAGTCTTTTGGCGAAATTGAAGATTTACCTCAATTTACGATTGCTGCTGTCAATGGTTTTGCACTTGGTGGTGGCTGCGAGTTAGCCTCATCTTGCGATATGCGAGTCGGTTCTGCTAAAGCTAAGTTTGGTCAACCCGAAGTTGGCTTGGGCATTATTCCCGGCTTTGGTGGGACACAACGCCTGACACGCCTAGTAGGTCGCGGAAAAGCTAAGGAAATGATTGCAACATCTACAATGATTTCTGCAGATGAAGCTTATCGCATCGGTCTACTTGATGAGTTAGTTGAGCCGGAAGAATTGATGAACAAAGCCCGTGAAATTGCCAAGCAGGTTATGAAGAATGGTCCTATTGCAGTTGCTCTAGCCAAATATTCTGTTGACCGGGGCGCAGATTTGCCACTTGATGTTGCTATTGACATGGAATCACAAATTTGGGCTGAAACTTTTGCTACTAAAGATCAAACAGAAGGAATGAGTGCGTTTGTTGATAAGAGAGATGCAAAATTCTCAGGTAAATAATTAATTACTCAAAGCCTCCCTTTGCTTTTATTAAATAAATTAAAAAATCAAATATTTTAAGGAGATTAATATGAATCGCGTTACAAAATTATTAGGTATTAAATATCCAGTTGTTCAAGGTGCCATGCAGGAAGTTGCTACAGCAGACTTGGCTGCGGCAGTTTCAAATGGCGGCGGCTTAGGCATTATAGCTGCCGGGGGAAAAACACCAGATCAAGTTAGAGAAGCAATTAGAAAAGCCAAGAAACTTACTGATAAGCCTTTTGCTGTTAACTTGATGCTGATGGACAAGAATACCCCTAATGTTGTTAAGGTTTTAATTGAAGAAGGAGTAAAAATTGTTACTACTGGTGCAGGTACTCCAAAACCTTATATGACAGACTTAAAAGCTGCAGGTGTGAAAGTAATGCCTGTTATTCCAAATGTCAAAATTGCTAAGAAGATGGAAGAAATGGGCGCAGATGCAGTGATTGTTGAAGGTATGGAAGCCGGTGGCCACATTGGTAACACCACTTCAATGGTTTTATGGCCTCAAATCGCCGATGCAATTTCCATTCCTTTAATTGCTGCTGGTGGTATTGGTGATGGTCGTGGAGTTGTTGAAGCCTTTGTTGCGGGAGCAGAAGGCGTGCAGTGCGGTACGATATTCTCCATAGCCAAGGAAAGCCCAGTCGGTGAAAATTGGCGTAAAGCCGTAATTGATGCAACGGATACTGGAACTGCAGTAGTAGGTACGTCTATTAAGGGTGGTGCTACTCGCGGAATTGCCAATGAAGAAGCACTTAAGTTAACTGAACTTGAAAAGACTGGCGTTTCTCGCGATGATTTCAATGCTGCTATGAATAAGGCTCTTTATAAAGGCGTTCAAGAAGACGATCCTAAAGAAAGCTTCTTTATGTCTGGTGAAGTTGCGGGATTGATTAAAGAATCAAAACCGGCTGCTCAAATTGTGCAGGACCTCATGGATGATGCCCAAAGAGTCATTAAAAAAGGCGTAGAAATTTTATAGAAAGAACAAGAGGTAAGCATTATAGCTGAAGAAAAGTTAAGAATTGGGTTATCTGGCACTTTTACTAAGCAAGTTACAGATGAACTGGTTCAACAATTTGCTGAACTAAGTGGTGACCATAATCCAGTTCACATGGACGAAGAATTTGCCAAAAAGACCCAATTTAAGCATAGAATTGCGCACGGAATGATTACTGCTGCTTTTATTTCTACCTGTTTAGCAGAGCATATTCCGGGACAAGAAAGTTGTATTTATCTAGATCAAACCCTTAAGTTTGTCAAACCTGTGTACTTAAATGACGTGTTGACTGTCAAATGTACGATTACTGAATTTATTCCTAAAAAGAACTTCACTATTGTTGTGTATGATACTACTGTAACAAATCAAGATAATGTTGTTGTTACCAGTGGTCAAGCGCAATGTATGGCTACTAAGTAAAAAGAAATTTATGTGATAACAAACTACCTTGCACTAACTAGCATTTAACTAGTTTTGTGCAAGGTTTTTTTGATTAAAACCATAACTTAAAGTTATATAGACAGTGAAAATTATGTATTTCACAATCTATACTTGTAAGCGTTACCCTTATTGTGTCGGAACGATGTATGAATGACATAGTTCGGATAGTTATTGGTTTTAAAATTAATTTTTTGATTACATAAAGTGCTCTCATCAATCTAAATAAACTCATTTTATTAATTGTAATTGAATAAATTATTTTTTGACTCATTAGGAGGATTAATCTGATGGCAATTCAATTTATTAATAGTCAAAAAGCTGCCGAATTAATTCCAGATAATGCAGTAATTGCACTAGATGGGTTTTTAGGTACAGATACTCCAGAAGAAATTTTGGAATGCATGAGAGCACGTTATAAAAAAGAAGGACATCCTAAAGGACTGGATGTTTGGCACGCAGCCGGCATAGGCGACGGCAAAACTAAGGGGACAAATAATTTTGCAGAAAAAGGCTTTCTGCATCGTTTAGTTGGTGGACACTGGGCACTAGCACCAGAGCTTGAACCATTGTCAGCTGCTAATGATTTTGAAGCTTTTAATTTCCCTCAAGGGGTTTTGTCACAAATATTTAGGGATGCTGCTGCACATAAGCCGGTTTTGATTACTAATGTAGGTTTAGGTACCTTCGTCGACCCTGAGGTTAGCGGCGGTAGACTAAATGATGCAGCTAAAAACGCTACATTGGTCAACAGGATCAATATTCACGGCAAAGATTATTTAGCTTATGAAGTACCAAAACCAAATGTTGCTCTTTTACGGGGCACATTTGCTGATGAAGATGGTAATATTACGTTCGATGATGAGCCGCTTACCCTAGTGGCAACAGCGATAGCCATGGCTGCTCATAATAATGGCGGCAAGGTTTTTGTTCAAGTTAAACGTGTGCTTAAGCGTGGTTCCATGAAGCCTAAAGATATCAGAATCCCAGGGATATTAGTTGATTATGTTGTAGAAGCTGATAGTGCTGAATGGACTAAGCAAACAACAGATACTCAGTATAACCCCGACTTTGTCAGCTCTGCTGTTATTAAAGCCGAAGATGAAATCAATATACCGCTAGATAGTAAAAAGGTTATAGCACGTAGAGCTGCTCTGCTCTTTAATGAAAAAACCGACCAGGTGGTTAATTTCGGTATTGGGCAGTATCCAGAAACCTGTTCGTTAGTCTTAAAAGAAGAAGGACTTTCCGATAATATCATGACTACCGTTGAGCCCGGTACTTTTGGCGGCACCCCACTTGGTGGTGGTGACTTCGGCGCTGCTATTTCCCCACAATCAATTATTGATGAGCCGTACATGTTTGACTTTTATGACGGCGGCGGGATTGATTTAACATTTTTGGGCTTGGCTGAAGCAGATGCCAAAGGCAATTTGAACGTTTCTAAATTTGGTCCTAAGATTGCTGGTACCGGCGGCTTTGTCGATATTACGCAAAATACTCCTAAAATTATCTTTACTGGTACTTTTACAGCTGCTGGGTTGAAAGAAGAAGTTAAAGACGGCAAGCTGCACATTATCCAAGAAGGTAAGGTCAAGAAGTTTGTTAAGGAAGTCCAACAAGTTACATTTTCAGGGCAAGTGGCTTCTGCTAACAAGCAAAAAGTATGGTATGTCACTGAACGTGCTGTCTTTGAATTAGCCGAAAATGGTTTGAAATTAATCGAGATCGCACCCGGTGTTGATCTGCAAAAAGACGTTCTTGATCAAATGGAATTCAAACCAATTATTAGTGATGATTTGAAAGAAATGGATTCTAGGATTTTCCAGGAACCGCTTATGAATATAAAAAATAATAATTAGTTTTATTAAGTTAAGCTAATAAAAGAAGCAGTATTTTAAATGGTTTAAGAAAAAATACATTTAATGCTGCTTTTTTTATAAATCTGAACGTGAATGAAAGTAGGAGAGCTTATCTTGGATATTAATCAGATTAAATACTTGCTTGCAGTGGTAGATAATAATTTTAACCTAACTAAAAGTGCGGAAATTTTGCATGTTTCTCAACCAGCAATTAGTAAATCAATTAAAGACATTGAATTTAGGAAGGGCATCAAAGTTTTCAAGCACAAAAAAGGCAGGATTATTGGGCTCACCCGCTATGGCCAGGCTCTAGTAAATGAATCAAGAAAAGTATATCAACAATACGTTGAAATGATGGAAAAACTAAATCGTTTTTCAGAAGAAAAGAATGGAATAGTAAAAATTGGCATAGCTCCAGTAATTAATTCTATTGTTTTTAATGACGCCCTGATTTCGTTCATTAATTCTAATCCTGGAATTGAGCTTAAATTGGTTGAATGTGGGGGCTATAGTTTGCAAAAGATGCTCGTACTAGGGGATATAGACTTAGCTGTAATTGTTTCCCCCGCTACAATTGAGGGCATCTATGAAAATTTGATTTATGAAAGCAGCGTTCGCGTGTGGTTTAACGCTAATCATCGTTTTAATCAAATCGGTGCCAAGGTAATTCCGTTTGCTGAAATCGAAAAAGAGAAGATCGTGACTTTAACTGATAGTTTTATGGTTACTTTCCAACTAAATAAGAGATTCAGAGGGGACCGCAAGAGACCTAATTACTTTTTACAAACCGTGTCTTGGGACCTGGTGTTAAACCTGGTACAAAGAGATGCAAATTTGGTGGGCATTTTGGCCGCCCCAATTGGACAAAATTATAGTGACAAGGAAATCAAAAGTAAGGAAATGGAACCAGCTTTTCCGTGGCGGATTTCACTTTGCAACACCAGCACGTCTATTGAGAGTCCAGCGGTTGATTACACTAAAAATTGGTTTTTGAAATATTTTTCCAAGTATAAAAAAATTTCTATTGAAGGCTAGAAGGAATTAAAAAATGTTGATGCAAATTGCTAATAGGAAAATTTATTATGAAGTGACGGGAAAAGGACAAGCAGTGGTCTTTTGTCATGGCTTTGGCGGTAATCACGTGGTATGGGCTGGGCAAGTGCCTTACTTAGCCCAACACGGCTACCAAGTAATTACTTTTGACTTGGCTGGGCACGGCAGTTCAGAAGGACCTGCAGTAAGCACCATGGCAGACTTGGCAGATGAAGCTGCCGAATTAATTTCCAGATTGAATTTAAAAGACATAATTTTAATCGGGCACTCAATGGGTGCAGGTTTAGTGTGGGCCATTTTAAAATATCATCCCGAATTGAAGATAGCTAAGATCATTACAATTGATCAAACGCCCAAAATGCTGAATGACGAAAAATGGCATTATGGCTGGGCTCACGGCCAGATAGAATTAACGCAGCACAATTTTAAAGAAGTGCTATCTCATTATGATCATATTAAAGAAACGCTAAATGGGATTGATAGCCAAGTTTGGTCTGAACTATATCCGTTTAAACGGCAGCATCCCTTTAAGCGCGAGGAAAATATGCCACTGCTTTTTGATCATGTTCAAAAAGATTGGCGTCAAACTGTTTATAGTATCGATTTTCCGGCGCTATCAATCAGTTCAACTAAAAGTCCTTACTTTAGGATCGGCTACGTTAATGAAATGCAAAAGCACAATCAACACATTAAAATCAACACTGTTACTGATGCCGGTCATGACATAATGGCTGAAAAACCGGCAGAATTTAATCATTTGCTGGGCAAATTTTTAGGGATTGAATAGCATGTCCCCAATAGCAATTTGCTACAGACGTCATTAAAAAAGTGGATGTTCAATAATAGCAGATGCCATTATTGGCAGACTGAATAATGATAAATATGACAAAGACAATATGGAGTAAAAGTATGAAAAGAGATAATACAGTTAAATTAGCAGTTACTGCTGTGTTTATGGCGATATTGATTTTACAAACCTTTGTACCTAATATTGGCTACATCCGTATTTTGCCAGCGATTCCGGCTATTACTACCATTCCGTTAACTGTTGCTATTTATGGTAGTTTACTTAATCCTTGTTATGGTACAGTTTTTGGCCTATTTTGGGGTTTGACCAGGTTAGTGGTGGCGTACACACAGCCGGGAGATATGGTTAGTCTCTTGCTGTTTCGCAATCCGGTAATTTCTTTAGTACCAAGCATCTTGGCAGGACTTTTCCCTAGTTTGATTACTAAATATTTTCAGCAAAAGAATTTACCGGTCAAAAAGTGGGTTTATGTATTAAATGGGGCTGTAACATCTTTGACCAACACGGGACTGGTCATTACTTTAGCCAGCTTATTCTTTATGCGAAATCCGCAAATATTGCTCTCAAATATCGGCAATTTCACGGCAGGGATGCCGCTATTTATAGTTTTACTTGTTTCGCTGGGAATGAATGGTTTAGTCGAAGCGATTTTTACTGCAATAGTCACACCTATAGTTGTTACGCCTTTGCACTATATAATGAAAAGAGCATAAATGATGAAAAACTTTACTAAAATTTCACGGCAGGATTGGTCCCAGGCAAAGAGTAAGACCAGCAAAATCAGCAAAAATGAGTTAAAAGAACTCACTTCATTAGGCGATATTGTCGACTCCAGCGATGTTAACGAAATTTATGCTCCCTTGGTCCATTACTTGTACCTGTTTGTGCATAACGAACAATTGCTGCTGCAATCAATGAACCATTTTATTGGGGCCAATAATGTTAATAAACCCTTTATTATTGGTATTTCTGGTCCAGTTGCCGTCGGGAAATCCACAGTATCGCGCTTGTTAAAAGTCCTGCTCGAACGCCTTTATCCTAAATTGACAGTACAACTGATGACGACAGACGGCTTTTTATATCCCAATCGTGAATTAAAGCAAAAAAGACTGATGGATAGTAAAGGCTTCCCCGAATCTTACAATATGAAACTGCTAGCAGATTTTTTATCAGATGTAGCCAGTGGCCAAAAAGAAGTGTTTTATCCGTTATATTCACACGAACTGTCAGATATTGTTCCTGGCGGTTACGGCAAGATTACTAATCCTAATATTTTAATTATTGAAGGGATAAATACCCTGCAAATTCCACCTAATAAAATGATTGCGACAAGTGATTTTTTTAATTTTTCGATTTATATTGATGCAAATGAAAAACTGATCAGAACGTGGTTCTTGCAACGTTTTGTACATCTGCTGGTTATGAACCAAAATAATCCTGCCAGTTTTTATTATTCTTGGGCAAACGGACCAAAAAGACGAGCTGTCGAAATGGCGGAAAGGGTCTGGCAAACCGTTAACTTAGTTAACCTGCGTGAATTTATCGCGCCTACTAAGTCAAGGGCCAATGTTATTTTGCATAAAACAGCCGGTCATGAGATCAACTATGTGTATTTACGCAATTATTAAAAAAGAAGAAGGCAGCGCCTTCTTTTTTATATGTATCCTCTTTGAAGAGCTACAAAAATGGTGACAATCAGTAAATCGGCACAGCCGCCTAAACTATAATTGTGTGTTAAACAATCACGGCATAATTTTTGCAGTTGCTTTCTTCCGGCCAAAGTCTGATAGCCGCCTAAAGCCAAGTATTTTGTTGCACCTGCGTGCAGCCATTTAATCACGCTATAATTGCCAGCTCGTTTAATCAAATTGCTATCAACACTTACTGCAGCTATTTTAATTAGTGTGTCAATGAGTCTTGCTTGTAGTGTTCCCGTACTGTTTTTTAAGAAGGGCAAAGCAACTTCTCTGACTACGGGATAACCTTGTTCAGCTTGTGCGCGTGCCCCGCCTATTTGATATTGTATAAATTCTTTTTCTCCTGCTGTTTGCAGCTGGTTATTTTCCACTAGATCATGGTGGACAAGGCCGCGGCACATCTGGGTAATAGTGAGAAATAATTCGGTGTTATTAACTGCAGAATAACTTTCGGCACAAGCACAGATCCCTAAGGCAAATATTGCTCCTTTATGAGTATTGACACCATGAGTAGCAGTAAACATTTCTTTTTCAGCGACGATGCCTCTTTTGCGCAATTGCTGAAACATTTTGGTTAAATCAGTAGCTGAAAAATTTTGCCCAATTTGAACAGCGGCAGCAAAATATGATTCTAAACTTAAGCTGCTGTCAATAAAAGTGTAAATATCCATATCTGGATGCGGGCCGGAACTTGCAGGATTTACCAAACCCGGCTTTGGTTCGGTTACGACTTCGTATAAAAGAGCACGTATGGCGTTTGTGGTAATTGAATTAGTCATAGTTATCCGTTTTCTCCATTAGTTGCGTTATTTTTGGAAATTTTAATTGACAGGAATATTATCAACAATTTTTTGAATATCTGGCTTATGGCTTTTAAGAAAGTCAATAAAATCAACAATTCCCGGTGAAAAATTCTGATTGGAGTCATAAACTAAATAAACCTGACGAGTATTTTTAGGTAAGTCCAGTTTGATAATGTGAATATCGAAACCGCTCAAATAAATAGTTTTGGCAACGATGCCGACAATATCATTGGTCAACACTTGTCCCGCAATCGCCAATTCATCATGCAGTCTATTTGTGATACTCAGATCAGATGCGGTTGCCAGTAGAGCATTGGTGATGTCTTTACCAATCTGAATTTTTTTAGAATAAGTAATAATTGGCTCACCTTGCAATTCTGCGGGAGAGATTTCATTTATTTTGGCTAGGTCGTTTTCCTTTGAAACGATAGCAACAATTTCCTCGGTGTAAAGGGGAATGTAAGTAAAATAACTAAATTCAGGTACAAATGAAGAAATTCCGATATCATACCAACCATTTTTAATGCCTTCGCAAATCTGATATGAAGGGTTATCGTGGTAGATGAAATGCGGGGAAATATTGCTTTCTTGTTGAAACTGCTTAGTTAAGTGGGGCAAAATAGTCCCAATTGCTGTAGGGATGCCGGCAATATGGATGTTGCCTTGATCTTGACTGATACGCTGTTCGATCTTCTTTTTACCACTATCTAAAATATTTAGTGATTTGGTCACAGTATCATAAAAAATGCGCCCATATTCAGTTAATTGCACGTAGCGTCCATTATGTTTAAACAATTTGCAGTGCAGCTCATTTTCCAATTGTTTAATCGATATTGAAAGAGTCGGTTGACTGATGAACAAGTTTTCTGCTGCTTTAGTGTATTGCTTTTGATCTGCCAATTCACAAAAATAGTAGAGTTGATTTAGATTCATGATCTTACCTCAAAAAGTATTTTTATATTTAATACTTATATTAAAAAACACTATACTCATTTTTGTAAAGCCCTTACAAGTTTTATTTATATTATTATTGCTAAAATTAATATTCTTGGCTTATTGTTGATTGCTCTATTTAGTAGTTGTTGTTCCGGGCAAAGGGGACTTAAAAAACTAGCAACTTTCTTTGCGTTATCAAATAACTTTGAACGGCCTTGGCAATATGGATATACAATTTACTATTGTGAGATACCTGATAAGTATCTGTTTAACAAGACAATAGAGGGTATAAATGCTGCTAATTATAGTTATTTTTTATAATTTAGCAGTCAGAAATAATTATTCATATCCGTTTTAATAAGATATATTTATTTCTGAAATATTAGCAGTCTTAATTTTGAAAGGTAAAGCTATGAAAAAAGGTAAAAGTTATAGTGGTGTTGCCGCTTCTGTTTATATCCATTTTGCAGTTGTGGGAGCAGCTACCTTATTTATTAGTCAATATAGGGAAATATTGGCCCATTCTTGGAATGCTACTGAAACCCAAGTCTCGCTTGTAATTGCAATGGTGGGCTTGGGTAGAATTTTCACAATTCTATTTGCTGGTGCTATTTCAGATAAGATTGGTCGCAAAAGGACTTTGCTAATTGCATTGTTAAGTGACGCAATCTTTCTTCTTGGTGCTGCTTTTGCCAATAATATTTGGGTTGCCGGTTTAGCGGCAATGGTTTTCGGTGCAACCAATTCATTTGGCGATACTGCGGGTTATCCTGCACTTGCAGATGCTTTTCCAGATAAAACAGCTACAATGAACTCGTTTGTTAAAGCTGCAATGCAAGTGATGCAAATGGTATTTCCATTTTGCGTGAAAGTAATTAAAAACCCCAAGATTACAGCGTTAATATTAGTCATTATTATTTTACTGGATGTTGTATTTACAATGAAGACGGCTTTTGCCCCACAAGCTGAAGCAAAAGCCGCACCTGCAACAGAGAAAAAACAAGAGACTGGTGTTAGTGAGCAGAATCAGCCTAAGTTAGCCGTTGATGGCCTGATGATTATTGGTTTAGGCTTTACGCTTTGCTTTACATTCTATATTTTTTCTCTTTATGCTCCTTACTACGGGCAGTATGTGTTAAATGAGCCCGCTGCTAACGCCAATCAGCTTGTATCATGGTATTCAATTGCTTCCTTAATATCTGTGTTTGTGACATCAGCTTTAGTTACTAAGGTAAAAAGATTGAATTTAATTATGGTATATTCGGCAATCACTGCTCTTGGTCTGCTATTTATGGTCTTAAAGCCATCCCTGTTAGCTGGTGAAATAGGTGCTTTGGCTGTCGGTTTCTTTACTGCAGGAGGAGTATGGCAGGTTGGACTTTCTGTTTTGACTTCTTATTTCCCCCAGAGTCACGGGAAAATTACTTCATACTATAGTTTTGCTCCAGCCGTAGTTTACTTCGTGGCACCGCTTGTAGCCGCGTTTGTATTAAAGGCTAACGCTACAAGTACGCTAATGGTATTTTGGATAACTACAGTCATAACAATCATTTCGGTAGTTCTATGTGTTGTCTTAATTAGTCGTAGTAAAAATTTCAACATCAAAAATTAATGTAAAACGGAAGGTGGAGTTATGTCAGAAAAAACAATTAAAGCAATAGCAGAGGGCAGAAATGGTCAGATCGACTTTGATATTAAAGTTGAAAATAACCGAATTGCCGATATTAATGTAACCAAAACTGCAGAAACCCCAGGTATCTTCAACCAGGTTGTGGGTAAATTAAAAAAGAATATTATTAATAATCAAAGTTTCGCTGTTGACGCTATTTCCGGTGCTTCCATTATGACGCAAGCCATGCTTGACTCTGGGAAGAAGGCCTTAAAAGAAAATGGTGTAAATATTGCTTCTCAGCCTAGTGATCAGTCACATCAAGATGTAACTTATGATGTAGATGTAGCCGTAATTGGTTCAGGGATGGCTGGCTTAATGGCTGCCTCTCGGGCATTATCAATGGGTAAAAATGTTCTTTTACTTGAAAAAAATGGTTATCTCGGTGGGGCTACAATTTTAAATGGCTCAAACGTAGTTGGTACTGGTTCAAAATTAGCGGCTGCTTTATTTGGTGAGGAAGCCCAAAAAGATTCTCCGCAGCTTTTAGTTCAGGATATTGCCCGTGAATGCCGGGGGACAAATTATCCTTTACTTTCAAATTTACTGGTGCAAAATATTGGTAAAGCAGTTGACTTTATCACTGAATTTGCGGACCTAACCTATCAAAAGGCCGAAACACAAACTATTGAGCATTCTGTTGACCGCCAAATTGAAATGCCCACTGAAAGTTCTTATGAAGTAGTTTCTAAAGTGGCAAATGCCTTTACCAAAAAGGGTGGCAAAATTTTACTTGAAACTCGGGTGGAACAACTTAATAAAAACAAACAGGGCCAGCTTGTCTCATTAGTTGCTGAAGGCAAGCACGAAACTGTTACCGTAAACTTTAAGTCCTTAGTTATGGCAGCTGGCGGTTGGGGTGCCCGTGATTACCTTAAGCATAAGACCAATATCCCTTATTACGGCCCGATGACTTCTACTGGTGATTATTTTGATTTTGCTAAAAATATGAATTTGGCTTCCCGCAATCTTGACTGGTATAAAGTTTACCCCCATGGTTTAGAAGTTGAACCTGGTATCGCCAAATTAACCACCTATTCAACAAAAGAAGCGACAGACATGGGTGCTATTTTTGTCAATACCAGTGGTAAGCGAATTGTAAATGAATCTGCCCCATACACTCACTTTCGGGATGCTATTGCTGAGCAAAAGGATAAAATTGCTTTTGTAGTAATGGATGAGAGAACTTGGAACAGATTTTATGAATTGCTGCTTAAATATGGTTTTAGCAAAGACGAAGTGCAAGGTTTCTTCGATCTTGATGGCAAGAGGAGTCCGATTTTAGTTAGCGGAGACTTAAAGACAGTGGCTCAAAAAGCCGGCATTGATTATGAAAACCTCAAGAAGACTTTAACTGACTATGATAAATACTTTGCCGCAGGTAATGATCCTGAGTTTGGTCGCCCTTGTCAGTTTATGCATAAATATGAAGGCGAGACCTACTTTGTGATTGAGCAGAAATTACGTTTTTGTACAACCCTTGGTGGCTATGAAACTAGTCAGCGTATGCAACTTTTAGACCAAGACTTTAAAGCACTAGATAATTTCTATGCGGCTGGTGAGATTGTTGGCGGTGCTAACGGTCATGATTCAATGCCAAGTATGATGAATTCTTGGTCTTATGCTTCAGGTTTTGTTGCCGGAACAGAGGCTGCTGATAATACTAATTATCAAAAACTGACCACGACTAAACCTGCTTCAACTGATGCAGTGTCTAGCGCCTCTAAAAATTAACGTAGATTAATTATTTTTAATTTTAATAAAGGAGAAAAATGATGACTAATAAAATTACTGGTGTTAATGGTCCTATTACTGGCTGGCTCGATGGTCATACCTACTTAATTGGTTTGATGGCTTATCCTATTCGGCATTCAATGTCACCGACAATGCACAATAATGCGTTTGCTAAGCTGGGCTTGAATTACACCTATCTTTGTTTTGAAGTTGGCAACGATAAATTAAAAGGCGCAGTTGACGCTATTCGCACGTTAGATATGCGTGGTTCCAATGTTTCGATGCCTAATAAAAAAGAGGTCATTCAATACCTCGATAAATTATCACCTGCTGCTAAAATGTGTGATGCTGTTAATACTATTGTGAACGATCATGGCGTTTTGACAGGCTACACCACTGATGGTATCGGTTTTGTGCAATCACTTAAAGATGAAGGCTTTGATATTAAAGGTAAGATTATGACTTTAACGGGTGCTGGTGGTGCTGCAACACCGATAGCAGTTCAGTCAGCTTTAGATGGTGCTAAGGAAATTAGAATGTTTAACATTAGAGATAAAAATTGGCCTCAAGCTGAAAAGACTGTTAAAACTATTCGTGAAAACACTGACTGCAAGGTTTCTCTTACTGAATTATCTGATCAGGAAGCATTTAAACAATCAATTGGAGAAAGTGATATTTACTGTGATGCAACCAGCATCGGAATGAAGCCGTTTGAAGATAAGACGTTAGTTTCAGATCCATCATGGTTCCATCAGGATATGGTAGTATTTGACACGGTTTACTCTCCAAGAACTACTAAGTTAATGAGAGTGGCACAAGAGGCCGGAGTTAAGCATGTCTATGACGGTATCGGCATGATGATTGATCAAGGAGCAGCATCATTTAAGCTGTGGACAGGTAAAGAGATGCCAACCGATTATATCCGTGAGATTATATTTTCAGACGACAACGATTAGTTGAGGGATTGACTAATGGCTACTGTAAAGATTAGAAATACTGTTTTAGGAGCAGGACTGCCCAAAATTGCCGTCCCTAATGTCGGAACAACCGCAGAAGAAATTTTGACTGCAGCTGAAAAGATTAAGTCTGCCAAACCTGATTTAATGGAATGGCGTATTGATTATTATGCTGCAGGAGTTAATGACTTTGACAAGCTAAATACTACTGCTAAGAAATTGCGCCAGGAAGTGGGCGAACTGCCTATTTTGGTCACATTTCGCACTAAAAATGAAGGTGGAGTTTGCAGTCTGGATGAAGATCAATATTTAAATTTAATAGAATATGTCGTTACTAATAGACTTGGTGATGCTGTTGATATTGAACTTTTCCACACTGAAAAAAGAGTAAAATCTTTAGTGAACTTAGCTCATGACTACAATGTCGTAGTAATTATGAGTAATCACGACTTTGAAAAGGTGCCAGCTAAAGACGTAATTGAATTTCGTTTACGAAAAATGGCGCAACTTGGTGCAGATGTCCCTAAGTTAGCCTGCATGCCTCATAGCGCTGCAGATGTTTTAACTCTTTTAGCAGCAACGACAGAAATGAATGCAGAAATTTCTAATCCCTTGATTACTATGGCTATGGGCGATATTGGTAAAGTTACCAGGGTAGCCGGTCAAGTTTTTGGTTCTAGTTTGTCCTTTGGGGCAGTGGGCCAAACCTCCGCACCGGGTCAACTATCGATTGCAGACTTACGTAATGCAGAAAATTACTTGGCTTTATCGTAAAATTTCTTAAAATAAGAGGTATTTTTAGAGTTAGCTTTAAATATTAAGGCTAACTCTTTTTTAGTTAAAACCAAATATATGTGCAAAATAAGTGTTAAACTTTTTAATAATATTAAGTATTTTCAGGGTAACTTTAGTATTGGAGAAATGTATGACTGCAAACGAGAACATTGAGTGGTTTAAAAACGCTCAGTACGGCATGATGATCCATTGGGGCTTTTCTTACCGCGATCAAAATTGGAAAGCGCCTTTGACTATTGCTCATTACCGCAAGCATTTAAATAGTCTGGGAATCAATTATCTTCTAAACGTTGGACTTGATGGTCTGGGTAGAATTCCTGTGCCAGCCCAAGAAAATATCAAGGCGGCAGCAAAATTGTTTGCAAAATAATAAAAAAGCGCATCATAATTCGATGCGCCTTAATTAATGAAAGTAATTCTAATCAAAACATCAGCTGAATAAATTTCCTTTGATTTCATCAAAATTATAGTGCTTTGACTTTTCAGCTTTTTTAATTTTGTTTACCAGCTCAAGAGCAGTAGTAAATTCATCATATTCTTCGATATCTATGAGTGCAAATTTGCCATAGCCATTTTTGGTGAGAAAAACTGGATTATCTTTTTTAACTTTATCAAGGACTTTATTGTAATTTCTTAATGCTGAAACAGGTTGGATTTGTAACATGAGCATCACTCCCTTAGACAAAAATTGTACATTATTTAACTAAAAATTTGCAGCATAATAATGAACAGAATTAATAAACGCCATTTTTTAAGTTTTCATTACTGTCTGGTATTAGACTAATTAGTCGTTAGACAAAGGATAAGATTCCTCACATAAATGAGGTTAATAGCATATTTTCTGTAGATGATGTGCCCAACTGATATTTAAAAGAAACTATTTTATTGGTAGATGATTGTATAGCGACAAGAATTTGTTAGAAAAAGATTTAGAAAAGTAGTTTATTCATCAAAAAAGCAGGCATACAAATATATGCCTGCTTTTTACTATTTATGTTAATTAATCTTCGTAAGTACCGACTTTTTTCAGGTTACCCAAGACACTTTCACCGTGAGGTGATTGTCCTATTGCTACAGTCAAGTCGCGTCCTGCCAAGTTACCATGGTGCTCACCATCAGTCCAGTGCGGATTACCAGTAACATCATATACAACGCCTTTGATTGCTACATAGGCTGGATTACCATTTTTGCCATCGTATTTTGCTAAAGATTCTTTTGTAAATTTTTCCATTGGAATTATCCTCCTTCCAAATACACTTACTAATTGTCACCTACATTATAAGCTCAAAAAATGGGCAAGTCTAATTTTTATTTTGTTCTTTTTGATAATTAAAACGCCAGCCAGCAATATCCCATGGGGTAAAAGCTAAATCTAACTTACGTTGGTAAGCCTTTTCATAAGCTGCAACTTTTTGCTGATAGTCGCGTTTCATCATTAGCTTGGAATTTTCATTAGCAGTTAGTTTAACGTCGGGGAAAATCGGCGGTAAAACATGGACTACATATTTAGTTTGGTAAAAGTTGGGGTGGTTTTTTTCTATTTTGGCAGTTGATTGTATTTCAATAAAAGTTGAGATCACTGGTACGTTTTGCTTAGCAGCAAAATAGTAGGCACCACGCTTTAATTCTCGGGGCTTACGGTAGTTCCACCACATTTCCTGTTCTGGAAAAATCAAAACCCAGCTGTTTTGCTTTAACGCATCATGCAGATGACGAGGAAATTCCGTACCCACATAGCTTGGAACTTGAATTAGGGGAATAGTGCCAACGTAGTTCATTAAGTAGCATAAAATTCCGGGTAATTTCAAGTTGGTATCTTCAATTGCAATTGTTAAAGAATGATGTGTTTTATTTGCCAGGTGCTTGATAGGCAAGGAATCAATTTGGTTAAAATGATTGGCAGTGATAATTGCTCCACCTTGTGGCAAATTAGCTAGATTTTCCAGACCGGTGAACGTAGTAGATGAAGTTAAAAAATGGGTCAAGCTATTAAAGAATAGGTGGCCAATCCGGTCATTTATCTTGCCTTTAATGGTTTTTTGCTCTTGCCAAAAATTGTTGACTAGATCTTTACTTTCATTCAGAGATAAAACTGGATCACCGACTTCGACTTTTGCATTCCAGTTACCGCTTTTTACCGCGTTTTCAATGTTCTGGATAACTTGTTCACGATTGTCACCAATAATCATAAACTGACAGGTCCTTGCTTTTTCACGTTTGCCCAGTTATGAGGGTCATTAATAGTTTTATCTTCTTTAGCCAGCATGTGATCTAACTTATGCCGATCTTCATCACGCTGCTGATCAGTGTAATTATTGAGCTCGCTTAAGAGTTCCTCATAAAACTTGGTTTCTTTTGCACTGTTCCAGAAATACTTTTCGTATTGAATGTTCTTGAAGTGCCAAGGCTTAAAGAAAAGGTTGTAGTGAATTAAGCTGGGATTTGCCAGGGGTTCGGTATTGTCATTTGGCATCGCGTCCCATTTAGGGTCAAGATGCAGTATTCTTTTATCCCCAATTTCATTTAAGTAGTCTTGATCAGGAGCGATGCAGTCAAAATGATATTTGGTCAGCAAGTGCATAAAGTGATCAATAAAGTGCTCGTCGCGAAAAGCTTTACAGTTTAAAACCAACATTCCAGAATTAATGTACTTCTTGGGATCTAAAACCAGTACATTTTTGATGTAAGCAACCATTTTTGCTACGTATTGAATTGAAGAATCTGTGCAGGCAGCAAACAAATGATTGCCAAGTTCAGTATCATATAATTTACCAATATCATCATTAACGACAGTGTCGCTATCAATATAAATAGCTTTATCATATTGCGGGAAAAGATCGGGAATGAATAAGCGGTAAAAGATTGACATAGTAAAGAAATCAGCCCGCAGGAAGTTTTCAGTCCGATTTTGAATGGGCGCAACTATTTCATCATTAATTTTAAAAAACTTAACGTGAACGTTAGCAGCACCTAATGCCTGCAAGTCTTGTTTATGCTGCTCAGATAAATCCTGACTTAAAAAGTAGACGGTGTAATCTTTAGTTTTAGCAGCATTTTGCACTAAAGAATTAAGTGATACAGCTGCATATTGAGTAAAGTCATCACTGATAGCATAAAAAACTGGAATTGTCATATATTATTTTTCTCCAAACATTATTTTTATAAATTGCTTTTCACATTGAGATAGTAAGTCAGAATGTCGTCATATTCATGCAATTTTAACACTTTATGGACCCTTGTCACATCCCAGGGCTTCACTGTTAATGTGTGAAAAATGGGCAGGAAGCGAAAACTCGTAGTAAAGTGCTGAATTACAGTGTCTGACTGCAATTTATACTGTTCATTATAACGTCGGGGTGCAATTTTCTTCTTTTTGGCATACCGATTAAGTGCAGTTTGATCTGGCATTAAAACGGTTCTGGTCTGTAACAAGCGCCGGATTCTAGTAAATAGCTTAGTTTTCCTGATTTCAGGCAAATTAAGCAGCAATACACCGGAATTGACATAGTCAAAAACTTTGTGTTCATGAAAATTGTGAAAAAAGAACCGTCCCCAATAATCAAGGACACCCGCAAACTCAAAACCGGCTAAATCCTGCTCATAAAAACTGACTAAGCTGCGCCTAATAATCACATCAGCGTCAAGATAAAGTATTTTGTTTGGTAATTGAGGAATTTCATCCGCAAATAGTCTCAGCATCGCGTAAGGGGTAAAGTGTGTGCTCATGTTGGCTATTAATGGTTCTCTGACAAATAAGCCGGTGCAGTCCATTAATTTTAAAGTGCTATGAGGATTTTGCTTTACCAAAAGAGATTTTAAATAGTCCGCTGCGTGTTTGCTAAAGGGCTTAAACTTTTTATGAAAGCTTTGCGTGTACATCGTTAGAATGTAAATGTGGAGTTCTTCTGCGCCGCTGTTTTTTAATAAAGAAAGAGTGGCGATAAGAATGCCATCTTCGGCGTTATGATCACCGCAAAAAAGAATATTCATTTAGAACTCCTTAATTTATTTTTTGATAAGTGCAATATTCGTAATCGCTCAAAAGAGCGCGTTTTTGCATTGCTTGGTAGATTTGGCTGTGCAGCTTTTTTTGCGCCTGCTTTTTATTAAGATTTGTGTCTGGATAAAAAGGACCGTCTATGTAAACTGTCATTTTTGGCTTTGTACCTCTTTTTGGCTTGGAATAAGTAGTTGTCATGGCAAAGCTGGGAGCAGCTAACATAACAGGAAAGTGCATGCTGGTAGCAGGAAAGGGCCTAATTTTAGTGTAATACGGCCAAACATGAGCTTCAGGGTAAATAACAACTACTTTTTTAGCTTTAATGACGGCAGTGACAGCTTTAATCAGTTTACCAGATTGGTTTAGGTTCTGACCCACTGGCAGCCCAAAATAGGGCAAAACCAACTTGCCTAAAATTGGGAGACTCCAGTTTGCTTGGGAGCCGATAGCATAATAATCTGAGGCAGAAATAATGCTGAGTGGCAAAACGACATCACCGAAGGCTTGTGTATGGTTGCCATATATAAAATAGCCTTGATCCCTTAGCAGCGATAATTTGCTTTTGCCGACAATGCGTACCCGCAGAATTAAACGAATATAGATAATACTGATTAAATGAGCAAGAAAACGCACAATTTTGGACCAAATTCTGCCACCAAGTGAGTGAGGAAAGATAGTGTAATTCTCAGGCAAATGATATTCTTGGCTCTTAGTGACCACTACATCATCAGTTAAATGCTGGTAGTAGTATTTATGTTTACCCATGAAACCCTTCTTTCAATACAGTCATTAAGTAATTCTATCATGAATTATCCCAGATTAAAAAGGGGGCCAAAGGCTTCTAAAAAAGAGCTAAATTAAGTATAAAAATATTTTCATATAGTAAATGATTAATTTGTTATTCGGCTCCATTTACTAATTTGTATATAAAAAGAGTCTACCCTTAAATTCTACTCTCTTAGCAGTTAAAAAATGGTATAAATTACTATTTTTATAAAAATAATTTCAGTCTGACAATAATTTTCAGCCTGCTTAGTGATTAATAATAGTTTATTAAATTTGTAAATACATAATATTTAAGGCAGCAACAATAAATGCGTATTTAGCAGTTGACATTATATTTTATCACTACTAAAATGATATTATGTAATTACAAAAGGAGAACAAAATGAAATATACAATTGATGACTTTGCCCGTTTGATTGATCATACTAATTTACATGCTGATGCGACAGAAGATGATATGAAAAAACTTTGTGCAGAAGCTAAAAAATACCATTTTAAAATGGTAGCTATTAACCAGGTACAATCACATTTTTGTGCAGAGCAGTTAAAAGGAACTGATATTGATACCGGCGCTGCTATCAGCTTTCCTTTAGGTCAAACCACAATAGCTTGCAAATTAGCGGAAACTGAAGACGCTTTAAAAAATGGTGCTAATGAAATCGATTATGTCGTTAATTTAACGCAAGTCAGAGCTCATAACTGGGCTTATATTGAAGACGAAATGCAAAAAATGGTAAGCCTCTGCCATCAGCACCAGGTACCATGCAAAGTTATTTTTGAAACTTGCTATTTAACTAAAGCAGAAATTAAACAACTCGCTTTAGTAGCTAAAAAGGTCAAGCCCGATTTTATTAAGACTTCTACCGGCTTCGGTACTGCTGGTGCAACAGTAGAGAATGTCAGGTTGATGAAAGAAACCGTAGGCCCAGATGTCAAGGTTAAGGCTGCAGGCGGAATACGCAATACTGATGATTTTTTGGCTATGATTGCTGCTGGGGCTGAGCGCATTGGTACTAGTTCTGGTGTCAAAATCATTGAGGCGTTAAAAAAGCGTTTTGTAGAAGACGGTATTAGTGCCATTGAAATATAATTAATTAGTAAGCCGCTGTGAAGCTGGAAGGTCTTTCTTACTTTACGCTGGCTTTTTGCATGATATAGTAAATAATTGTAATGACATTATTAGTAATCTGAAAATGGTGGGGTAAATTGACAGAGAAAGAACTTCCTAAATACCAAGTAATTGCCAATGATTTGTTAGCTAAAATTCAAACCGGTTTTTACCCGCAAAATTCAATTATTCCACCAGAAATAGACTTGGCGCAGAAGTATCAGGTAAGTAGGCCAACGGTGCGCCAAGCAATTTCCCAACTGGTGCATCAAGGCTATCTGGAGCGAAAGCGTAAACGGGGCACATTAGTTAAAAAGGTAAAAATAGAGCAAGAATTTACGCATTTAATTGAAAGCTATAGTGAGGAAATGAGTGCCAAGGGCATTTATCCCAAAACTAACCTGCTTTATTTTAATGAAGAAAAAGCCAACTCCGAGGTAAGCAAGAATTTACAATTGCCACTAAACGAGCCTGTTTTTAAGTTGGTACGATTACGGTATGCCAATAACCAACCGACAGTTTTAGTAACAACTTATGTGCCTAAGAGACGTGTACCTGAATTAATTAATTATGATTTTGCTCAAGTCTCTTTATACAGCACGCTTGAAAAATATCACTTGAAAGTGACACGTGTAATTAGAAAACTAGAGGTGCTGGCAGCAAGTGAAACTACCGCTAACTTATTAAATATAGCGGTTAACGAACCTATTTTTTATTTTCACACACAGGGGTTAACGGCTGACGAGCAGCCAATTGAATATTCGATCGCCGAATACCGTGGTGATATTAATTCATTCGTAATTGATGTGCGACGATAATTGAGGAATTTAAAAAGTCTTACTTTGACCCATATTAGTCAAAAGCAAGACTTTTTTATTTGATTTTGATTGAGCCTACCGAGCTGAAAGCAGTTAATTGGTTAGCGTTATCGTCGTGTTTGTAAAAATGTTTACCTATTTTACTACCATGGAAATAAATTGAGCCTAAAGTAGTAGATAAATCATAATCAGTCTGATTGTCTCTATCGCCTAATGTTTTTAGTGATCCAGCAGCCAGTTTAAAGTAATTTTTTCCTTGTAAACCTTTGATCTTGACAGATCCAGCAGCTAGTCTGGCGTTAGAATTCATCTTACAGTGATTGATATCTAAACTGCCAGCATCTAAACGTATTTTAGCATCGTTTTGAATCGTGACCCCCTCTAACTTTAACGAACCGGCATTTTCTCTGATCTCAAGTTGTTGCATGTTCAAGTCACTCATAATAATGCTACCGGCAAAGTCTTTTATTTGTACTTCATTAAGTATGGCAGTCTGGGGAACCGTAATTATTAATTCGGATTTAGTTTTGCGAATATAAATTTTTCGCCGATGATTCTGATAATATTGAGGCTTTTGCTCACGAATAAAAAGAGTTTGTTCTGCCACACTGATTTTCATGCGCTCAGGATTAATGTTATAAGCTGATATATGAAAAGCAGAGCCCACTTGAACAGTAACACTAGCGGCGTAAATTTGGGCATCTATGTTAATAAAATTTTCTAAATCAATTTCTTGTGATTCTACTTTTTCTTCTTCAGCATCAAAGTCTCCGTTAATATATATTTTCATAATTAAGCTATCTCTTATCTTTTTAACACTAATTTAATTTTTATTTTAATTTATAATATCATGCTAGTTTAAGTGAAGCAATAAAAAAATAAACTCGGTAGTTATTACTTTTGATATAGATATATAAAAAGACTTGAATTAATTTTTAAAATCAATCCAGGCCTTTTTATTTTATGGGGCTATTCATTTGCGTGCTGCATAGTTTAATTTATGAGAATATCACCGTCGCCACAAGAAACTTTGAGTAGAGGCTTACCCCTTAATTTTTTAGCAAAATGTCTATGATAGTTATTACCGTGAAATACAAGCTCATCCTCTGAAGAAGTTGACAACTGGTAGCTGGCCTTAGGAGGCCTGCTCATTTGGAAATCACCTTCACTCAAATTAAAGGAGCTGTCAGCCAGTAATTTGGAATCATTGACTCTGACATCACCGTCACCCAAAGTTGCCTTAATTTTAAATTGACTATTTGTAACAGTTAAATCACCATCACTCAAGTTCAAGATACCACTGGTTAAAGTTGAATTAGTAATTTTTAAGTCACCGTCAGCAAGGTCAAAATTGGCTTTGTGAGTTGTCACATTTTCAGCACTAACATTACCATCTTCAACCTGCAAGTCGAGGTCAGCGATAGTTAAGTCAGCTAAATGAATATTGCCCTCAGAACATGATCCTGTTATTTCTTTGATAGAACCAATTGCCGGAACGGTAACATTTACCTGATAAGTCCCGTCCTCATAAGCATTATTGTCAGAGATGGTCAGCTGGTCGTCTGCAACTTTAGCACTAATTTTTTTGACATTAGGGCCGCTGATAGTAACCTGAAAGTCGTTTCCCTTAGTAATTTGGATGTTGGGTTCTTCAGCATCAATATTAATCTTAGAAAACTTGTCTAAATTAAAAGTGCGCTTTTTGGCTGCTACGTGATGGGACTTTCTGCTACTTTCATCGTGATTAAAGGAATTGCCAATATTAGTTGTCCTGCCCGAATGAATGTTATTGATATCATCATTGCCGCCTTTGGCATGACCAAAAATAAATAAAATGATGCCAATAATGACGATCAAGCCGCTAATTTGGTAAAACTTTTTCATTGCTGTCCTCCTTGTTTTGGCTAAATTTTTAAGCTTTAAATGGGTGCTACTAACACATCTAAGTAAAATTTACTTCCCTACTAATTAATTAAAATATCGCCATCCATACTGGTAACTTTTAGTACGGGTTTATTTTTAACTTTTTTTGCAAAATGGTTGGAATGGTAAGAACCTTTAAACATGATTTTATCATCAGAATGGTTTGTCAATACATAGTTGATTTTAGGGGCGTTTGACATTGAAAAGTCGCCGTCATTCAATATAACTGAGCTGTTATTTAGTATTTGAGAGTCGCTAATTTTAACATCGCCATCATTTAGTTTTAGTGAACTACGTGAAAAAGTCGACTGATTTACTTTGAGGTCACCGTCATTTGAATTTAGGTCAAGGTTTTTTGCAGTAAGTTTATTAAGCAAAACGTCGCCATCTTCTATTGTCAAATTGATGCGGGGAACATTTAAACTGTTGATATAAAAATCGCCTTCTGCACAAAAACCAATTATCTTTTTCACTGCGTTTTTAGCAGGAATATAAATGTCGACTGCATAATAACCATCGTTATAATGATGTTCTGGCTGATCCGAAATAGTGAGCTGATTGTTAGCGACATTGGTTTTTATTTTTTTGATGTCTGCTCCGTGGCCACCTCTAACCACCACTTTAAACTTGTTAATATCCTTAAGTGAAATTCTGATATCGGGTCTGTAACAAGCTAACTTAATACTGTCGAACTTTTTTACGTAAAAAGTCTTGCTTGCATTATAATGAGCGTGTTTTCCATTATAATCATGTGATGGGTTATCATTTAATCTAAATACGACTAGAAGAATGAGACCAATAAGCAGTATCAGGCCAAAGATTAGTCCACAGATTTTATAAAACTTTTTCATTTTTATTTATCCTCATTGGTATTTTTTTCAGAACTCGTCTGAAAGTAATTTTTCTTAAGCAGGTTTTTACCTAAGTTTCTAATAATTTGGGTACACTTGGCAATTAAAATTTTGCCTAGTTTAACAATAAACGGGAGTAACAGCAGGATGACACCGATACAAATTAACGATTTACCTAAGTAGATGCAGCCTGTTGGCCAGTTACTGGTGAATAGAAGGGCTAGTGACCTAAGAAAGTTTAGGCCGCCACCGACGAAGAATTTAAACAAAAAGGCTACTAAGGCGAAAAATAAGCCAAAGAAAACCGCCAGTAAAAAGAAGATCACGAATAAAATTGCCAAAATGAGTGGGATGCCGATTGGTGCAGCACAAATTCCCAACAGAATATACCAGCTTGCTTTTAAGTTTGACTTAGGAGTCTCAGGTTTGGCGGGAATAGAATCTTCTTTGGTTGAATAATCGGCCATAATGTTAATTGCCAGCTGCTTAGGAGTTCCTAGTTCAGTATCAATCGTTGAGCGTCTAACAAAATCACCATCTAACAAAAATTCACGGTAAAACTCAACGACATCTTCACGATCTTTTTCAGGTAAATCGACTAAGTTTTGTTCAAGTTCGGAAATATAATCATTAATTACTTTGGTCATTTTGCCCTCCTAATACTTGATTAACTCTTGCACTAAAATCTAGCCATTCATCTTGTATGGTTTTTAATAAAGTTATGCCATCATCGGTAATGTGATAATAACGCCGGTTGCGACCTTGGTATGGTTCATCATAAGTTGTTAAACAGTTATTTTTCTTTAGTCTGCGTAACACTGGATAAATAGTTGACTCGGAGATGTCGAAAATCTTTTGGACATTTTGCGTCAAAGCGTAGCCATACAGATCATCTTGTTTTAGAAAAGCTAAAACTGCACCATCTAGCAAACGAGTTGGTATTTGAATTGCCATGCTTTGCCTCCCTTAATATTATATGATATATAATATTTTAATTTAGGTTTTACACATTAGCAAGTACTAAAAGGAAATTTTTATTAACTGTCCCGAAAAAAGAAGAAGCTCATAAGAGCTTCTTCTTGCTGTATTGCTTTAAAAATTTGAACTGCTTTATTTGATGAATATATCTCCATCTCTGACAGACGCTTTTAGTAAATCACCTTGCTTGGTTTGGCTGGTAAACTTGTTGCCAATACTGGAATTATGATAGATAATATCCCCGTCTTTAACGTCTAATTGTACACCTGTATCATGAGTGATTTGGTGTAAATTCAAATCGCCGTCTGCCATTCTAATATTATTTTGGTGTTCGAGTTGAGTCTGGGTTATATTAATATCACCATCGGTTGCTTCAAGGTTGGAGTTTATATGACACTGTTTAATCTCTAAATCTCCATCACGTGTTTGCACAATTGCCTGTTTGATAATGCTGCGTTTAAAACTGCTATCGCCATCATGGATTCTGCTTGATAATTGGGCAATTTCTGACTGTGTAATAAAGTTGTCGGAGTTTTTTCCAGAAAAAATCACTTCACCAGTAACATGAACGTTATTTAAATACAGGTCCCCTATACGCAGATTAAATGTAATGTTATCAAGCTGCAGGTTTTGCACCATTATGTCACCATTACGGCTGTGACCACTAATTTTAGCTAATGAGTCTTTTTGCGGAACTGTGATTTCTACCCGACTGGCACTTGTGAGCCTGTTAAACATTACCACATGGTTCTTTTCTTTAGCAATACCTTCCTTAATCAAAAGTGTTTGCTTCATTAAACTGACTTCTATTGGTCTGCTGCTATAATCCGCTACCAATACCTGAAATTTATTCCCTAAATGGATAATGATGTCTGTGCTATGCACTGCCAGCTGGATTTGATCAAAACCTGCAAATGAAAGTACACGTTCTCTGCGAGGATATTTTTTAACCCGTAACCCGTTAAAATAATTGTCACTGGCGTGGGGATTGTTTGCAGAAGACATAACAGCAGTTAAGAACTTAACGTAATCTTGTTTAATTTCGTTAGCCAAGCTGTTGGGCGTTCCCAGTTCTTTAATGATTTCTTCTTTTGTTTGAAAATCACCGTCCAGCAGAAAAGTCCGGTAAAAGTCAAGCGCATATCGCTGCTCAGAGTCAGATAGCGTTGACAAGTTTGAAGCTAATTTTGCAATAAAATTTTCAATTACTGGTGTCATTTTTTATTGTCCTATTACTAAAATAATTATCGCTTTTCTTTTATTATACGCTATAATTTATGAAAAAAATATTAAAAATGATTATAGTTTAAAGATTAGTTTGACCATAAAAACTGGCCAATATAGCGGTCCACTTTTGGATTTTCATGCAGTTGACTATGTTGGCCCTTTGCACCCTTAATTTCAATTTCGCGGTAATTAACTTTTCCCCTTAATAAATAGCGTAAGGACTGAGCAGAGACACAGCTGACATCATCATCAGAATTAGTGCCGTCTTCTTTATTGCCGTAGATATTCAACACAGCAGCTTTGTTGGGAAAATTATGACGCACTTTTAAAAGAGAGCGGTAAGACTGGGTCATGTATTTTGGCCTGCCATTATGTAAAAGATAATTATGATTAGGTTGATCGTCTATGCCGATAATACCATTAAACGGCGCGCCCAAATTAACCTGCTTTTTTAATTGGGGCAAACCTTGTTTTTGACCATATTTCAGTTGATAAGAAAGAGTCATTAAATTGCCCATTGAATGAGCTACCGTATTATAGTGCTTAATATGGTATTTGTGCTGCAAAGACAAGATGAGATTATGAAACCATTCTCTAGTTACAAGGTAATTACTATTTTTGTTGTCCGTTAAAATTACCTGAATAAGTGGTCGCTTAGTTTGCGGACGCCAGTATCCTTGCAAATTAACTTTGCCGGCAGCAGAAATTCTGGCTGTTAAAACTTTATGAGCACCATTATGTTTTTCTGCATAGGCAATCATGCTTGCAGTCGAATGTGCTCCTGCACCATAGCCATGTAAGTAAATCGTGGGCGTAGTTTCAGCACGCCTTGTTTTTTGCAAGTCGTATTTAGTTTGCGGTATAGCCGGTTGAGAAGTAGCTTGCCTGCGCAGCCCAATTCCAACAATTGCTACCAGCGCTATACAGAAAATACTAATAAATAATAGTCGTTTTTTCTTCATTTTTTTGCCTATTTTACGAATTTTTACCGTCAACTAATTATAATAAAGAGCAATTAGGGGATAAGCAACTAATAGCCTTAATAATGTCTTAAGCATTTCATTTTAATATGGAAGTTTGTTATGAAAATTAATAGTATAAAAAGAGTGCAACCTAAGAACAATTAAAAATGTTCGCAGTCACTTTTACTACTAGGAGAAAATTAATGCAACCAATCTTTATCTTAATTAGAGGCAACTCAGGTAGTGGCAAGAGTACTTTAGCTACCAGCTTGCAAGAATATTTTGGCTATCAGCAGTGTCTGCTTTTACACGAAGATATATTACGACTAGATATTTTACATGCTAAGGAAAATATTTCGGGACCAACAGCTAGTCTAATAGAACTAATGACTATTTTAGGAGGAGAATATTACCCGATCACCATTTTGGAGGGAATATTACCTAAAAGTATTTATGAACCAACTTTAACTAAATTGATACATAGATTTGGGTCTGGTGCCTATGTTTATTACTTGGATGTTCCTTTTGCGCAAACTTTGGTTAATAATAGTCAAAAGCAAAATCCGTTCCCCACAGAAGTTTTACAAAAATGGTGGCTTGAAGATGATACATTGGGAATCAATGAGCGTAAATTAACAAATGGCACGGTAAGCGAATTGACAAAGCAAATTTTGTCAGATATTCAAATTGGGACAAACAAAAAAGACGACTAATTAGTCGTCTCTTTTTTATTTGTCAAAAAGGTAATAAAAAAAGCACCGACTACTTGCAGTGCTATTTTTATTATGGTGGGTGGCCAGGGGCTCGAACCCTGGACCCACGGATTAAGAGTCCGTTGCTCTGCCAACTGAGCTAGCCACCCGTCATTATTTCTGTTGACCGTTAATTATGATAACAATTAATTTATTTTTTGACAAGCCTTTTGTGTAAAAAACTTATTTTAAAAAGTGTTACGGCCTTTTATGCTTAATAAAATCCATAAAAGCTTAAAGATTGACGTGTGATAGATGTATGTTATCATTGTTCAGCCGTAATAATTAGTCTAAAACAGAATACGTCATTTCTGTAGCCAGCATCTTTTTGACAAACAAAAAGGAAGCAACCAAGTGATTGCTTCCTTTAATAATTAATGGGTGGCCAGGGGTTCGAACCCTGGACCCACGGATTAAGAGTCCGTTGCTCTGCCAGCTGAGCTAGCCACCCATAAGCGTTGTATTAAATAACCAACGAAAACTATTATGCTATTATTTTAAAGGAATTGCAAGTTTTTTTATTAAATTTTGATGACTTTTTTGGCTAATAAACTAAAAACCAGTATAATGATAACAAAAGGGGGCTTTTCGATGTCAAAGAAAATTCTCGTTGTTGATGATGAAAAACCGATTTCTGATATTATTAAATTTAATTTGACCAAAGAGGGTTTTGACGTCGACACTGCTTATGATGGTGAAGAAGCCATCAAGAAGGTTGACGAATACAATCCTGACTTAATGATTTTAGACTTGATGCTGCCTAAAAAAGATGGCTTGGATGTAGCACGTGAAGTAAGACAAACACACGATATGCCCATAATTATGGTTACGGCTAAAGATACTGAAATTGATAAAGTTTTAGGTTTGGAAATGGGCGCAGATGATTATGTGACCAAGCCTTTTTCTAACCGTGAATTAGTGGCACGGGTAAAGGCTAATTTGCGTCGGCGCAATATTGTTAAAAAAGATGAGAGTGCTAACGAGGACGCTTCATCCAAGAATATTACCATTGGCAATCTGGTAATTATGCCAGATGCTTATATTGTTGAAAAAGAAGGTAAAAAGATTGAACTTACTCACCGTGAGTTCGAATTACTTTATTATTTAGCCCAGCACATGGATCAGGTGATGACTAGAGAACACCTTTTACAGACGGTTTGGGGTTATGACTACTTCGGTGATGTTAGGACAGTTGATGTGACAGTTCACCGTTTACGTGAAAAAATTGAAGATAACCCAATTCAACCGCAGATTTTAGTGACTCGTCGCGGTGTTGGCTATTATGTAAAACAGCCTAATGAAGACTAATAAAGAAAGCCCGCAATGTTTAATAATGCGTGGCTTTCTTTTTATTTAATTTTGCGAAACTATGAAAAAAATCAAAAACAAGTTTAAACACTTAACCATTTCTATTAACACTACTTTAGCCATTGTATTTATGGCGACGATTATTGCTACAATTGAAGTAATCGGCGCTTATTTTACGCGCCAATTGGAACAAAACAGTATTGAAAACTTTCAATCTTCAATTCAGGTTTTGCCCATTGTGTCGAACCAGCTTTCAAATCAATTGCTAAAAGATAATAAACATACTGATAGCAATTTAAACAGAATAGTAAATGATTACAGCAACGGCGTGGGCACGATTAGCGAAATCATCGTTGTAGATAATAAGGATATTATTCGTGCAGTTTCAAATTTAAATGATAAAAACCGCATTGGTCAGCGCGTTAACAATACTATGGTTAAACAGGTCACTTCAACTGGCAGACAGGCAACTAAAGTTGTTAATGACCGCGGAGACTATATGATTCAAGTCACACCTCTTAGTGCCGGCAACGGTTCTGCTAATACCGTTGGTGCCATCTATGTGCGCGCGTCAATGCAAGGGGTTTTTAACGATTTGCGTAACATTTCGTTGATGTTTTTGGTTACTTCGTTGATTGCGGCGGTAATGGGAGCGATTTTGTCCTTAGTTGTTTCCCATGCTATTACTAAGCCGATTGAAGAAATGCAAAGTCAGGCACTTAATATCGCCGATGGTGATTATTCAAGTCAGGTAAAGATTTATTCAAACGATGAGTTGGGCCAACTAGGACAAGCCTTTAATACCCTATCAGTTAGAATTGAACGTTCTCAAGAAGAATCTGAAAGTGAACAACGCAGATTGGACAGCGTTTTATCGCATATGAGTGACGGCGTCTTGGCTACTGACAGGCACGGCAACGTTAATGTTGTTAATCAAATGGCGCTTAACTTCTTAAACACTACCGACGATGAAATTATTAACAAGCCAATCGCTAGTGTATTAGGGTTAGAAGAATCGTCGCAAGACTTAATTGGCAGTCAAAAAGGGATAGTTATTACTATCAATAAGGGCACGCGCGATGAAGTGATTTTACATGCCAGCTTTTCTCTGATTAAGCGGGTTACCGGCTTTGTGTCCGGTAGCGTTTGCGTATTGCATGATATTACTGAGCAGCAAAAAAATGAAAATTCACAAAAGCAATTCGTTTCTAATGTTTCCCATGAATTGCGTACCCCACTGACAAGTTTGCATGCGTATATTGAAACTTTAAATGAAGGTGCTTGGAAAGATCCTAAGATTGCCCCTAAGTTTTTGCAGGTGACGCAAGAAGAAACAGAGCGCATGATTAGAATGATTAGTGAACTGCTTAGTCTGTCACGAATGGATAGAGGAGTTTCAAAAGTTGATTTGGAATGGGTTAACTTTAATGATTTTGTCGCTCATATCTTGGATCGCTTTGATATGATTGTAAAAACCGATAAGGCAGAAAATAAAAAATATACGATTGAGCGGCACATTGGCAAACAGGCATTATGGGTAGAAATCGACACGGACAAGTTTGCCCAGGTAATTGATAACATAATGAATAATGCGATTAAATACTCACCTGATGGGGGTAAAATTACGGTTAAATTACATTCTGAACAAAACCGAATTGTGCTTAGCATAGCTGATCAGGGGTTAGGTATTCCGCGTGAAGACCTTAATAAAATTTTTGATCGCTTTTACCGCGTTGATAAGGCCCGTTCTCGGGCTCAAGGCGGTACCGGATTGGGTCTTGCAATTGCCAAAGAAATTGTGGAAGAACATCATGGTCATATTTGGGCTAACAGTAGTGAGGGCAAGGGATCAACTTTCTATATTTCACTGCCGTATGAGCCAATGAGTGAAGGGGATGATTGGGATGAAGTCTAAATTTAAACTGGGTGACGCTTTGCTTTTAATAGGAACGTTAGCTGTTTTTATTCTTTCAATCGTTCTCTGGATTTTCATCATGACTAATGATCAGTATTTTAACCACATTAGCCAACCAAACAGAGTGACTGAGCAAGCCAAAAACCGGCGGGGACGCATTGCTTCTAATCTTTATATTCCTACCAACTCTTATGGCTTTAGAGATGGTCAACTCTACCGTCTATATGATTCTAAGAAAAATCTGCCGCTAGAATTTATTAAAGAAATGAAGGGCGTTAAGTTTCGCAGTATTAGAAAAAGCAGTACGGGCAAAAAGGAATATGAAGAAATGCTGCATGATGAAGACTGTGTTCAGCTCAGTTTTCCTAAAGAGGTCAGCGTCAATCTGTTCACTAAGAAGAAAGTTAGAGAAAACGATGAAAGATTTAGACGCATTTTTGTCACCAGCAGCAATGATTACCTTTATTTAGGCAACGATAAGACCAATACCATCTACCGCGTTAACTTGATTAAAGCCGACTTTACCAAATTACGTGACTATGCCGGCAGGGCTCGAGGCAAAATTCCGGTTGAATTTGTCCGGCTTAAAAATTGTTATGAAGTCTTTTTTACTAAGCAAGACCATTGGCGCATCTACAGCTACCTGACAAATACGCAAACTGATTCTTATTTTGTTTCCCGACTGTTAGGTACTACCAGTGTGACTACCAGCTCTAATAAAAAAGGCTGGACCACGTATTCTCTCAACTACTATACAAATTTACGCGTTCCTAAAGCTAAGAGTGATAGGCATGATTTTCATTATACCCGCTTTGAAAAGCAGAAGGATTTGTCACTTAATGAACGTTTGTTAGAAAGTGTTGATTTTGTTCATAAACTGGGTTTAAGTGAGCAGGATCTGCGGTATTTTGATACGATTAATGACTCCATGAGTTATGTGAACTATATCGAAGGAATACCTGTTTTCTGGGATGAAAGCAGTCCCCAAGTCACTACTACCTTTACCGGCGACGCAGTTAAAGTTGACTTTAACAATACCGATTTGCAAATCCCCATACCTTTTGACGGGCAGACCAAGACTTTGCCTACTAGTGCAGCAGTGATGCAGAAACTCTTGAATGCTGGTATGAAAGAAACAGAGATCCAGCGCATTATTGTCGCGTTTCGGGTGGAAAAGGATAACTCTCATGATCATCTGGTTAACCTCATCCCCGGCTATTACATAAAAGCTTATGACCAGTGGAAAAGTTTAGCTGCTTGGGAAAAAGAAGATTTTTCCAGCTTAAATAAATATAATGAAACGTTGTCGAAAGAAGGGAAATAAGATGGACCGAAAAAGAATAGAATGGTTATTTTTCATTATCTTTCTCTTAATTGATATTTATTTAGGCATTGAGATATGGCGCTCACCTATTAATTTAAGCAGTACCCCGGGAACAACGGCAACCAGTATTCGAGCTGAAATGCGTGCTGATGGCATTGATGTTCCTTTACACATCTCGCGCAAACAACAGTCTGGTTACTATTTAGCTGTTAAAAACCGCGATTATCTTTCTCGCAAAAGTAGCAGTTTAACCCAAGTAACGACGCATTATTCCAAAAGCGATAATTCGTTAACCGGAACGCCCAAGTCTATGATTTTGCTTAATGGCAACCGTAAAAAAATCTTGCAGCAGTTGGAAGAATTTAAGAATGAACCTGCCAACGTTCCTTATGGTAAAGAATTTAAGTTTGAGCCTAGCATGTCGGGAGATAATACATATTGTTATGTGCAAAATACTGATTATGGGCGTATCTATGACAGTGACGCCCAATTAACAATTAATGTGCGCAATAGTCAGATTATTAATTACACTATTTCATATATGGGACCAATAAAAGCGGTGCGTGAACCGCAATTGATTATTAGTGCTTGGCACGCTGTTAAGGCAATGTATACTGATAGAGAAATTGTTAACAATTCCAGAGTTATGCAAGTTAGTTTGGGGTATTCCAAGTTAACCGATGTTCGCGGCAGTACGATCTTGCTGCCAACTTGGCTAATTCAAGTTGAGAATAAAACCACTAAAAATATTACCGTTAAAAGAGTTAATGCATTTACAGCACAAATTTTGCAAGGTAGCTCTTATAATGTTAATGTACAGAAAAATTAGAAAGGGAAAACACAGTGCAGGTTTCTGTTTTAGCTAGTGGTTCGACTGGCAATACCAGTTTAATTGAAACCGACCAGCATAAAATTTTAATGGACGCTGGTTTATCCGGTAAAAAAATAAAGTCTTTGTTAGCAGAAGTTGGTGTTGATATTAATGATATTGATATGGTCTTTTTAAGCCATGATCATTCAGATCATAGCAAAGGACTAGGTGTTTTAATGCGGCGCTATCCCCAAATTGCTGCATTTGCCAACAGCGGCACATGGGAATATTTAACCGAAACTCAAAAAATTGGGCAAATACCAGTTGAACAAATCAACATAATTGAACCGGGACAGACTAAAACGTTTGGCGATTTAGACGTTACGGCTTTTGCTACAAGTCATGATGCCGCCGAACCGCAATATTATGTTTTTACTAGTGGCGGCAAGCGTATGGCTTTTTTGACAGATACAGGTTATGTTTCAGGTAAAGTAAAAGGCGTCATTAGCGATGCCGATGCTTATTTAATGGAATTTAATTATGATGACATGATGCTGCGTAACGGCCCGTATTCATGGGGGTTAAAGCAGCGAATACTGTCGGATGTAGGACATTTGTCAAACGAGGACGCGGGTCAAGCGTTGCTAGATGTAGTAACAAGTAGGACAAAGCATATTTTTTTAGCACATAGAAGTCAGCATAATAATACGGCTAAATTAGCTTATGATGCTGCTAAAAAGATCATGGTTAACGGCGATGCTAACTTACCCAGTGATGTTAAAATTGTTCTGACTGATCCGGTTCAACCAACTAATTTAGTACAAATTTAAGAAAACTTTTTATCTTTTTTCAAGATTTGTTAGTATAGTAAACAAAGATGTGTAAAGGAGACTGAATGATGTATAATCAAAACTCTGGTCATCAGCAGCATGGCATTGTTAAGACCGTTATTATTGGCTTAGTAGCGGGACTAATTGGTGGTGGCGCCTCGTATGTGGCTCTCGATCAAATAAATAATGCAAATATGAACAACAATGCGCAAACCAGTATTAGTTCAAGCAGCGCGAAGACTTCCAAAAATAGTGCCAAAACCAGTGGCACAATGACACCTGCTTATAATGACGTCAAAGGTGCAGTAGTATCCGTAATTAATATGAAAAGACAGTCAAACAGCAATAACTCTTTGTTTGATATTTTCGGCGATGACGACAATGACAATAAGAGTAAAGGAAAGCTGCAGACTTATAGTGAAGGTTCTGGAGTAATTTACCAGAAAGCTGGCAATAAAGGGTATATCGTCACTAATAATCACGTTGTTTCAGGTAGCGATAAAATACAAGTGATGCTTTCTAATGGTAAAACTGTCAACGCCCGCATTATTGGTACGGATGCAACAACAGACCTGGCAGTTCTTTCAATAGACAGCAGCTATGTTACTCAGACAGCTGAATTTGGCGATTCTAAGAGCTTACAAGCCGGTCAAACCGTAATTGCGGTTGGTTCCCCTCTTGGTAGTGAATATGCCTCTACGGTTACCCAGGGGATTATTTCAGCTCCTGCACGTACCATTACAACTTCATCTGCTAACCAGCAAACTGTTATTCAAACTGATGCAGCTATTAACCCGGGTAATTCGGGTGGTGCATTAGTCAATTCTGCCGGACAAGTTATTGGGATTAATTCAATGAAACTTTCTCAATCAAGTGATGGTACATCAGTTGAGGGTATGGGCTTTGCGATTCCTTCAAATGAGGTAGTCACAATTGTTAACCAGCTGGTTAAGAAGGGTAAAATCGTTCGTCCACAGCTGGGAGTTAAGGTCATAGCTTTGCAGGGTATTCCGTCCAGCTACAGAAAACACCTTAATATCAAGTCTAACCTCAAGAATGGTATTTATGTTGATTCGGTTACCAAGCACAGCGCAGCTGCAACAGCAGGAATTAAAGCGGGTGACGTGATAATTAAAGTTGACAACAAGGCTGTCTCTGATGTTGCTTCGTTACACAGCATTTTGTATAATCACAAAGTCGGAGATAAAGTGACTTTAACCGTTAACAGAAACGGCAAAGAAATTAATTTACAAGTAAAATTACAATCGGATTAGCTGAATTAATATTCTAAAAATAAGCTAAAAAAAGGCTATACTATGCGATTTAAAACATCAGTATAGCCTTTTTGTTAATAATATTAATGGGAAACAAAATAAGGTTCGTATTTTAAGTCTGTCAAGTAAAAAACTGGTCGTCAACCTTTGTTGACAACTGTGGAAAACTTTGTGGATTGTGCATAAAAGGCGGAAATTAACTTAGGATAAATTGTGGAAAAGCTGTGAATTGTGTGTAAATAATAGTGAAAAGTAATTAGCACAAACAGTTGTTCAAGGCTCAACAGCAGTATTTGAGGTCTAAAAGTTTGTGAAAAATAACTATGAAAAATCTGTTTGTGGGTAAATTGTTCTCAAGTAAAGTAAAAAAGTTTGCTAACCACAATTTATTTGCTTACTAAAGGTAAAGACCACAAAATATAGATTTTGCTTATACACAGCTGTGGAAAAACCAGGTGGAAACTTTGGGAATTGGGGGATAAAATAGCAATTATGAATATTAAGATTGTTTGTGTGGGTAAGTTAAAAGAAAAATATTTTAGGGCTGCGATTGCTGAGTATCAAAAAAGACTGAGCAGGTTTGCCAAAGTCCAGATAATAGAAGTGCCAGATGAAAAAGCTCCTGAAAAATTTAGTGCGGCAGAACAGGAAAATGTTAAAGAAATAGAAGGACAGAGAATTCTCAGTAAAATTAAAGCTAAAGAATATGTTTTTGTGACGGCAATTAAAGGCAAAGAAAGAAGCAGTGAAGAACTTGCTGGAGAAATAAAAGATTTGGGCACTTACGGTCATTCAGATCTTACTTTTGTAATTGGTGGCAGCCTAGGTACCAGTGCTGCCGTTAATAAGCGGGCGGATGATTTATTGAGTTTCGGTAGATTGACTATGCCCCACCAGTTAATGCGGGTTGTGCTAATTGAACAAATTTATCGCAGCTTTATGATTAATAGTGGGAGTCCGTATCACAAGTAATAGGCAGTTAAAAGTGCTGGAGTGACAAAATTGCCTCAATAGCCGGTTTATGACCCGTGACAGCGAATTAATTGCGTATAAAGCAGTGTTGCTATTATAGAGCATTTATAGCAAAGAAAAAGTGGACATAAACGTCCACTTTTTTATTTTAATGTGAATAAAGCCAAGTTTACTAAAAGAAGGATAATGATAGCTGTTAACCAGTCACTTTTTTTAATAGGAATGGAAACAATGACGGAGCGTTTAGCATTTTCCTGATAGCCATGAGATGCCATTCCTTGTGCCAGATTTTCGGCTGAATTAAGAGCCACTAAGATCGCTTTAAAATAGAGAACGGGTGACCAAAAGCTCAGGTAAACGCCGCGCATCATGCCGGCAGTCCGAATTTGTTTAACGGCTGTTTTCATTCGCGGCACAATATTGAGAGCAGCTAAAACGCCATAAGCAAACTTACTCGGTAAATGAAAGTTTTGTTCAAAAGAGCGAGCTAAGTCCGTGGCAGTGGTTCCAATTGAGACACAGTAAATCGTCAGCGTATAGACATAAACACGGCTGGCTAAACTCAGTGCATTTTGCAAGTTAGGTTGCGGTGCAAACCAATATAAAGTGGCAAAAACCGTAAATGCGGCAATTAGGGGCATTAAGAGTGTTAGCAGCAAATTCTTTAATTTAATATGTTTGTAAATTAGATAAATTAATGCAAAACCGATGATTAACAAATTGGTGCATAAACTGGACTTAAGAGATATTTCTAATGAAATAATTAGTGCCAGAAAAAATTTGAAACTAGGATTCATTTTTGATAGCCTCACTTATTTGTATAGCTTAAATGCTGGTCTTGAAAAACAAGATGATAGTCGCACCAATCAGCCAAATTAGTTAATTCGTGACTAATGATTAATAACGTTTGGTTGCGGGCCTTTTGGCTTTTTCTCAATAATGTCATTACTTTACCTGCAGAAACCGTATCTAGTCCGCTAAGGGGCTCGTCAATCAGCAATACGTCTTGATCAGAGATCAGCATTAACAAAATTTGCAGTTTCTTCTGTTGGCCACCGGATAATGAGTAAACAACATGATCAAGCAAAGAATCAAGTTCAAGATAAGATAGTGTTTCATTTATTTTCTCATCCGTAAAGAAAGAATTAGTTCGGTGCTTTTTGCTCAGATTAATTTCATCCGCCACTGAAACGTTGATGAACTGATCACTTGCACTTTGAAAAATTTGCCCGACTTTAAGCAGGTACTTGCGGGTCGCTAATTTGTTAATTTCCTGATTGTGGTAAGTGATACTGCCAGAATACGGCAACATTTTAGTTAATGCGTTAAATAGCGAAGTTTTGCCCACACCGTTTGCTCCTGTTATCAGGGTAGTTTTACCAGCAACAATGTTTAAATGTTCTTGCTTGAGAAGCAAACGATTTTGATAAATTCGGGTATTTTGCAGCGTAAAACAATTTTGCTCGTTTTGTTCTGGCAGAGCAAAAGAATAAGAGGCAGCCATCATACTTTTCTGTAACAGCTGTTCTTTTTCATCTGGTGCAAGTTGCACTATTTTTTTACCCTGAAATTGAAACAGGTTATCACAAATGCCTTCATAACCAGATAATACGTGGTCACTCACAATGATTGTTTTGCCCTGATCGCGCAAATGGGCTAGTTTAGCAATCAAAAACTTGCGGGCTGCAGGATCGCAACTGGCAAACGGCTCATCGAGTAAAAAAAGGTCAACATTCATTGCAATTAAAACGGCTAAAGCTACCCGCTGCTGTTCGCCGCCAGACATGGTATTAATTTTTTGATCAAGCAAATAATCAATTTGGGCAAACTGAACGGCTTCATTTAGACGCTTCTCATACTGCTCTTTGGTTAGGCATAAGTTTTCAAGTGCAAAAATGATTTCCTCACGTGGCGTTGCCATCGTGAACTGCTCACCGGCACTTTGAAACATCATTGCTGATTTTAATCCGGCTAAAGTCACAGTGCCGCTTAAGTGACCGGCAAATTTAGGGTATAAGTCTGCTAAAATTTTTAATAATGTAGACTTGCCGCAGCCGGTAGGGCCAACTAATAATGAAAATTCTCCCGTAGGAATTTTTAAATTAATATCAGTTAATATTTGATTTTCTTTATCGTATGAAAAAGTGAGGTTATTTAATTTAATCAATTTAGTTACCAAAAAAATCGTCAGGAGAATACCTGACGACGTAAAATCTTTCGTTTTCCCTTCGCTGGCATTATCCATAGCAGGTTCAACGGGTATATTCTCAGCCTATACGGCACCCCGATATTATTTTCATTATACCTAAAAGAATTTTTATTGTCTAGACTGATTAGTCTTGCTTTTAACGGCCTGTAATAATTGTGAAATAACAAAAATTTATTAGCAATCTGCCAATTTGCTATATAATAAATTTATGAAAATAAAAAATAAAACAAGAAGGTGACGTAATGGCGGCAGTTAAGTTAGAACAATATTTGGCTAGTGTCTTGGACTCAAAAAAGTCGGACACAAATGAGATAAGAATAAAGCCGGGAAATGAAGATTTTAATTTATTCAGTGCTTTTTTGGAAAATCGTAATACTGGGATACATCGTTATCAAACTACAGGCTTAACCATTCTTTATTTGGCAAAAGGAGCAGTCAAAACCAGGATTAACGCTCAGGAACTTACTTTGGGTGCTGGTAATATTATTTTTTTACAGAAGAAATGCAACTACGAGATTTTAAAACCAAGCCATAAAGATATTTTAGTTAAACTTGAATTTGACCCTAATTTAACTATGCAAGATTTTCTAGGTGATTACTCAAAACTGAATCGTGAAGAAAAGGGTCTACTTAAAAAAATTACTACAGCTTTTGATCAGAAACGCTTATTAAGTATGAGCGGCACGCCAATGTCTAAATCCGCTCATCTAGTTAAAAAAGTAATTGATGAATATCTCAATCAAAATCTTTTTGCACGCAACATAATTATGGCAGAACTTAATTTGCTCTTATTTTTAGCAATTAGAAGCCAAGACTTAGCTGCTGAAACTAGGTTGATTACTAATCATCAGTTTGCTCAAACCGAGTTAGAGCAGTATATTGATGCTCATTTCACTGATGTCAGCCTTAATGATGCAGCCAAGTATTTTGGCTTTAACCCCAATTATTTTTCAAGTTTGGTTAAACAAAAAACGGGCAAAAGTTTTATGGAACATGTTGATGAAAGACGTATGCAGGAAGCGCGAAGTTTGCTGGCACGCCCGGATATCTCTGTTAAGGAAATAATTACCCGTGTAGGTTATAGCGGCAAATCATTCTTTTATAAAAAATTTAGTGAATATTACCATGAAACGCCCGTGCAGATGCGTGCAGAACTATTTCGACAAGCAAATATCAACTTAAAATAAAAGCAGCCTTACTAGAAAAGGCTGCTTTATTTATTACATTTTTTCCAAGCGTTTAATTCTATCCGCTGTCGGCGGATGACTGTCAAATAAATGCGTAAAACTGCGTCTTTTGCGTAATGGATCCTCAATATACATTCCCGCACTGCTCGGATCGGCTTTTTTCATTGGTGCAGAACCGTCAATTTTCTCTAGCGCCGAAATTAATCCTTGAGGATTGCGCGTTAATTCAACTGACGAAGCGTCAGCCAAGTATTCCCGATTACGCGATAATGCCATTTGCGCTAAGCTGGCACAGATCGGACCCAGAATTAACACAAACAAAATAGCTATAACTTTGAAAATCACAACAATAGAACCGCCGTTGTTGTCGTCTCTATCTCTATCATCGTCAATCCACCAGATGTAGCGGCTGGCAATTCCCGATAAATATGAAATGACGCCAACCAAGACTGCAGCAATAGTAGAAACCAGAATGTCATAATTTCTAATATGAGAAATTTCATGACCTAAGACGCCCTCAAGTTCTTCGCGGTTCATCATGTCAAGCAAGCCTTGTGTCACTGCTACAGCAGAATGGTTAGGATCACGTCCTGTCGCAAAGGCATTGGGACTAGGATCGGCAATAATAAATACACGCGGCATCGGCACCTGTCCCACAAGTGCCATGTCCTCTACAACGTGCCAAAGTTCTGGATTATCCTGCTCATGGACTTCTTGGGCATGATTAAGACTCATTACCATGTTGGCTGGGTTAGGCAAGACAATTAGCATATAAATGATACTAAAAATGACGGCAATAACTAACCCTAGGACGGGTCGATCACTAAAAAGATAGCCTAAGCCTGCCCCTACAAGTGCCAAAATAATAACAAACAGACCCATAATACCAACGGTCTTACGCTTATTGCTGGCAATTTGTTGAAATAACATAAAAATAACCTAGTATTTAAAATTTAACTTTAGGTACTTCTTTTTCCGACTCGTTAGTTTGTAAGTAATCAACTTTCTTAAAGCCGTGAATATGAGCAACTATGTTGGATGGGAAAGTTAAAAGTTTTTGATCATATAAGGCAGCTGATGAATTGTACAGTTGTCTGGAATAAGCAATCTTGTTTTCAGTGTTAGTTAATTCTTCTTGCAATTTCAAAAAGTTTTGATTTGCTTTAAGATCAGGATAATTTTCTGATAAAGCAAAAATTGACTTAAGGGCATCGGAAATTTGGTTAGAAACCTTCAGAGTTTGAGCATGGTCATCGCTAGGAATATTTGTTAACTGGTTACGCAAATGAACAACGTTTTCTAAAGTTTCTTTTTCGTGTTTAGCGTAACCTTTAGTAGTTTCGACCAAGTTAGGGATTAGATCATTACGCCGCTTCAATTGTACGTCGATCTGGCTCCAAGACTCATCGGTGTAAACCTTGGCTTTTTGTAAACCGTTGTATACTGCAATGTAAACTATAACTAATAAAATAGCAATTATTACAATTATCCAAGTTAAACTGATCATAATTTTCCTCCTTAATTTATATCAATCAATTATAACTGATTATGAAGCTTTTGAATATAAAAAAGAAGCTTATGCTATCTCTCATTAGCAAAGCTTTACTGATATTATTTATTATTAAATTAATAAAAGACCCCAGCCGGCAACAGTTAGAACCAGCAGACCAATAAACTGCATTACGGACCATTTCTTGAAGAATTCTCCTCTTGAAACTGTGGCGTTTTGGGTAAATGTTTTTAATACCAGCATGTTAGCCATTGAACCGATTGGAGAGCCAAAGCCGCCGATATTGGAGCCGAGAAATAATGCCTCCGCGTATGGCGTAAACTTACCAACTAAAATAGTTGCAGGAACATTGCTGATAATTTGACTGGAGATAATCGAGGTAAAGTAGGTCGAGCTTTCCGAATTGATCATTGTGTGAATGATACTGACAATCATCGGAATCTGTTGAATATCACTAATAAAAATAAAAAAGCAGGTAAAAGTTAATAGCAGAGCAAAGTCTACTTTAAGTAAAATTCTGGGATTGATTAATAAAGCCAGTATAATTGCCACAATCATCGGAATGGCAACGTTAATTACCTTAAAGACCCCTAAGAAAAATAGGGCAAAAACCGCAGTCGTAATGATTGTCGGTCTTAAACTAATATTAATTTGTTTAATGTCTTGCCGCGGAATTTCTTTACGAGGAATGAAGTGAAAAATAATAAACGTGATGATCAGCGCCATTAATAGATATGGCAATGACCATGAGAAAAACTGCAGGGCGTTAACAGAATATTTGCTGACCAAAAAAATATTGTGAGGATTACCCCACGGTGTAAAAGCAGCACCAATATTTGCCCCCATACCAATTAGGGTAACGGGCAAGATTTGAGGCAAATTACATCTTTTGGCGATATTCAAATACAAGGGAATTAATGTAAGCGCTGTTATGTCATTGCCGAGAAACATCCCAGCAATAATTGCTAAGAGTGTAAACAAAATGTTTAGTTTCTGCATATTGTCGGCAATACTGGTCAATTTATACGCCAACACGTCTAACACGTGCAGGTAGGCGTATATTTGAATAATGATTAGCATCGCGGCAACTGAAAATATTGTATGAAGGTTGATATCTTCAAGCCGCGGTCTAGCAAAAAAAAGACTGATAATCGTTATTACAAAAGTAATCTGCAGGATTTTATCACTAAAAACCTTTTTCAAGACGGTCATAAAATGTCCCCTTTCACAAGTTACAATCATCTATAATCGCTATATACATTTTGACCTTTTTTCCTCGTATTCGCAATAATAAATTTTCATATTGAAAATGCTCTTTTACTATAAACATATTTTTTGACACTATAACTTAATATATCCTATACTTGAGAAAATTGCTAAGGTTTAGGAGGAAATATTAAAATGAGTGATTCCGAATCAGTAAAAATGAATGTTAAATCAAGTGCTGCTGATAAGATTAGAAAAAGTGTGAAAGATGGACAAGTTGTTTTACTTTCATTAAATGACGGTTCTAACAAATATTCTAACATTGCTGGCAGCTGTGCTGCCGGTACTCGTTTTCAATTTGTAGTTTTGGATAAGCAAGATCCGGAATTTTCAATTAAAGTTGAAAATAATGCCGGCTTGGATTTATACACTAGTCCTGCAGAAATGCAATATTTAGGCAACAACTTGGTTGTTGATGAAAAAAATGCAGCTATTAGTTTAGCTGATGACAGTGGTGTAATTGATGCAGCTATGACTGTCAGTGCAAATAATTAGTGTAATAAACTAATAATATCTAATTAAAAATCACCTAATTTTTTAGCGGTCTCATTGAGGCCGCTTTTTTGCTCAAACCAAAAAGTCACACTCAAAAAGCGCATCTTGCTTCATTCTAGCTTAAGTGGTAAACTATATAAGATTTTCGAAAATCTTGAAAGGAAGTATAGTACTATGCGTAAAGGTGAGAATTACAACACTGGTTGTGAGCCAAACCAAAGACCTAAGAACAAGAGAAACGGCAAAAAGCGTGTTGCGCACGTAGCAGCAGTTGTTGCTTTCTTGAACAAGGCCAAAGCAGACGAAAATAAATAGTCTGTTTTTAATTAAGACTAAAGGGTGGATGAAGCTTTCGTCCACCTTTTTTTATTACTCTAAATTGAGTAAAATTAAATTGAAGTAATTACTTTTTGCTTTAAGGAGAATACTTAAAAGTGAAGTTTCAATGCAGTGCGTGCGGTTTGCGCATAAATGCCAAACATTATAAACAAACAGGCTTGCTTAACCCTAAATTAACCAGTATTTGCGATCTGTGTATCCAAAGAGGAGAAGCGCCGGAGAATTTTGCCAATATTGCGGTAAAAGTCTTTGCACAATGCCTACTGTTTACTTTTGTAGGAAAAGATGATGATTCAGAAAGCCCCGCGCTTTTAATTGCCAAAAATGACCTACGTAAGCGCTATGAGGCTTTTATTCAGGATTATGACGGCAATGAATTAGCTCAGCAGCAACTATCAGCACATGATTTTAACCAGGCAGTAATTGACAGCGAGACGGGTCAAACTGATTTTGTGCCCAGCAGCGAATTTACTTTTGCCGAAAATCTGAGTAAATTAGGATTAACTGTCGACTTTAAACTAAATGAAGTGGATTACATTGACCGTGAGCGTATTCGTGCTAAATACCATTATCGCTGCCAATATTGCGGCAGACGTGGACGTAGCGTCGATCACAAAGACCCGGTTTCACTCTCACATAATAATGATTTTGATAATCTGATTTTATCCTGCACGGAATGCAATCGCATCAAGTCCAACATGCCGTATAAATTGTTTGTCAGTTTAAATAATGAAATTCCTGAAGTTAACCAAAAACTGGTCAAATATGAAGACGCTCTTGCTACTTTGAAGGGTGAATTTGAGGAAAGACGACGGGAATTAGCCGCTAAAATGCACCTAAAAGGCGTTGTTAATGATCCTGAACTTGACCAGATCCGTAAGCAAAACAAAAAATTGCAGGATGCAATTGATAGCTTGGAGAGCGATTATTCTGACTTGCGTTCTTTACGCGAGCAGCACTTTATGACTGGCTGGAAACTAGCGCAATTAAACAAAAAAGAAGATATTATTTAACTTTTAAAAGGCTTACAATGAAGTTAAGGAAAAAGGGAGGTTAAAAAATGAAGTCAACTAAATTCAAGCAAAATATTTTAGCAAAATTGGGGATCAGTATGGCTGCCGCAGTCTTGGGCATGATGAGTGGCGCTAATCTAGTCCAGAATGTTTTGGCAGCTTCTGCTGCACCTGCTGCTAACGATCAAACTGCAAAAACAACACCGACTGCAACCAGCACTGTCAATAATCAGCTAGGCTTTTGGACTGGCACAGATGGCAGTTGCACTTGGAAATATGACGTTCTTACCGATACTCTGACTATTAGCGGTACTAAGGGAGCACAACTGTCAAGTACGCCTTTTACTAAAGAATTCAAATGGGCTGGGAATATCGAACATATTGTTTTTGAAGCTCCGATTCAAATGGCACCGGACTCAAAAGAAAAATTTGCTCAATTAAGTTCACTGCAAGATATCAAAGGTATAGACAAAGTTGATACCAGCAACGTAACTAATATGTCGAAGTTGTTTTCTGACGATTCGAACTTAACCAGTCTTGATGTCAGCCATTTTGATACTAGCCGGGTAACCGATATGAGTCAAATGTTTTTGGGTCTAAAAACGACCGAACTAGATGTCAGTCACTTTGATACCAAAAATGTAGTAAACATGAACGGCATGTTTGAATCCACAAAAGCCAAGCAGTTAGATATTAAGAATTTTAATACATCCAACGTAACCGATATGGGAAATATGTTTACCTATACAGTTGTTACTCAACTGGACTTAGACCACTTTGATACCAGTAATGTAACTAATATGGCTAACATGTTTGCGGAAGCTAAGGTCACACAACTTAATCTTAAAAACTTTAATACGCAAAATGTAACAAATATGAGTGGGATGTTCGCAAATGACAGCCTAACTGATTTAGACTTAAGTAATTTTGACACCCACAATGTTACTAAAATGAATGGTATGTTTGAAAAGCTTAAAAAAGTAACCAGTCTTGATTTAAGCAATTTTAATACCCAAAATGTGACCACAATGGCCTATATGTTTGCGGACGCGCCTGATTTAGTAAAGGTAAATACCACTGGCTGGGATACCCGCAACTTAACAGATACTCAGTATATGTTTAAAAATATGAATAGCCTAACTGATTTCGATTTGGATAATTTGAACACCAGTAAAGTCAAAGATATGACTGGGATGTTTACCGGTTTTAATCATCTTGATCAACTGGACTTAAATAAATTAGACACACGCAATGTCATTTCCATGGTTGGTATGTTCGAAAATGTCTCTAATGTTAAGAAAATTGATGTCAGTCATTTTGATGTTCGCAAAGTTACGCGCACTTTCAATATGTTTAGAAAGTGTACGGCTTTATCTGAAGTAAATTTAAAGGGTTGGAACCCAAAGAGTTTAACGGATATGGGCAACATGTTTAGGAATGATAAAAATTTAGTTAATGTCGATTTAGGCAAGCTGAACACCAAAAATGTTTCCAGTATGATTGATTTATTCAGAAATGATACCAAGTTGGAAACTGTAGACCTGCATGACTGGAACACGAGTAAAGTATATGCGACGGCTAGAATGTTCATGGATTGTCCTAATCTAACTTATGTCAACTTACACGGGTGGAAAATGCCCAAGTTAGAAGATTCAACGCAAATGTTTTATCACGATAAAAACCTGATCGGTGTGGATCTTAGTCATTTTAATATTCATAATAGTCAAATATTACTGGAAGCTGGTAATCCTAAAGGGTTTGCTGTGAAACTGGGCCATTACCGTTTGCGTAAGAGTTCAGGTGTAGGTCAAGGATTTAAGCATATTCAGGCTGTAGGCAAAGGAACAATTAGAAATCCAAAAGGCAAAAAATATACTGCAAAGCAATTATTCAAGCTGTATAATCATTCTGCCAAAAAGAGCCCTAAAGAAACTTATGTCATGTATAATGGTAAAAAACCACAGCTGCCAAAATCATTTCATTTTTAATCTTTAGTAAAATAAAAGGATTAGTTCATTTCAGAACTAAACCTTTTTAATTTGGCTTTCCAGCAAACTTTAACTAAAATCTTCGAAGTACAAAGTATCTATCTGGGTTTTAGTGGTTTCTAATAACCAGTTTGCTTGGTCTACTTGTGCCAAAGTTGCTTTTGCTGATCTTAAAGCAACAGCTGCGTTAACTAAAGCATAGTCGTAACTAAGCAAAAGTCCAACATGGCGGCCACTGCCGTTACCAATTTGCTGCCCAGAATCAAAGGCTTTTTGTAGCTGTGCTTTATCGCTATCAGTTGCTATCTTTTGTTTTTGCTCCGCTTCTGCAGGTTTATTTAAAGGCGAAAGCTTTATACCGTCATAAAATTTTACGTCGCTGGCTTTGACGAAACTGTTAACGGAAATTATTTTTTCAGCGGTAGTTAAAGTGTTCCCAGCATTCTGAGAGTCTGACTTAGGACTGCTTAATTGAGTACCGTCATTATTGAGAAGGTCTTTTTTGTTAAAGCTGCTGCTTAAAAGATGGTAATACAATTCAGCCTTATTTGTTATTGCATTCCAAATATAGAACAAGCCGTCAACATTGAAGATGGACAGCTCCGCAGCATTAAAGCTAACTCCAACAGGGTTGCCTGTGACATCATACAACTTAATGTTTGCAGTCTTCTTTGATTTCACATAACTGCAAACTTGAGCAAGATAATCAGAAGTTGGCAAATAGTTTCTTAAATTGATGTAGCTTTCATATATGTACTCGTCAGGATGATCATGCAGACGAAAAATATAGCCTTCAAAGTCTTCCGCCCAAGGTTCAACAGCCAAATCAACTTTTATTTTCTGCCCCTTTTTTAAAACATGTTTTGTTGTCTTATTTTTGATAGTTTGAGTTGCTGTCTTTTTTAAGACCGTGGCAGTTGTAACCCCATTGTAAGTTAGAGGATAACCATCTAAGCTTGCCACATTATAGGCTTTGACATAGCGATTTTTACCAATAGCATAATAATTTTTCCCTTTAATTTTTGTAAGAGGAAGGTAGAAAAAGTGCTCATCGTTATCTGATTTAAAGTATTTACTATAATAGTATTTCGGCTTTGACTTAACTTGTTTAACTTTGCCCTGATACTTAACAATAGCGCGCTTAGGTAAAGTATAACCACTCCTGTTACCGGTTTTAGTATATACAGCTGATTTCTGTAATAAAACCAATTTGCCCTTTTTGCTGTTCTTACCATTGACTTCTTTAATATCCGCCATACTAATGTAGCAACCATCACCAATATTATAGAATTTTTGTCCATTAATTATTTTGGTGCCGTAATATTGCATAACATCTGCATTAAATCCTGGAATGTACTTATAGCCATTGGCATCATCTTCAGCATAAGGCAGATATTTGTTCTTGTTTTTAATTTTATGACCATATTTATTATAAAGATGGGCATCATAGATTAACGTGATTTTACCCTTTGCGGTCTTTTTACTGCTTTTGGCAGCTGCAACTGTATGTATTTGATTGCAATTTGCTAAAAAAGGTGTGACGACCAATGCCAAAGCCGTGATCGCCAAACAGATTTTTTTGGTAAGTTTCATGATTTACCTCCTTACTAATCCTTTCTACTAAATTTATTATAACCTAATATAGGGGTAGTAATACATGTCTTACAGTAAAAGAATAATAGTCTGGCAAAGTTTAACTTAAGTTTTAAATTATTAATTAGTTTTAAGTAAAATACCCGTATAATTAGGGTAAGAGAAAAGAGGTGTCAAGATGAAATTACCTAATTTAATCAAGTTAAAAAAGACAGGCGCAGGCATGGCAGCAATGGCATTAGGTTTATTCGTAACGTTGCACACCAATTTAAATGTTGCTGCTGCAACAGAAACTCATGCTGTTGTCCCAATTAGTGCGACAGGTTTGCCATCTGATGCCGGTCTGTGGACTGGCACTGATGGCAGCTGCACGTGGAAATACGACGTTATTACCAGAACCCTGCGGATTAGTGGCGCGCAAAGGAGCAGTCAATTATCCAGCACACCATTTTTAAAGCAGTTTAAATGGTCTGGTAATATTGAGCATATTGTGTTTGAAACACCGATTCAAATGGCTCCGAATTCGGCAGAAAAGTTTGCCGGTCTTGAGTATTTGGAGGATATTACAGGTCTCGACAAAGTTGATACTAGTCAAGTGACAAATATGGCTTTGCTTTTTACTAATGACAAAGCACTAACTAAAGCTGATGTTAGTCACTTTGATACCAGCCAAGTGACTAGCATGGAACGAATGTTTGACAACACAGCCTTAACAGAAGTAGATTTGAGCAGTTTTAATACCAGCAAAGTCACTAATATGAGTGGTATGTTTAGAAACAGTCCGATGCGACGTCTTAATCTGAGTAGTTTTGCTACCAGCCGAGTGACCAATATGGCAGAGATGTTTGCGGATAGCGATGTGGCAGAACTTAATCTGGCTAATTTTGATACTAGTAATGTCACTAACATGGCTGGTATGTTTGCTGGAATAAAAGTTCCTGAACTAAATCTTAAGCACTTTGATACCAGAAAAGTTAATAATATGTCCGATATGTTTTCCAGTACCCAAAATTTGTCAAGTCTTGATCTGAGTAATTTTGCTACCAGTCAAGTGACTAATATGGCGGAAATGTTTTCGGGCAGTAAAGTTATTCACTTAAACTTGGCTAATTGGGACACCAAAAAAGTTACCAGTATGAAAAATATGTTTCAAGGGTGTTCTAACTTAACTAAACTTGACTTAAGTGGCTTTAATACTGGTAATGTTACAGATATGGCGGGGATGTTTGCAAAATTCGCTCACTTGGATCAGCTAAATTTCAGTCACTTTGATACGAGTAAAGTTAAAGATATGAGAGAAATGTTCGCAGACAATCCGGCTGTTACTAGTTTGGATTTAAGTAGTTTTGATACCAGCAACGTTACTAATATGATCTCGCTGTTTTCTGGAGACAGTTCTTTGGTTAAACTCAATTTAACGGGCTGGAATACCAAGAATGTACGCTGGATGAATTCAATGTTCAGTGGCGACAGCAGTCTAAAAGACATTGACTTGAGGCACTTTAATACCAGCAAAGTTACTGATATGCTTAGGATGTTTAAAGGTGCAAAAAGTCTGGAGCAGCTTGACCTGCATACTTGGGATACACGCCAAGTTACTAGGGTCAGCGAAATGTTTATGGACTGTGATAATCTTGTTTTTGTTGATCTGCGTGGCTGGCGGTTACCAAAAATGTATGATTCAACGGAAATGTTTACTAATGATCAGAAGCTCGCTGGAGTTGATTTAAGTCATTTTAATATTCATAATAGTCAGATTTTGAAAAATGCTGGCAATCCCAAAGGCTTTGTTGTCAAACTCGGGCATTACTGCTTACGTAAGAGTTCAGGAGTAGGTCAAGGTTTTAAACATATCCAAGCTGTTGGCAAAGGCACAATTACCAAGCCTCGGGGCAAAAAATATACGGAAAAACAATTGCTAAAACTGTATAATCATTCGGCTAAAAAGAGTCCTAAAGAAACTTATGTTATGTATAATGGCAAAAAGCCCCAGCTGCCTGAAGGGTTCAAACTTAAATAGATAAGACAAAAAAGCTAATTCGTTATTAAAAACGAATTAGCTTTTTTCTATTAGTCTAAAAGATTTAATCGCCCTGAGGAACAGACATGGTTGTCAGTTGCTCTTTAGCAGTTTTAACATACCAGACAGCTTCAGCAACTTGGGCGATAGTTGCCTTATCAGATCTTATTATGGCAGAGGCATTACTTAAGGAGCTATCATAATTATTCATTAGATCCGTATCATATTTAGCGTTTTGATCTAAATCTTTGCCCTCATTAAAAAGTGCTAGTAATTCTTGCTTGTCAGCAGTCGTTGCAATTCTTTGATCATTTTTGGCCTGCTCAATCGTATTAAGTGCTTTCAGCTTTAACCCGCTGACGTATTTAACATCGCTGACTTTGATAAAGTTATTGCCATAGTTTAATTTTTGGTTATTACTGTGGGTTACTGAATCTTGATCTGGTATCGGATTTGGTTGCTTGTCATCAATCACATTAGTATCGCTGTAATTTAGACAGTGATAAAACAGTTCCGCCTTGTTTTTCTCAGGAATCCACAAGTACATTAAGCCATCAACCGTCAGATTACTATGTGTCGGCTTCATGATATGCTTGCCAGTTGCCTTACCGGAAGTATCATAAAGTTCAACGCTGTTGCCTGCTAATGGGGTGACATAAGTGTAGACTAAGTCACTGTAATCAATAATAGGCAGGTTCCTTTTCAGTTTAACTTCGTATTCTGAAACATATTCATCTGGGTGATCGTGCAATCTGTATATATAACCCTCAAAGCCATCAATTTCGTATGGAATAACAGTTAAATCAAGTTTAATCTTTTGTCCTTTTTTCAGTTTCCGCTTTGCAGCAGAATAATTTACCGTTGTGCTGGAGGTGTTCCTAAGGACAGTCGCTGACGAAACACCATTGTAGCGAGCAATGTGACCGTTAATGTAGCCGACATTAGCTGCCTTAATGTAGCGATTATGTCCTAAAGAGTAATAATATTTCCCTTTAATTTTATGAGTAGGTATATATCTGGGCTTGAAGTATCTGTCTAAATCATTAAGATAATAAAAGTATTTGGGTGTTTTAGTAGCAGTCTTAGCTTTTCCTTGATACTTGACAATTGCATCAGTTCTTAATTTCTTACCAGTTGCTTTGCCAGTCTTGGTGTAAATCAATGAATTGTGACTTAATACTAGTTTGCCTTTTTTAATATTATGACCTTTTACTTCTAAAATATCGGCATTTTTAACGTAATAGTTATGTCCAAGGTTGTAAAATTTTTGCCCGTTAATTTTTTTAGTGCCGTAGTAGGAATAACTGGTTCTGCCATCGCTGTATTCATCAATTTCCATGTCAGTAATCACGTAGCCCTTGGAATCAGCGCTAAAACCTTCAGGAACGGTAAAGCCGTGAGAAATATTCAATTTTATTTTATGACCTGACGGATTGTAAACATAATCGTTTTTAAGCAGCGTAACTTCTCCTTTGGCTTTTTGAGCAGCTTCTACTGTTTGGGAATTGGTGATATTTGGCAATAATGGACCAGCAGTTAATAATAAGGCTGTTAGTCCAATACAAATTTTCTTAAAGCGTTTCATATTATGACCTCACAAATTATGACCTTACAAAGATGAGCTTATAATTTAATGTTATCGTAACCCAAAATGAAACTCAAATTTATTTTATCTGGTGAATTTAATGGATTTGCCTGGCTTTCATTATTTTTAACAACTAGGAAAATTATATTTTGGGTTTGAAACGGCTTATAATTAAGTTAATGAAAAGGAGGTCATGATAATGAATCATAACCATTCAAGACAAATTTTAAGTTTAGTTAAAAAAGTTGGTATTAGCAGCAGTCTTGCTTTTTGTGGTCTGAACTTAATGGCAGCTGCTGTTAAGCCGGTTTCTGCTGCAACTAATAAACCTGATGCTAGCGATCAAGTGAATAATGATATTCAAGAAATACCAGGTATTTGGTCAGGCAAAGATGGTGACTGCAGCTGGAATTATGATATTGTTACCAGAACCCTGACAATTAAAGGAACTCAGAAAAATAGCACTCTTTCGAGTCGCCCGTTTAATGAAGAATGGAGTTGGGGGAATAATATTACCCATATTGTTTTTGCCTCCCCCGTAAAACTTCCTGCAGATTCAAAATATAAGTTTAGCGAGCTAAATAATTTGAAAGACATTAAGGGACTGGACTTAGTTGACACCAGTGAAGTCACTGACATGAGTGGCTTGTTTGATATGGATCAGGCTCTGACTGAGCTTGATTTAAGTCACTTTCAAACTGATAAAGTAACTGATATGAGTAGAATGTTTGAGTCTACAGGACTATCAACGCTAGATTTGAGCAGTTTTAATACTAGCAATGTCACTAAAATGGATTATATGTTTAATGGCTGCACTGCCAAAAGCATTAACTTGAGTAGTTTTAACACCAGTCGCGTTACTGAAATGAGTAATATGTTTAGTCTAACCAAACTTCAAAATCTTAATTTTGCTGACCTTGATACAAGCAATGTGAATGATATGTCAGGAATGTTTGAGCGGGCTGATATTTCTAATTTAGATTTTGCCAAACTCAATACTAGTAAAGTTACAGACATGGAATACATGTTCTCAGGAACAACTGGGGTAAAGACTCTGGATCTTAGTTCATTAGATACCAGTAATGTTATTAAGATGTCAAATATGTTTGCTTCAAGCAAAATAACAAAATTAGTTTTAGACAATTGGGACACCAATAAGGTAACAGATATGTCGTATATGTTTGCTGACTGCCCTAATTTAACGGATGTTGACTTGAGCAAATTGCATACGGCGAATGTCACAAACATGTCATACATGTTCGAAGGCTTTTCACAGCTAGAGCAATTAAATCTAGCCAAACTTGATACTCATAATGTTAAAAACATGAGAGGAATGTTTGCGAAAAATCCTAATCTAAAGAGTATAAATTTGAATCATTTAGATACGTCAAATGCAACTAATATGCGGGAAATGTTTGCGAAAAATCCTAATTTAAAAAGTATAAGTTTGAATCATTTAGATACATCAAATGTAACCAATATGCGGGAAATGTTTGCGGAAGATCCTAATATAGAAAGTCTAGATTTAAGTCATTTAAATACTGCTAAAGTTACCACCATGTGGGGGATGTTTACTGGAGATTATTCTTTAACCAATTTGAACCTGGATGGCTGGAATACTGAGAATGTTAAAGACATGACTTATATGTTTGCTGATAATAAGAGTTTGGTTAGCATAGATCTTTCGCATTTCAGAATGACTAATGTTACTAGTACGACTGGGATGTTTAATGATTGTACTAATCTGATGTATGTGAATTTAAGTGGCTGGCATTTACCGAAATTAAAATCTTCAACTATAATGTTTGAAAACGATAAAAAATTAGTTGGAGTTGATTTAAGCTATTTTAACATTCATAACAGTCAGATTTTGCTCAACGCTGGCAATCCTAAAGGTTTTGTTGTCAAACTTGGGCATTACCGCTTACGTAAGAGTTCGGGAGTAGGCAAAGGTTTTAAACATATCCAAGCAGTGGGTAAAGGGACAATTAGAAAACCTAAAGGCAAAAAATATACTGCAAAACAATTGCTAAAACTGTATAACCATTCGGCTAAAAAGAGTCCCAAGGAAACTTATGTCATGTATAATGGCAAAAAGCCGCAGCTGCCTAAAGGGTTCAAACTTAAATAATATAAAAAAGACTAGTTCGCTTTAACTGCGAATTAGTCTTTTGTTTTATTAGTGAGGGCACTGAAGATTATTTTAATTTGCCTTTATTAATAAGTTCAGCGTCACGAATTGCCAGTTTCTTGTTATGTGCTTCATGGCCTCTATCAGATAGATTAGAATTAAATTTATACCCTCGTTTCTTCAAAGCTTTAATATCGCTTTTAATTAATGATGTATCAACCTGTGGATGTTTCTTGTAATAGTGATAATCGTATAAATAATCACCATATTCTACAACATCACTCCATCCAACATGCTGTTTAGGTGCTTTTGCTTTCTTTGGCTTTTGCACAGGTTGTGGCTTCAAATCACCTGATGGTTTAGTAGTAGGAACATTTTCCAATTTAATCTGTCTGTTTAACCACTTAATTTCAGCGTTAAGATAATTCTTGAAAGTCTTGGCATACTTAGTCTTATAATTTTTAAAATGCTTCAAGACCTTTTTGTAAAAGGCTAATTTTTTAGTCTTATTCGTTAACTTTTGGCCCTTCTTGACATTCTTATTGAAATAATTATTTGCTTTCTGATGGCGTTTTGACCAAGTTTTCTTAGTTTTGTGGATATTGGTCTTAGGTTCGGGATCATTATCTTGGATAGGTTGCGAAATTGGTTCAGCTACAGGAGTTTCAGTTTTATCTGTTGCACTTGTATCTGGATTATTTGTATTAGTGTTGGTATTAGTATTTGTTTGATTAGTTGCAGCCACATCTGCTAAAACAGCTGAAGTTTGACTAATAATTGGCGCTAAAACGGTAATACCCGCGACAGCTGCAACAATAATATTTTTATGTAATTTCACTTTAGTTTACTCCTTTAAATTTGATTTCAATAACCTTTATTACTAAGCCTATCACAACTTTTTGTCAGTTGATAGCTGTTTTTTAATAATTAGTAGCTAATGAATCAGCATCAAACTGATAGTCTCGTTTTTGCCAGGCTCTACATATTGTCTATTATATTTGCTTGGACTATTTTTGTAAAACTAATATTGCTCTGACTAGTAGACATTTAATCACCCGGCGGAGTAGACATAGTTGTCAGCTGCTTTTTAGCGGTTTTAACATACCAAACAGCTTCATCTACCTGTGTGACAGTTGCCTTATCAGACCTTAAAATAGCAGAAGCGTTTCTTAAGGCGCAATCATAATTAGACATGAGATTATGATAAGCGCTATTTTGTGCTAGATCTTTTCCTTCATTAAAAAGTGTGAGTAGTTTCTGCTTATCAGCTCCTGTCGCAATCTTTTGCCCATTTTCAGCCTGCTCAATCGTATTCAGTGCTTTTAGCTTTAACCCACTGACGTATTTCACATCGTTCACCTTAATAAAGTTATTGCCATAGATTAATGCTTGCTTTTTTGCAGGGTAAGTTGGCTCTGAATTTGGCACCGAGTTTGGTTGGTTGGCATCAATCACACTAGCGTCACTGTAATTTAAACAATGATAAAACAGTTCCGCCTTATTTTCCTCAGGTACCCAGAGATACATTAAGCCATCAACTGTTAGATTACTGTATTGCGGCTTTATAATACGTTTACCAATTGTCTTGCCAGATGTGTCATAAAGTTCAACGCTGTTGTCTGTCACTGGCGTAACGTAAGTATAAACTAAGTCGCGATAGTCAATGATAGGCAAATTCTTTTTCAATTTAACATCGTTTTCATCAACATATTCATCCGGATAGTCGTGCAGTCTGTAAAGATAACCCTCAAAGCCATCATTTTGGTAAGGAATAACAGTTAAATCAAGTTTAATCTTCTGTCCTTTTTTCAGTTTACGTTTAACGGCAGAATAATTTACCGTTATGTTGGCGGTGTTCTTAAGAACAGTCGCTGACGAAACACCGTTATAGCGAGCAATGTGACCGTTAATATAGCCGACGTTAGCTGCTTTAATGTAACTGTTATGTCCTAAGGAGTAAAAATATTTTCCTTTTATTTTGTGGGCAGGTACGTATTTGGGCTGGAAGTACCTTGCGACATCCTTAAGGTAGTAAAAATATTTGGGTGTTTTAGTAGCAGTCTTAGCTTTTCCCTGGTACTTAACAACTGTATTAGTTCTTAGTTTCTTTCCCGTTGTTTTGCCAGTCTTGGTGTAAATCAGTGCATCGTGTTTGATAGTCAATTTGCCTTGTGTGATATTGCGCCCATTGACTTTTAAAACATTAGCACTATTAATGTAATAGTTATGCCCCAAGTGGTAAAATTTTTGTCCGTTAATTTTTTTAGTGCCGTAGTAGGGATAACTGGTTCTACTGTCATCATCATAAACTATCATTTCTGTAATCAAATAGCCTTTGGGATCAGCGCTAAAGCCGTTAGGAATGTTATAGCTATGTGTACCCCGATTTTGCTTCAATTTTATTTTATGGCCTGACGGGTTGTAAACATAATCGCTCTCAAGCAGCGTGACTTTTCCTTTGGCTTTCTGAGCAGCTTCTACTGTTTGGAGGTTAGCGGTATATGGCAAAAATAGAGTGGTGGATAGGGCCAGGGCTGTTAAGCCAATGCCAACTTTCTTGAAAAAATTCATATTTTCACCTCATTATATGTGATTTTGTACCTAATATAATTATAACGTAAACTAGTTATTAAAATCAGAGCAAACAGATGTTCATTTATTTTTGCTAGCGGACAAATACTTGTATAATTAGGCTAGTAAGTGTTAAGAAGTAAATAAAGAAGATGTAATGATGAAGCAAGAATCATTATTTGCAAACAGTGGGCAAAATGAACCTTTGGCTAACCGCGTACGTCCCCAAAATCTAGATCAGTTTGTAGGACAAGAACAGCTGCTGGGACCGGGAAAAATTTTGCGCGAAATCATTGATAATGACCAGGTTTCCTCAATGATTTTTTGGGGACCACCGGGAGTCGGTAAAACGACTTTGGCTGAAATAATTGCCCGGCAGAGTCAAGCGAGCTTTTTTAATTTTAGTGCGGTTGACAGCAGCATTACTAAAATTCGCAAAATTATGAAGCAGGCAGAAGCTGAACACGAAGTGGGGCAAAAAACGCTGGTATTTGTAGATGAAATCCATCGTTTTAATAAAGCACAACAAGATGCTTTTTTACCCTACGTTGAACGTGGCAGTATCATTTTAATTGGTGCTACGACCGAAAATCCTTCCTTTGAAGTTAACTCGGCGCTGCTTTCACGCTGCAAGGTTTTTGTCTTAAAACCTCTTGAAGTCAAAGATATCATTAAGTTATTGCAAAACGCTTTGCACAACCCTAACGGTTTTGGCAAGTTAACCGTCAAAATCAGTGAGCAGGAGATTAAAGCCATTGCCAAATTTGCCAACGGTGATGCTCGGACTGCTTTAAATACGCTGGAGATGGCAGTTTTAAACGGTCATAAAACTGGCAATACGATTGCTGTGACTATGGATAGTCTTGAACAATTAATCACCCAAAAGTCGGTCCTGTATGATAAAGACGGAGAAGAACACTACAATATCATCTCCGCTTTGCATAAATCAATGCGTAACAGCGATGTGGACGCGGCAATTTATTGGCTGTCGCGGATGCTTGAAGGGGGAGAAGATCCGCTTTATATAGCACGCAGACTAGTGCGCTTTGCCAGTGAAGATATTGGCTTGGCAGATACTAATGCGCTGAATGTAGCGGTCAACGTCTTTCAGGCTTGTCAATTTATAGGGATGCCGGAATGTGATGTGCATTTGACGGAAGCAGTGATTTATTTATCGCTTGCGCCGAAATCAAACGCGGTTTATAAGGCTAGACTAGCTGCTGAAGAAGATGTTAAGAAGACGATTGATGAACCAGTACCTTTGCAGATTCGCAATGCTCCGACTAAGTTAATGAAAGATTTGGGCTATGGTAAAGGTTACCAGCTCGCGCATTATGCTAAAGACAAGTTAACGACAATGAAAACTATGCCACCGAGTTTAGAAGGACACGAATATTATTTGCCAACCTCGCAGGGTCATGAAGACCGCTTTAAAAAGAGGCTGGAGCAGATTAAAGAATGGCACAAAGAATACGATGATTAGCGCGCAGCTTTTAAAGTCTAGCCTCATTGGTTTTAATTTCCGGGACACTGCTATTTGAGCATCAACTAAAAAGCGGGCAAACCACAATTTAAGTGGTTTGCCTGTTTTTGTGCTCTTTCTTTTCTGTGGCAATATTTATTTAAATTCATTATTTGACGAAAACCATGTTGCCTGAAGCCCACATAATGTAAAAAAACAGAATAACACTAATTATTAGAGCTAATAGCCAACCCAAAACCAAACTTATAATAAAGGTAATATGTTTGTGTTGAAAAAATGTTGTCAATACATCTGACAAAGCTGATAGTAGGAGACCCAAAGCGCCAACGCTTAAACCAAGAGATTTGAAAAACGGTAGGATTAAAACCAACAAGAATTCGCCTAATGCAATAAGCCATACAACTTTATATAGATGATCTGATAACAGTTGTTCTTTCATCTTAGTCTGTTTTTTGGTCATTATTAATAGCTCCAATCATGATATTGCCAAGATTTATTATGCACAAAGCAATATTAAATTTTTCACAGATACAAGAAACAGTTATAATTTAAACTTTTATTTATATCAATGATAATAATTACTTATAGGTTAGTACATAAATATTAAATTGTAAAATTTTTAATTAGAGATAAATTAAGCTGATTTTTGACCAATCTAAAACAGATGTAATAGCTGATTTTTCTGACGGAACAACTGCAGTGACTAATAGAGCCTTTGATTAATACCACATTTCATTTATAATTATAAATAATAAAATAATTAAAATAAATCAAAAAAGAAAGGCTGTGGGAAATAAGATGAAAATGAAATTAGCAAGAGCTGCTTTACTATTGTTGTGTCCATTTGGAATAACGCTTTTTTTCTCCAATAAGCCGAATTTTAACTTAATATGGTCAATTAGTGCGTTCGTCATAACAATAATTGCTACAGCTTGCTTTGAAGTAAAAGAAGAAACATTTACTAAGCAAGTCGAAAATGATTTATTTTATTTTATGGCATTACAAGGTGCACCTATTAGTTTTGAAACTTTATATTTATTGAATATGACAGATGAGCAAGAAGATCACCCATTATTGATACTCTTAATTATTGTCTTAAATCTAATCTGTGTGCTTTTATTTGACTATTTAATTAATCGGGCTAAATTTTACCAAGCTGAAGGTAAAAATGAGTAAAATTTAACAAGATTTGAGTACCAGGCAACTATACTGCTTGGTACTTTTTTCTAGCGTAAAGTTCGTCAGACTTTTTGATAAAAATTGCGTTAGTCTTGTAAACATAATTTGCAATTTACAAGTTAGCTGCATTAATAATATACTTAAATAAAGTAGCAGTGTATGCATAATAACAAGAGATTATATGAATATAGGCAAAAAATGAGTAGTACATCAGTAATAGAAAACGTAGAAATTAACGGCACTAAACTTTATTTTTCAATTAGTTCAAAGCAAGGCCGGAAACCAATCATTTTATATTTGCATGGTGGACCGGGTGATGCCTGCATCCCCCTGACTAAAAAATTTAATAGCGAACTAGAAGATCATTTTATCTTTGTCAATCTGGAACAAAGGGGCAGCGGACTATCGTATTACAAATTTTCACCTGAAGAAAACTTGTCCATTAATACCATCTTGGCAGATATTCATCAGTTTGTGCTTTATTTATTAAAACGGTTAAAACAAGATAAATTGATTATTATGGGTCATTCTTGGGGCACAGTTTTAGGACTCTATTTTATTCAAAAGTATCCAGAGCTGGTTACGGAATATATCGGAATTGGTCAAGTCGTTAATATGAAAAAGAATATTGCTTTACAAAAAGCTTTTTTACGAACAAAAATGAAAAACACTGCCAAACTTGACCAACTTGATTTTGTCCATGAACCAACTAAAGCCAGTCTCAAATTAACTAAAATGATTGTGGCTTATGGCGGCTCAATCTACGGCGCTAAAAACTACCGCAAATTAATTGGTCCTTTTATATCTGCTAAAGATTATTCTTTTAAAGACTTAATTCATCGCTTGCAGGGATCGAAGCAATCAATTCAATATTTTTGGGAAGAACTGATGGACGTTAATTTTGAAAATATCCTGCATTTTGCCGTTCCCATCACCTTCTGTGAGGGCAGGCATGACCACCATGTGTCCTCGCAATTGACTGCAGAATATGCTGCTAAAATTACTAGTCCGTGCAATATAATTTGGTTTGACCATTCCGGTCATTTCCCGCAGTGGGAGGAGCCAACTAAATTTAATCAGGAAATTATTGGACTTTTAGAGCCACAAGCAAACTAAAAAACTGGCAAATCACGTAGATTTGCCAGCTTTTTTATATTTAATTAGGCCTTATTAATTATTCTGAAAATTACTCAAAAACTTGACGGTTTTTTCATTTTGCGGGTGATTGAATAATTGATCTGGCGTGCCTTGTTCAGTAATTACGCCATCGCTAATGAAAAACATTTGGTCGGAAATCTCCTTCGCAAACGCCATTTCGTGGGTTACGATAATCATCGTTAAACCAGTAGTAGCCAGATTCTTCATGACGCTTAAAACTTCACCGACCATTTCTGGATCCAAAGCACTAGTAGGCTCATCAAATAACAAAATTTCAGGATCCATGCAGATTGCCCGGGCAATCGCAACCCGTTGTTGTTGTCCACCTGAAAGTTGGCTGGGACGAGCATTAACGTATTGCTCCATACCTACCTTTTTCAGATTAGCAAGCGCAATTTTACGCGCCTCGTCTTTTGACCGTTTTAATACTAACTCTTGACCTACCATACAATTAGCTAAAACATTCTTATTTTCAAACAAGTCAAATTGTTGGAAAACCATGCCGACTTTAGCACGATAAATATTACGATTGTAGTTTGGTGCCAAAACATTTTCACCATGAAAATCAACTTCACCGGCAGTAGGTTCTTCAAGCAGATTGATACAGCGCAAAGTAGTTGATTTACCGCCACCTGAAGGACCGATAATGGTGGCAATTTCACCTTTATTAATGTCAAAAGAGATATCTTTTAAAACTTGGTGTTCACCAAATGTTTTCTTGATGTGCTTTAAACTTAAAATAGTTTCGTTTGTTTCAGTCATTAGTTCTTAGCCTCCATGTCTTTTGGTGTGCCTACTTGAACTTGGTTTGCCATTAAGTTGTAATTCTTACTTCCTTGGAGGTGTTTTTCAATTAAGTTGAATATTCTGGTAATGGTAAAGGTCAAGATGAGGTAGATAGCAGAAATTGTCAGGTAAGTTGGGAAGAACTTAAATGTCTGACTCGCAATAGTTGAACCAACAAAGAACAACTCTGATACGGAGATGATACTCAAAACTGAGGTATCTTTGATATTAACGATAAATTCATTAGTAATTGAAGGAAGACAATTCTTGATTGCTTGTGGCAGAATAATATGCCACATTCTCTGGTTGTGGGTCATTCCTAACGCACTGGCTGCTTCAAACTGACCTTCGGGTGTAGAAATAATTCCGCCGCGGATGATTTCTGCTAAATACGCTCCAGTGTTGATCGAAACAATGATTAGTGCGGCGACCGTTCTGTCAATATTCAGGTGCCAGAATTGGGCAATACCATAGTAAATCACAGCTGCTTGCACCATCATTGGCGTACCCCGGAAAATCTCAATATAAACCGAAAGCAGCCAGTTGACAAACTTGAGCAGCCATCTTTTACCACTGGTAGTTGGTGTAGGAATAGTTCTCACAATACCAACGGCCAAACCGATAAAGAAACCTGCAATAGTACCAACTGAAGCCAAAAGTAAGGTCATACCGATACCGTTTAAAATCATGCCGCCATATTGGCGCCACATAGATACTAACCAAGGTTCTGACTTAGCCTTTTTACCTTTTTTATCACTATCAGTTTTAGGCTGCTGCTTCACAGCTTCAGTCATTAACCTAACCCTTTTTGCTTGAGGAATAGTAGCTAAAATTTGGTTGACACTCTTTAGTAGAGCCTTGTTAGGCTTGGCAATTCCGATTGAGGTAACAGATTCTTCCTTAGTAGCATGAAAACCAGCCATTTTGCTGACAGGAATTGACTTAATGTCAGGATCAACCATCTTAAAGGAAGTTGATTCAGTGTCTTCGGCAACATAGCCATCAATGGTGCCGGAGATTAAACTTTGCCGCATTGCCGCAAAATCGCGCATAGCCGGTTGTCTCTTAGCACCTTTTAACTGCTTGATTAAATCATAGTGGAAAGTACCTTGTTGCGCTGTTAATTTTGCACCCTTAAAGTCAGTCAGCTTTTTAGCGTTGGCGTATCTGCTGTTAAGTTTGGTAATTACCACAAAAGTACTGTTTCTATATGGCTGAGAGAAATTAATGGCTTTTTCACGTTCAGCTGTTGGGCTCATGCCGGCAATAATTAAATCGGCTTTACCACTGGTTAAAGCAGGAAGTAAACCGTCCCATTCAGTCTTAACAACTTCGACTTTTCTGTGTAATTTTTGCCCAAGGATTTTAGCAATCTTGACATCATAACCATTGGCGTATTCTTTTGAGCCCTCAATTGGCACAGCACCGTTGGCATTATTAGTCTGTGTCCAATTGTACGGCTGATAATTAGCTTCCATGGCGACTTTGAGCGTACCGCCGTCCTTTTTGGCACTAACTTCATTCAGGCTAAAATTAGCCCCAATGCCTAAACAAGTGAATAAGGCAACCAAGGTAGCCAACCACTTAAATCTTGACTTCATTTTGAAAACCTCCACAAAATATGTTTCAAATAAAGCCAACACAATAAAAGCGTAAATAAAAAACTCGCTGTTACACAAAACAACGAGGTTATAATCTATTATTAGAACAAATCATATAGCGCTCCCCGGGGACTAACCGGGACAGTCTGCAAAATATTCTCTTGCAGCCCAACAAGAAGATTGAAACGAACAACATTCTTGTTTCGGCGGTAATTCTTACGCTAACCTTCAAAGTGTTCGCTCACTCAGATTAGTTTCGTAACAACCGCGACCTCTATTGCATTGGAAATTATTTAACTTAGAAAAATAATAGGCTATTAAGAGTGACTTGTCAATAATTTTATTTAAAAAATATTTTATAATTATCTCATTTATTTTCTTTTACTATTTTAAAAGACTTCTGCAAGCTGCTCTTACCGCCAGCCGTTATCTGTCTGATAAGCGCTCTTTTTCATTCTAGAAACATAGGGATTACCGGCAACATAATAACGTAATTTTTTGTTAGCCCATTCTAATTCAGATTGACTAACACCAATTCTGGCACTGGTTTTAATTTCCTTAGCCAGTTTTTTGTGACTGTTATCCAAGTCAATTTTAAAAGGGGAAGCAGTTAAGAAGTGTAAATTCCATTTTTTATCATGAATGCCAAAAGCCTGCATCATTTTAGCAGGACCATTAGTTAAAAGCACACCATTTTTGCCGGCTCGGTTTTTAATCATCTGCTCTATACCCCAGACTGGTTCGATAGCCCTGATTAAAACTCCTTGCGGCTCATTATATTCTTGCGTTGCGACATCGAAAAAGAAGTACTGTCTTTGAGCGTAAATATAAATGGTTCCGCCTTTGCGATAAAGACCTTCATTAGCTGGGCTGCGATGACCGCCGTAAGAATGTGCTGCCTTGTCTTTGACCCCTAAATATGCTTCAGCCTCCACAATATAGCCACCCATTATATTCTGACCATCATTATATGTTAATGGTCTGCCGATTAAGTCTTTAGTAATAGCAGCAGTTGGTTTATTAGTAAAATAAGTTGAATAATTCATTTTTCTTCCGTGTAGTAAACTTAAACTAAAAGGAGATATTATCATGACAAAAATAAAAGTAGTGCGCATTTACGAACATGAGCAGCCTGCTGGCTACCGCATTTTAGTTGACCGTCTGTGGCCACGAGGCAAAAGCAAAAAAGATGCTAATTTGGATGAGTGGGTCAAAGAAATTGGTCCCAGCACTAAATTACGTAAGTGGTTCAATCACGATGATACTAAATATCCTGAGTTTAGGCAAAAGTACATTGCTGAATTGGAGCATAATCCAGCGACCACAGCTTTTGTTGATCAGGTTAAAGCCAAGCTTGCCGAACAAGATGTCCTTTTTCTTTATGGTGCTAAAAACAAAGAACACAACCAGGCAGTTGTGCTCAAAGAATATGTTGAACAAAGACTATAGTTTTTGACTTTTCTTTTAGTACGCAAAAAGTGAAAAGCAATGGTTAAAATTAGGATGCTGAAAACAAGCAATTCAAATAGCTTAAAGGCTTTTTTAAAAAATTAAATTAAAGCTGTTTAAAAACATCTAGTGCATCCGCAATAATAGCAGAAATTCCTTCTGCCGGAATAGCTGTTTTATTAATTGCCCAAACTTTGGCGCCGGCTTGTCTATATGATAATAATTGGGCAAATGGATACACAACAAAACTGGTGCCTGAAATAATTACGAGATCAGAATTTTGCATTGCGTTGACAGATTTGGCTAAACTGTCGCCGTTAATTGCTTCACCGTATAAAACAATTCCTGGTCTGATAATACCGCCGCAATTTTCATGACGGTAGGACTTAGCATATTCAGCGTAGTCAACAGCTTTGTGACATTTAGTGCAGTAGATATTATAGAGACAGCCGTGAAATTCAGTCACGTGTTTATTACCCGCTTTGGTATCTAAGCCGTCAACATTTTGGGTGATTAAATCGCCTTTTTCGTTGCAGATAGCAGCAATTTTTTCGTGGATTTCGTTTGGCTTGGCGTCAGGGAAGTACATATTATCCATGACGAACTTGTAGAAAAAGTCAGGGCGCTGATAAAGAGTTTCTTCGCTCAATATTGTTTCTGGACTTTCAGAGACGCCGTCATAAATGCCGTTTTTAGAGCGGTAATCGGGAATACCTGAATGGGTCGATACTCCCGCACCGGTCAAAAAAGTAACGTGGCGCGCCTGATCAATATCATTTTTTAACTCAGTTATCTTGTTAGAATCAATCATAATTTTGCCTTTCTTAAAACTAGTTCTGCTACTGCTAGTTTACTACAAGATTTTGTCTAACATATAGGGTTATTGCAATAAAACCATACCATCAGTTATTGACAGCATGGTTTTTGTTTATTAAAGAATTTGGATACCGTGCTCTTGGCACTTGGTAATCATGTCATGCGGCCAAACGCTGGCTTGAACTTCTCCAATGTGAGCTTTGCCCAGCAAAAGCATACATAACCGTGATTGTCCAATACCACCACCAATGGTATAAGGCAATTCCCCGTCAAGCAGCATCCGGTGAAATTCCAGCTTTTCGCGTTCAAGGCAATCAGCCTTTTTTAATTGTGCGTGCAAACTTTCAGGACTAACGCGAATACCCATTGAAGAAATCTCGATTTTTTGCTTTAAAGGTTCATACCAGAAAATCAGATCGCCGTTTAGTTGCCAGTCATCATAATCTGGTGCTCGACCATCATGAGGTTTGCCGCTTTTCTTCAGCTTGTCGCCAACTTTCATAATAAAGACTGCCTTTTCTTCCGCGGCAATCTTGTTTTCTCTTTCTTCAGGACTGATGTCTGGCCAGCGGTCTTCTAATTCCTGTGTAGTGATAAAGTAAAGTTTTTCTGGTAAACGATAAGTAGAGGCAGGGTAGCGGAAAGCACAGCCAGCTTCAATCTCTTTAATTGCAGCAAAAATTTTAGTAACAGTATTTTTAAGGGTTTCTTCCGTTCTTTCCTCCTTAGCAATAATTTTTTCCCAATCCCATTGATCAACATAAATTGAGTGGAAATTGTCTAAGTCTTCATCGCGGCGAATGGCGTTCATGTTGGTATATAGACCTTCGTGCATGTTAAAGCCGTATTTTTTCAGTGCCATTCTTTTCCATTTAGCAAGGGAATGGACGATTTCAACTGTATCATCTGCCGGTAAGTCCTTCGCATCAAAAGCAACGGGACGTTCAACGCCATTTAAGTTATCGTTTAAACCAGTATGTTTTTCAACGAACAGCGGGGCAGACATCCGTTGTAAGTTTAATTTTTTAGCCAAAATCTTTTGAAATTCTTCACGAATGAAAACAATCGCAGCTTCAGTGTCACGAATGGTAAGAGTAGGGTGATAACCTGCAGGTAAAATTAAAGTCATTGTGTTGACCTCCTATGATTTTAAGGAAAAGAAAAAGCCTCCATCCCGTTTTTAATAAAACAAGGACGAAAGGCTTTTTCCGCGGTACCACCTTAATTGCCCCAAATAAGGGCCAACTCATGAAGCACTAACATGCTCCACCAGCGTGGTAACGTACTGGAGACGACACAACCTACTTTCACGTAAATTTCAGCGTGCTGCTAAAAGTGTTTTTCAATAATTCAGGGTCTAACAGTTTTCCACTATCACTGTTTCACTTAAAGAAATAAATTATTTACTCGTCTTTTTCACTGCATTTAATTTAATAGTAATTTAACAATAATTTCAATAAAAATTCAAGTAATATTTTATTTATTTTGTGAATATTTGGTAAAGAAATGCTGCTCCTTAAATTTTATCTGCCAGTACATGCTTAACGTCAGAAAGCGAATCAACTAAATAATCTGCTGCAGCTTGGGAAAAGGGAAAGCGTTCCTCTTTTAGGGCAATAGTGAACATTCCGGCATTTTTACCAGCCGCAATGCCATAATCCGAATCTTCAATCACAACGCATTGCTTATTTTCTAAGCCTAGTTTGGCTGCCACAGTATTATAAATTTCAGGGTTGGGTTTTGATTGCTTGAACATATTGCCACTGATCACCGGGTCAAAAAATTGTGTTAGCTGACACTGCGTCAGTACAGTCTTGATTTTTTCTGGAGCTCCAGAAGACGCCAAGGCAAGTTTTAACCCTTGCTTTTGCAGCCACTTTAATAGCGGAATTGCATCAGGATTTAATAATTTCCGGTAGTTAATTGGGCGGTCCTTAAAGTATTGTTGAAATTTTTGATAATAGGCACGGTAATTAGGTTCACCAGAATAGTATTTTGAAATAATATCAAAGTACATTTTCTTATTTCCGCCAACCATTTTGATGAGTTCCTGGTCGGGAACGGCAACACCTAAATAGTCCAAGTATTCTTTTTGGCGTTTTAACTGCAATGGTTCACTATCAATTAACACGCCATCCATATCAAAAATAACAGCTTTGAACATATATTCTTACCTCTGCTTTTTAATCTTGTCGTATTCCGCAGCAATTTGTTGCACCACAGTATTAGTGGTTGGTCGTTCAATATACTTGGAAATAGTCTTGGTGATACCCATTTCTTCGATGTCTGCTTGAATTTTCATCGCTTGAGAATCACGAGGCTCGTCATAGGCAAATGCTGCTGCTAATGCTTTTACATGGGCGTTATAAGGCAGATGATATTTTTCACACAGATTGATTACGCCCATTAAGCGGTCATTTTTACCAACTTTACGGATAGGATCAAAGCCTACACGATAAATTGAATCTGACATTTCGTCCTTAGCAGCCGGTAAATATTCCAGTTCCCGAATTTGATCACGTGTTACCGGATATTCATACAGCACTGCTTCTATTGTTTCGTCATGGACACCCTGAACCAGCTGGTGGACTTTCTCGTCTGTTTCAGCTTTTGCAATATCATCATATCCTTGCAGGTAGCCTTCATAGGCAGTAGTAGCATGGGGACCATTAATAGTGAAAACTTTGATATCTTTTAACATTTCTACATTGTCACGCACATCAAGCCACTTAACATCGCTAAAATCTGAGTATACGGGACCTTGGATAATAAGGGAAGCTACAGCTGTTGTTACTAACTTGGTCGCATAATTTGAATCCGCATCGGTTGAACGGCGAACGATTGAGTCTCTTATTACCACGTTTTGATCAAACCAGTTTTTTACTTCGTCATCAGCCAAGTGACTGCGGAAGTCTTGGGTTATTTGGTTAATCAAATGGTTTTTATTAGTCAGGCAAATTAGAGTCTTTTTTGCAGTGGGATCAACTTTAAATTGTTGGTTAAAGTAAACGGCTAATTCATTTGCCGCTGCGGGAAAATCACTCGGATAGAGGGGCAGCATCAATAAATCTGCCTTTAAAAAAGCCTTTAATACATGCTCGTAATCGTCTACCAGGTAGGCGTCATAATTTTTAATAGTATTCGTGAAGACGCGTTTGGTAGTGTGAACACTTACTTCATAGGTATGGGTCCGGTTCAATTCCTGAATAACGCGGGGATCATTATCTAAGAAAGTAATTTTCCACCCGGCATTATAAAATGTTTCTCCCATAAAGCCTTTACCCAAACGACCTGCACCAACAATTATTACATTTTTCATGTTTAAAATAACCCTCCGATAAAATTTTTTATTCAAATACTGCTAAAATTTCCTCAGGACTTTTGGCAGTCCTGATTTTTTCTACATTTGCTTCATCCATTAAAGTCTGAGAAATCACTTTCAGAATATTGAGATGATCATCGCCTTCGCCGGCCAATCCCAAAAGGACATAAGCAATTTCATTTTTACCAAACTTGACTCCGTCAGGAACTTGAATGATTGATATTCCTGTTTTCTTAATTGCACCCCGTGTGTCTTCAAGACCATGGGGTACGGCAACGTGGTTACCGATATATACCGGCAAATCTTGATTTCTTTCAATCATTTGATCGATATAATCTGGTGTAACGTAGCCGTTATCAACTAATATTTGTCCCGATGCTCTAATGGCATCATCAACACTGGCAAATTTTTGATTAAGACGGATATTGTTAACGTTTAAGATTTGAGGATCAAGTTCTGGCTTTTTGGCCTGCTCCTCAGCGGGAGCGTCTGCTGTACCGCTGCTATTTTGCTTTTTAACAAATTCAATTACTTCTTTATAATTAGTATCTTTTAGAAAGTTATTGATTGGAATAAAAGTGGTATCCGGGTTATTACTGCTTGCTTTAGCCCGGTCAATTAGAGAATCAAGTGTAACTACCAGATCCGCATCTTGATCAATTTTGTTGGCAGAAGAATTTTTAACCTGAATGCCCGTTAAATTTTCTTTTTGCAATAATAACTTTAAGACAGAAGCACCCATTGCACTGGAACCCATTCCGGAATCGCAGGCAACAATAATTTTCTTAATTTTGCCTTTTGCAGGCTTAACAACAAAATCATCTGTAGTTTTAACTTCATGATCGTCAACCGTGAAGGATAAAGTGGGGTCAACATCTTCTTTTGGTGGGAAGACCTTCAGTAAAAACGTACCAATTGCTGCAGCTACAAGGAAACCCGCAACAATTGAAACTAGATTAGCGAAAATAGCATCACGTGGAGTCATAATTGCTATATTGATTAAACTGCCGGGTGAGGCTACACCGATTAGACCGCCACCAAAAATAACTTGCAGATAAAGGGAAACTGCCAAACCACCCATTGTGGCAAAAATCATGATTGGGTTTCCCAGCACAAATGGAAAGTAGACTTCACCAATTCCAGCGATACCAGCAATAAACATTGCCATAGGTGCAGTATTTTTTGCCTTACCCTTGCCAAAGATCGAGATTGAGAGCAGAGTGCCAAGAAGTGGTCCGCAGTTACTATCGACTAAGAACATAATTGATTTTCCGGCTTTAGCTGCTTGTGCAAAACCGATAGGAGCTAAAATTCCGTGATTAACAACATTATTTAAAAATAAAACTTGTGCGGGAGCCATAAAGACAGACAATAACGGAATTACCTTATTCTTAGTGGCCCAGTTAACACCTGCTGTAATCATTGCAATTAAACCCCTAATTGCGGGGCCAACCGTGATAAACGCTAAAATACAATAAAATGCCCCGATAATACCTAAACTGAAATTATTTACCAGCATTTCAAAACCGGGTCTGATTTTGTTTTCGACGGCATGGTCAAACTTTTTCAATGTCCAAGCTGCTAGTGGAGCAATAACCATCGCACCACTAATCATTGTGATATTTGAACCCACAATAACGCCCATGCTGGCAAAAAGCCCGATGACGCCGCCTCTTTGTCCGTGAATGTTATATCCTGCCGTATAAGCTATTAATAAAGGAAAAACGTAGTCCAAGATTGGTGCGATCAGCTGATTTAATTCCTTGTTAGGCATCCAGCCATGCGGAATGAAAAGAGCAGCCATCAGCCCCCAACCAACAAAAGCGCCCAGGTTGGGCATGACCATTGCACTCATAATGCCGCCAAAACGTCTGATTTTGGTTAAAACGGTTGAACTATTGCTATTTTGGTTCATAATCTCCACCTCCTATCTAGTGGATTTAGCTCCTGTAATGTTAATGGTGGTGCCAGAAATATAGGAAGCATGGTCGGAAGATAAATATGTAATTAAATCAGCAATCTCACTGATTTTTCCGGGACGACCCAAAGGAATAATCGCTTTGTAGTCTGAACTGATATTATTAGGATCCTGTCCTCTGGTGTAAGCCAAGGCTTTGAAGGCTGCGTCATTATTCATTGGCGTACGCTCATTAACACCGGGTGCCACAGCAACTACTCTGATATTAAATTGACCTAGTTCTTTGGCCCAGGCTTTGGTGTAAACTGCGACTGCTGCCTTGTTTCCTGAATAACAGCTCTGACCTTTAGATCCCTCTAAACCTGCTTCAGAAGACATGTTAATGATCACGCCTGCTTTTTGCTTAATCATTACTCGTGCAACAGCTTGGGCACAGAAAACAACGCCTTTTTGATTGATATTGGTCATGAAGTCAAAGTCATCTTCACTAAGTTCATATTCGGGATGCGTGCCGTAATAATCGACTAACATACGTGGTCTGCTAACTCCCGCGTTATTAACTAAGACATCAATGTGACCGTATTGGTCGACAATTTGTTTGACAACCGCTGCCACTTCTTTTTGATGTGAGACGTCACAAGTCATTGTTGCAACGTTTGCCTGATTTTTATGTGCGTCATTTGCGGCAACGTCTAGTGAAATTACTTGAGCCCCATTTGCGGCTAATTCATTAACCATTGCTTCACCAAGCCCCATACTGCCTCCAGTAACGATTGCTACTTTACCTTCTAAATTAACCCATTGTTGAGTCATAATCTGTATCTCCTTTTCTATATATTGCGGTCAAAATAGATACCGCTTTCATTAACCACCTGTATTCTATATGCGATTTATGCAAAAATCAATATATTTTTGCATGTTTGTTCAAATAAATTGCATAAATATGCAAAAATGTGCTAAAAGAAGCTCATTTTTGCTGCTAAAATTGAAACAAGTTAGTAAAAAGAAAATATGTTAAAATTAGTGAAGATAACACGTTAAACGTAAACTAGGGATGCCTAATGTTAAAAAAAGAGCGCCAAAACCTGATTATTCAGGCAATTAATTTTCACAAACACGTTACTACAGCTGAATTGGTGGCTAAGTTTAACTGCTCAGAAGATACTATCCGCCGTGATCTACGGGAGCTGGATCAAAAGGGGCTAATTAAAAGAATTTATAATGGGGCCATCCGCATAGGACCTCCTGTAACTACTTTTGAACAGCGCTTAACGATTAAAACCGAGATTAAAAAGCAGTTGGCCCAAAAAGCCTTGTCTTTTTTGCGTGAAGACACGGTTATATTAATTGATGGCAGTACAACTAATTATTATTTAGCACAAGCTATACCCGAAAATTTTGCTGCTACGTTTATTACTAATTCGCCTTATGTAGCAATTCAGCTATCAAATAAAAGAAATGTTAATATCATTACTTTGGGCGGTATTTTTGCCAAAAGGGCAGCTGTCAGTTTGGGAGTAGAAGCACTTGATGCCTTGAGGACGTTTAGAATTGATACCTATGTTATCGGTATTCATAATTTGGATCCTGATAACGGCATATCATTTCATAGTCAACAAGAAGCACAGGTCAAAAAGAAAATGATTGATGTTGCTGATAACGTTATTGCCTTGGCTACTAGTGATAAATTGGGCTTGTACAGCAATTTTATTTGTTGTGCCGCAGACAAAATTGATCAATTAATTACCGATTCTCAAGATGAAGAACTTTTAGCTCAATTTGCCAAAAAGCATATTGAAGTTGATCAAATAAAAAAAGCTTAGAGCCGCTTATTTAGCGGGCTTTAAGCTTTTAATGTGTTAAAATTGTTTTTTACGTAAACTGGAATCTCTTTTAAGAGCTAGCTATTAAATAATTTGCTGAATTAATTTTAAAAAACTATGTAGTTACATTTACTTTATCCAACCAAAACGCCCCAGTCTGTTATAATGAGAATGAACAAATGTGAGGAGAATTCTATGGTAATTTTTTATCTTATTTTAGATGCCCTGCTTTTAGGCTATACTTGCTATAGTTGGTACTGGCAGGCAAACATTGATTTAAAAGGGCATTATCGCTCCTCTTCAATTATTTGGGCAATAATTTTTATTTGGATTGGCTTTACTTGGCAACTGATTGAAAAAAGTGATCCGGGACTGAGTTTCTTTTTAGCTATCTTTTTAATGATTGGAATTATAGACGGCTTTACGGGGTTCGCTCCCAAAAGGGCTGTTGTGTCGGGCTACTTTCGCCGCACCATTTCATACGCGGATGTGGTAATGGTGACTCTAATCAAAGTACCTAATCCTAATAAAAAACAGGTAATTTGTATCTTGACCACCCAGAAGAATAAACAATATTATTTACGCTTTTCTTATGGTGTAGCTCAAATTATTGAAGCACTAAAAAATCATATTCATCATGATATCCGCATTGAAGTACAGGATATCTTTTAAGATCACGCGGCTAGCGTGGTCTTTTTTGATGGCAAATTATTCTTCCCAGTTCATTTCCAAAAATTTACTGAAGCCGCCTTTAAGGGCGCGTTTCTTATTAACTTGCTTTAAAAAGGTCTCTTGGTCAACATTTTTGAATTTAAGATAAGCCAAGATCACCTCATAAACATCACCCAGTTCTTCAACAAGGTTTTCTTCGGTTTTAGCAGCAAGAACCTCATTAGTTTCTTCAATTAATTTCTGCTTTAAAGCCGGCTCAATTTCTGCAGGTGCCAGTTCACGATAAGTCGCATAATGTGCAAATTCTGGAATTTTGTCTCTGACTAATTTTTTCATTTTTTAAGCCTCTCATACAAACTAAATTTTAGTATTATTATACTGCTAAAAATTTTAAAAATATTATGAAATATGTAACAAAAGAAAAGCTTAATTTAGTTAAGAAAGTGTGACTTCTATGCGCAATATGGAAGGCTTTTTGTTTATTATAAAATTGGTGAGAGCATCCGTGAAAAGCTCTGCAAAATCTTAAGCCAGCGACCTTGTTTGGCAATATCTTCTGGGGTTAGTAGTGATGAAACTTTCATATCATCTTCAAATGATTTGGCAACCTCAAGCGTGAAATTTTTATCATAAAAAACGGCAACATCTTCAAAATTGAGATCGTATGAGCGGTAATCTTGGTTCATAGATCCGACCGTAGAGAAAGTATCGTCAACTACTATGGTTTTGGCATGGATAAATCCCTTGTTATAAATGTAAATTTTGATACCATAACGGGATAGTTCGTTAGCGTACCACTGCGTTGCCCGGTAAATGAAGGGGTGATCCGGTTTACAAGGAATCATAATTCTGAGATCTACTCCTGAGCGCGCAATGGTCTGTAAAGTCGCAAACATCGCATCGTCTGGAATTAGGTAGGGCGTTTGAATCCAAACCCTTTTTTTAGCCAGCGACATGAGCCGCATAATCCCATTGCGCATATTTGCATTATAACTGTCTGGCCCGTCTGAAACTATTTGGGTTGCCACGTCACCACGATGAATGTCGTTTTCATCCAAATTTGGGAACAAAATAGTGTTAAATGTGATTACTTGATTCTCTTTTTGAATAGAGGCATTCCAATCCATGACAAAACGTTCTTGCAGTAATAATGACGCTGAACCAACAATTCTGACTTGACTATCACGCCAGTAGCCAAATTTCTTTTTTCTGCTTAAATACTGATCACCGATATTAAAGCCGCCAGTCCAAGAGGTTTTACCGTCTACTACGACAATTTTACGGTGCAGGTGGTAGTTAATCCGGTACCGTGTAATCATATTGCGCGAAGTAATAAAGGGTAGCACAACGCCGCCTGCTTTTCTTAATTGGTCAAACCAGGCTTTAGTTGCTCCCATAGAACCCCAAGCATCATAGAGTAAGCGCACAGACACACCTTCTTGGGCTTTTTTAATTAGTAAATCAAGAAAGTCATTGCCAATTTCATCATTATAAAAAGTGTAAAACTCCACGTTCACCGATTGCTTGGCGTTTTTAATATCACGCATCATGTCGTGAAACATGATTTCACCATCGGTGTAGAGCTTAACGTGATTGTTTTTACTTAAAGGTGATTCACCATCATGGTCAAAAAAATGTACTACCATCTTGGCCTTATTAGAGGTGTCAGAGGTGCTGATCTTTTTGGGGGCCGCAGTAATGGACTTTTGAACGTTGCGCAGACCAATGTGGTGCTGTTTGTTAATCGCAAAAATATTTTCCTGCGAAATTCCCCGCCCAAAAAAGCCGTAAATAATCATTCCTAAAACTGGAAAAACCAGCAGGATAATCAACCAAGCCCAAGTTGTTGAAACAGAGCGCCTTCTGTGAAAGACGATGTAAAAGGCTAAGATAGTATTAGTAATAATGATGATGCGTCCTATGTCACGGAGCAGAATCACACGTATTTCCTCCAAAAATTAAGTTACTTTTTAAGACCAATAAATTTATCAATAATATCAATCACAAACGGATTATCATGCATCCAGCTGTGTTCGGCGTATTTTTGCCCTCGTATTTCAACTTCATGGTATGACTTAGCATACGGAGCCAAAATATAACGGATGCTCTTAGCAGAAGTTACGGAGATAAACTTGTCGCTGTTTGTGTTATCTAAGACATTGCCGTAAATATTTAACACAGAAATGTTGGGATTGAACCGTTTGCGTCTTAATAAGAGGTAAAGATAATGCAAATTTACTACAGCTGGACGACCTTTTTGGTTAAAGGCGTTCACATTGGGAATATCTCCTAAATAAACTACCCCGTCAAACGGTCCGGCAATAAAAGCACATTTTACCAGATGGGGAAAATTCTTTTTACGATATTCACGCATTTCTGTCCGCACTATACAAGGGCAAGCCAGAGAGTGGGCAATTGCCGAATAGTGTGAAAAGTGGTACCTTTGAGCTAAAAAGGGTAGGGTAAAACGGAGATAATAGTCGATTGCATACACTCCGATCAATCTCTGCCGAAAAACCACTTGTACAATCGGATTGCGATCTCCGGTCCAAGTACCTTCCAACTTAAAGTTACCAAACAAATCTGCGGTAACTTTAAGATATTTCGCAGACCCTTTATCGGCAAGTGCCTGTTTAACCATTACCCTTGTAGTGTAGTCACCGCCACGAAACCCGTGAAAGTAAATAATGGGTATCTGCTCAAAGTTGCCTTCTTTTGGTTCAACCGTGGCATTATCTTCTATTCTTTTTTTATGCAGTCGTAAGAAAACGCGAGTGGGTGCAAAAGTTGCTAAAATAGCAAGGAAAAGCATGCTAATCTTACTTGGTTCTTTTGCGAGGTCGCGCTTGTGGTTTTTCTCTACTTCTTCCTTGTATTTTTTAGTATTGAAGAACATAATACCACCTTAAAAATAGAACTACTTCTATTTTAGCATTGACAGAAGAATTTAGTGATAGGGGAACATATGAAATTTTACGCAGTCAAAAAGGGCCGCCAACCAGGCGTTTATCGCACGTGGGAGGAAGCCAAAAAACAAGTTAATGGTTTTTCTGGTGCTGAGTTTAAATCTTTTGCCAAAATAACCGACGCCACAGAATACTTAAACTGGGACAAAGAAACAGTTAATCAGGTATTTCAAAAAGGGGAAGACACTTTACAAGAAGCAATTGCCAAGATCCAAAGAGAAAGCCGAAAAATTAATAGTAGCAATGAAACTGCTGCAAGTTCCGAGCAGGCGCCAAAATCTGCGGCAATAAACAAAGCTGCAAGCAACTATTTTGCCACGATTTATACTGATGGCGGCACGCGCAATACCGGCAATTTCAAAGGTGGTCATGTGCGTCAAACAGACAAGGCGGCTTGGGCCTATTTAATTGAGTGGCATGAAAATGGTCAGCCTAAGTCAACTTATAATTCAAATGGTGAGTTTGGTGCCACCAATAATAAAATGGAATTGACAGCTCTGATTGAAGCCCTTAAAAAATTACTGGAATTGGGTTTCAATGACAAGCCGTTATTGTTTGTGCTTGATTCCCAGTATGTTTTAAATCCAATCACCAAAGGCTGGCTTAAAGGTTGGAAAAAGCGTGGCTGGACTAAGTCTACTCCGGGAGCAATTGCCAATCTTAGCTGCTGGCAAGAACTTGACCAACTATTAAGTAAATTTACTCAGACCAAATTTGAATGGACTAAAGGGCATGCTAATAATCGCGGTAATGAATTTGTTGACCAAACTTTAAATAAGTTTATGGATCAAATGTAATTAGTTAATATTGAATAGCCATTAAGCCACTGAAAAGGTGACTGAAGAATGCAGTGATATTATGCCAAATTTGTTCAAGCCAGTTACGGTTTTCTGGTGTATTGATCTTATCAAAAATGCCTTTGGCATTCTTTTTAATGTTTTTTGAAAGTGCATCTGCCTGATCTTTAAATTTGTGATTTTTTAAGGCACCAGAGTCGCGTACTTCAATGAGAACGTTAATAATCTGTTGCTTCTGGTTATTATTAATCACGTCACCAAGATGGTTGATGTTGATTTGGTTGGTAACAATGTCATGAATTTGACTATCGGAAACGTTGTTACCGATTTGGCCCATTTCCTGTTTGGCACCGGCAACGGCATTGTTTAATTGGGCATCGCTATAGCCGTCTTTATCCTTATTTTCTTTAGTGATTTTGCTTAAAGTGTTCATTTCATCTTGAGCAGCATTAACTTGACTTTGATTTAAGTTTTCGCCAGTTTTACTATAAGCAGCGTAAACACCGGCTAAAGCACCAGAGCCGTCAATCGGCACAGCGCTGGTAACGTAGATATTGGCATCAGAGATGCCCGCAGTCAAAGCCGCATTTTTATATTGGTCGGCAGTAATGGTAGTAATGTTGTTGTGCCCGTTATAATCGAGAATGTGGACGTTAATACCATTACCTGCAGCTGTTTTTTCGATCATAGCACTGGACCAGACGCCCGATTGGGTCGTGAAATTAGCACCAGAAGGGTTGAGATACTTTACTAGATCGGCACCTGTGATAGTCATAGTTTGATAGCTGCTGCCGCTTAGTGGATTGCTAAGCGTTTTTAAAGTACCGCTTTTTTGAGTTTCAGTCAGGGATGTTCCCAAACAAATAACAGGTAAGTCGTCTGCTTTAACCGTCTGTTCAAAGGCACCGCAGACAATTGTACTTAAAAATAACATGGTAATAATAGTTAAAAAAGTTTTTGCTTTTTTCATATAATAATTAACTCCTTTTGAATGAACCTAATTATACTAAATACTTAAAACAAAAGTTTAAATTATGGTTATGTACCACCTAGTTTACGTTATTTTTAAGATTTAAGATGGTATAATAACAAAAGTAAAGGAGGAAACTATGATTCAGCAACCTGAATTAACAGTTATCATGCCAATTTACAATGTTGAAAAATATTTAACTCGGGCTCTTGACCATTTAGCTAAACAAGATGATCCGAATTTCAAATTGTTAATTGTCAATGACGGTTCAACGGATAATACCAGAAAAATAGCTGAAAGCTATCGTGAACGCTTCCGTTACTTTAAAATAATTAATAAACATAATGGCGGCTTGTCTGATGCCCGCAATGTGGGCATTGCCAATGTTGATACGCCTTATTTTACATTTCATGATGGTGACGACTGGGTTGATTCCGGTTATACTGCCTTTTTTGTCCGTGCGTTTCACGATCATCCTGATGCAGCGATGGTTTCTTGTGGCTTTTGGCTTGATTATGAAAATAAACAAGGTTCAGTTCCTGTAACTAAAAAACAAGTACGGGGAATGAAAGGCAAAGCACGAACATACCAGTTAATCAGCAATCCTTTTGGCTCTTTATGTGATAATCATTGCCTAGCTACCCCAGTAAAGGGTTATACTTGGAACAAGGGCTATAAGTTATCGGTTGTACGGCAAAATCATTTGCATTTCATGAAAGACTTAGCTTTTATGGAGGATCAGATTTTTAACGTACAATACTTGGCGTTGACCGAGGGCTTTTACTGCGATAGCACTCCTATCTACCATTACTGGCAGCGTAAAGACAGTATGGTTCATCACTTCAACTTAAAAATGATACCTGATAATTTTAAAGCAAATTATATTGTTGCTAAAATTATTGTCCGTAGTCTATGGCAAGAGCATAGAAAAGAAAATGGTTCTGAACAAAAGTTAATAGAGGCTAGTGAAAGAGACCAGAGATGAGAGTAAAAGTTAATGGTAATGAGCTTTATTATAGTAAATTAGGTAAAGGTGCCCCGCTTTTGTTACTGCATGGGCACCATTTAGATGGTGGCATGTTTGACCAGATTGTTGCCCCGCTATCTCTTTATTACACTGTTTATGTACTGGACATGAGAGGGCACGGATTGAGCCAGGGAGAAGCAGCAGAACACTATCAAACAGAAGTTGAAGATTTGTCTGCTTTTATTAATCAGGTAAATATTAGAGGGTGCTATTGCTTTGGCTTTGATGCCGGTGGATTGGTGGCAATGATGCTTGCCAGTCAAGATCAGACTGTGTTTCAAAAATTGATGGTAGCCGGTGTTTTTGTCAATGGCAACGGTATTAGGTCATATCATTATTTGACTGAAGGGTTTCTGCGTTTCTTGCGGATGAACCGCGATAGTAAGGTAGAACTGTCAGAAAGTTTTATGTCGGTCGATAGCTTGAAGGCAATCAAAATTCCAACCTATTGTGTTGTAGGAGAAAAAGACTGGGTTAAAGTTGAACACGTTAGATGGTACAGCCAAATTATCCCTCAAGGTCAGCTTTTGGTTATGCCTAGACAAAAGCACGACAGTTATGCCGTTAAGAGCTTTAAATTATTGAACTTAATGGAAGACTTTTTTAAATAGATTACTAAAATTTAAAAGAGAAACTTGAATGAAGAAAGCCGAAAACTATTTTCGGCTTTTTTCAATTTATTACTTTGCTAGGCACTAGGGACTTTTTTGGTTATAATAGACATGCAAAGATTGTATTTTAAATAAACGAGGTAGCTATGAACAAGGAAGAACTTCTTCAGTTAATGCACCCAATGAAGCTGATTGGGTTAGGCGGAAATCCCGCTTTAAATGAAAAAATTGCGCAAATTTTGAAAAAGCCACTAATCGAAACTGCTGTGCAGCATTTCAGTGATGGCGAAATTCAAGTCAATATTGGTGAAAGTGTCAGGGGATGCGACGTTTTCGTTATTCAATCAATTCAAGACCCTGTAAATGAAAACTTTATGGAACTGGAAATTGTTTTAGATGCTTTACACCGTGCTTCTGCTCACCGGATAAACGTAGTAGTGCCATATTTAGCATACTCGCGCTCAGATACGAAAACACGTTCGCGGGAACCAATTACTGCTAAATTGGTAGCTAATTTATTGCAAATTACCGGTATGGATCACTTAATCGTATTGGATTTACATGCTTCACAAATTCAAGGTTTTTACAATGTTCCGGTTGACCACTTACATGCTATGCCGTTATTAGCGCAATACTTTATTGATAACGGTATTGCTACTAAGGAAGAAGACGATATTGTAGTTGTTTCACCAGATCATTCTGGTGCTAAGCTGGCTCGTAATTTTGGGCAATTCTTTGACGCTCCAATTGCAATTGTAGATCAGCGCAGGGCTCGTTACGATGCCGATGTACACAGCATGATTGGTGATGTGAAGGACAAGAAATGTATTATTGTTGATGACTTGATTGACACCGGTTCACGTATTTCTTCTTCAACCAAATCAGTTTTAGCAGCGGGCGCTAAAAAAGTTTATGTTGCTGCAACGCACGCACTGCTCTCACAAAATGCACTAGAAGTTCTGAATGAATTGCCAATTGAACAAATCGTAGTAACAGATACAATTAAACACAGCCATTATCCAGATAGAATGGTTCGTATCTCAGTAGATTTGCTTTTAGCGCGGGGAATTAATTATGTATATAATGACCGCTCAATGCATTCATTAAGTGAAAGTGACTTGAAATAATCACATGATAAATAGCTTACTTTTAGTACGTAATTAAAATAGTTAAAACTATAAGCAAATAATATACCAGTGCCTTTTTGTTTATTTATTCTATATCATTGGTATAATTAAAGCAAAATGTATAGGAGCTGAGAAAACATTATGGCACGACGTAAAAATTATAAAAGAAGACGTACTATTTTAAGTAATACTTTTCATTTAATCAGAGAAAACGGAATGGATAGTGTTTCGTTTCAAATGATTGCAGAAAAATCGGGGATTTCTAAATCCTTGCTGCAATCTTATTATCCACATAAATCTGGCTTAATTGCAGATGTTGTCCGCAACATTCTTAATACGTTAGACAAGCAAGTGCAAAAATTTAGTGCTACTAAAGAGGACGAAGTATGTGCTCGCACCAAAGCCTTTATTTATGCAATTGAAATGTTGGGAATTTATGATGAAGGTCTTAAGCGGATCATTACAGAGGTATTCAAGAGTAATGAATCACTCGACTTTTGGAGTCAAACAATCAATGATTGGTTAAAAGAAAAACAACTATTTGACCACCTTGACTTTGAACCTAGAGAAGTACGAATGGGGATTGCCTTTGTAGTGACCGGTATTAGTCGTCTTTATTATGATAATCAAAAATATGAAGTTTCTCCTGAAGAAATAGCAGATTATGGTACAGAATCATTTATGTATAGTTTTCTGCATAGTTCAAGAAAAACTATTGATAAGGCGCTCAAAGAGGGTCATGATATCATTGAATCTACCGATATTAAGACCATTCATCATGCAATAGATACAATGTTTGATGAAGACAAGGAGATTGTCTGTTAGGAAGGAAGAATATGGCAAATGGCGCGCGCAATGGTTTGCACAGAATGAGCGAGGAAGAAAGCAGTCAATATAAAAAAGCTTTGTCCTTTATTATCTTTCTGATTGTATCGCTAACCATGATTACCGCGACTTTCCTTAACCCCTTTTTTATGAAGGGACAGATTAGAAACAGTAGTAACGAAGCTGTAGTGGTTAGGCAGGTTAATAAGCATTTTGATACATTAGCAGAAATAATAGGTGCTAATAAAAATGGTAGTGCCAACCTGTTAACTACTAAGCAAACGCAGCCGATTGCTGATCATATTATTGATTACACGTTGGGTACTCCTTGGTTTAAATTTAATAACATGAATTTAGCTAAACAAATTTTGCATGATATTGAATTAAATATTGACCAGGATTCTTCGAGTGATGCGCAACTAGTACAACACAAATTAAAAGAGCAAGCAAATAATGCTCCCTTTGACGTGAAGGATGCTTTTAATCTGAACACGATCACTTTGGGGGGCAATATTGCATTTATTTTGTTAATCGTTAACGTAATTATACTAGTAATGGCGTTTATTAGTTTGCACTCACTGATTAGTGATATGAAGTTATTGCTTAATTCAAAAATGCTGACCCATGAAGTTACCGCATCTGGAATGTGGGCTGGCTTTTGGCTAATGCTAAGTGCGGGAATATTAGCTATTATTCCTGTCATATTTAATGTCGAAGGCTTGGCTGTATTAGGCTATGTCTTAGAGATCGGTAGTAGTATTTTTCTCGATTTTGTCATTGCAGGTGTCATTCTTTATATCCTGAGTGCAATTCCGTGGGAAATCAGCTCGCCAAATAATTAGGTAATTTAGGTGTCAAAAAAGCAATTTACCGTTGCTTGCCAAAGGAAGTTCAAATGAAAATTTATTTTGCTAATGCTCTGTTTTCACAGGCAGAAATTAATTATAATGCGCAACTGGCTGCTAAAATTCGTCAAATAGATGATGCAATTGATTTATATTTGCCCCAAGAAAACGCGTCAATCAATGATAAACAAGCTTACGCTGATTCTAAAATGATTGCTCAAGCAGATACCGAGAAGTTGGTTAACAGTGATTTAATGATTGCGGTGCTTGATGGGCTTAGCATTGATAATGGTGTTGCCAGTGAAATAGGCGTAGCTTATGCAAAAGAAATTCCGATAATTGGCTTGTACACAGATACACGCCAGCAGGGCGCTGATAATCACGAAAAGTTGCAGGCTTTGACCCAGATTGCTGAAAACCAGTTTCACTACGTTAATTTGTATACTACGGGTCTAATTAAACTTAATGGTACCATTGTCAATAATGAAAATGACTTATTGGCAGCGGTAGCCAATTACATTTAAAAATGTGCTCAGTTCTAAAAATAACTATTTAAAGATATAATTATCTCTCTAAAAAGGGATATTAATTCATTTTAAATAGAAACCATATTTCGCTTAACTTTCGAAATATGGTTTTTATTTATTTAATTTTATCTATATTTTACCCCATTATAGTTGATGATGGGGTAAAATATAGACAAAAGGATGTGACTGAAATGACTGATAAATCTGAATTGGAAAATTTGTTAAAGCAAAATAATTATGTACTGTCTAGAAAACAACTTACAAAGAAAAACTATTCGGGACAGCAAATCAAGAGCTACATTAGAGACAACATGTTGATTTTAATTGACAAAGGGATTTATGGCAGCCCAAATCATTTAGAAGATGCTTTTTATACTATTCAGCTGAGACTCAAGAAAGGAATAATTTCGTTGAACTCCGCTCTTTATTTATTTGGTTTGAGTGATCGTGTCCCAGATAAAATCGATCTTACCTTTCCGAGAGGATACAAAAATTCGAAATTAAAAGAACAAATTGTGTCCCATCAGCAAGTACCTCAAATGTATAATTTGGGTATAGAAATAGTAAAAACTCCTGCTGGAAATAATGTTAGGGTTTATTCTATTGATCGAACTATGGCAGAAATATTACGTCCACAAAACCACATTGATCCTGAAATAATAAATAAGGCTTATAAGCAATATTTAAAACAGCCAAATAAAAATATTGCCAAATTGCTGTACTTTGCAAGAAAATTCAAAATTGTTAAGAAAGTTCAGGAATACCTAGAAATATTGCTATAAAAATGAATGATAAATTTCGAAACTTTACTAATAATCAACAAATGATAACTCATATACGTAAACTTGCAAAAGATAATAAAACATCTACACAGGTAATTTTGGAGGAATTTACTTTAGATGATTTTGTAAGAAGAATAGCTAAATCAAAATATAAAAATAATTTAATCCTAAAGGGTGGATTTTTGTTATCAAGTTTAATTGGTATTAATAACAGAACAACAGAAGATATTGATACAGATATTAAAGGAAAAAATTTGACTTCTTCCGAAGCAACAAAAATGGTTGATGAAATTTGCAATATTATTCCAAGTAAAAATGACCCAATTGAAATTAAAAGAGTTGGTAATGTACAAAAGATACATGAAGGAGCTGAATATGTTGGGTACCGAGTTCATTTACTGGGCACTCTTTATAAAAAATCTAGGGCCAATATCAAAATAGATATTTCTACCGGTGATATCATAACCCCTAAAGAAATCAAATATAAATATAATTCTTTGATCGATAACAGTCCAATAGAAATTTATGCTTATAATAATGAAACTATCATTGCCCAAAAACTAGAAACAGTATTTAGTCGCAGTATTCTCAATACTCGAATGAAAGACTTTTATGACATATATATGTTAAACAAGCTTAGAAAGCAAACAGATTATAAAAAACTAAAGCTGAATTTACCCATAACTAGAACTGCTTTAGAAAATACTGCTAATTCAAGGAACAGCTTTAATGAAATTTTTGAAAAAGTAAATAAGGAAAATTATTTATGGCAAATTACATTAAATGACATAAAAAGTAGTAAGGCAATGCAAGACAAATGGAAAAATTATACTCATCAAAAAGCTTATGCCCAAAAGATAAACTTTCAAGACACTTTGAAAGCAATTGAAGAACTTATGCTGGAACTTTTTGATAATTAATTCTTTCACTCATATAGTGATGAAAGTTCACGGTTGTTATAGGATATCATTTTTCGAAGCTTTTATTATTGCGCTGAACTGGATTTTTCCTGAAGTTGAAACAGTTTAAAACTATAAGTGGTTAAACCCGTGATTTTTACTTCATATTCATGGCCAACTATTAGCGGCATTGATCCAGGATAATAGGTAATAATCGTTTCAAAGTTGCCGTAACCGGTCTTACTATAATTGTGTACGTTTTTTGCTTGATAAGTTTCACCATTATCTTTATCGGTAATAGTAATAGTTGGCGTTCCATCAAAATGACGGCTAGAAAGATAAACTGACCAGGCAATATTTTCACCTGCTAAAAGTTCAATAGGGAAAACGCCAGCGCTAGGATATGTGACCATTTCTTGGCTCGGAGAGCGGAAAACGTCAACCGGATTGAATACTTTTTGCACAGAATAACGGTAGCCATTCGTACCATAAGCCGCACCGATACCGGTTGTAGTTAAGCGCGTTGATAGCAGCCAAGCACGATGACCGGTGTCTGCTCCGCCTAAGTTATAGCGGTCAGTCAATAAATCAGTGATAACCTCTCCTGCAGATTGGTCAGTGGTATTGAAATTAAGATTTGCTTGATTAGATGTGTTACGGGCAAGTTGCCAAGTATCTTTGCTAATCAATTTGGGGCGCTTATCATGAGGTAAATTATGCTGGTTAATCATCGGGTTAGCATTTAATGCAGCTAAAACAGCTGCAGTTTTTTGCGCGGCAATATTGTCCTCTGAGTTTTCATTTACCGGATTTAAACCAAACAATTCGCGGTAATAGTTTGTGTACGCTAATTGACTAGTGAGGTATGCGGGTACAAGCACACCCTGCTTAAATTTAGTTTTAAAATGGGGTTTAGTTAAATAAAGGTTATTAAAGTTAAAAGCAGTATTATCGAGCTGTGCGTATTCCTGTTGCAGCTTGTTTATCTTGCTCGCTTCACTTGGTGTGAGTTCCGCAGCGTATGCTTGTGTATTGCTAAAAGGAAAAAAGAAAAGCAAACATAAGAGGGCAGTATAAATTTTTTTGAACATTTAGAGATGCTCTCCTTTCTTTAACACTAATTATAGGGCAAAATAAAAATAGGTATGTGTAAATTACCAAATGATAGTTATATTTAATAATTTGAATGGCTTTTTGTAAAGGACTTTTATAAGGAAAAGATTTTGACTAACAGTGAAGGCATGCGACTAGCAAAAAATATCAGTATCACTTTAACAGCTAATTTAGATGACTGGGACGGGGTCACTGGACCAGTAGACCAGGACTTGCGACAGGTAGTAGTGCAAAAAACCAGTATCATTGATGGCAAGCTCTATGCTATGCAGCGTGTTGCGGGTGATACTCTGGTTTATCGCGGGCAAAATAACATTAATGCTGTTTTTAATAAAAAAATACCAGTTTTACATTTAACCGGTTCAGCAGCAGGACATACACAGACTTTGGAATTTGCCGGCAGATCTGGTCAATGGTTTATAGGTACCAAACCAAATGATTTAAATCAAAGTTGGTCGACATGGTCTAAGCAAGTCGCACGTATCAAAATGCCGCATTATTTTAAAATTGCTGCCAATACCAAAATGCAACCGCGATTATCAAATTTGAATTATGCAGGAGCAGATTTCGGCATCAGCTGCTCTGGAGAGCAGTTTGCACGTGTAGAAGTCGCTGTGTCACCTGATCTGCGCTACTTTTTAGTAGCTTATGGCGATAATGACTACACCGGCTATTTTGCGCTTTATTATCTAACTGATATTAATAATGCTCTTGATTACGCTACAACTACAACCAAACATGTTGATATTAGAACGATAAATTGCATTGCTGCATTTAAAGTGCCCAATTTTTCTGGTCATGGTGGGTTAGTTGGTTCGCTGCAAGGCTTTGCTATTAGCAATCACCGTGATATCTATCTCTCTAGCCAATTTGCAGATGATAGGTTAGGTCAGGATAGAAAGATTATTAAAATTCCCTGGGCAGCAGTCGATCCTCAGGCTTGGGAATTAGTTGACTTAGCTGGTGCAAACAAGCTGGAAATTCCCGGCTATTATACAGAACTTGAAGGCATACAACTAGCTAGTGCGAATGATGTTTACTTGACGGTAGCTTATCATCAGTCTTTTGTCCCAGCTGCTCCGGCCAAACACCCAACAAAGATCAATAAACTTTATGAAATCACTTGGGATTCAAATAACAATTTTTAATATAGTATAAATTTTTTGGATATGATTTTGCCTTATGCAAGACTTTTTGCTTATAATAAAAAATATTCCTAAAAAATTGTCTAATTTACAATTCTTCGGGTTTTCTTGCCGTATAATTAAAAGTTAGAAACAATGACTAAGAGGTAAAAATAATGACTAAGAAAACACAAGTTGGTTTAATTTTTGGTGGTAATTCATCCGAATATGAAGTATCAATTATGTCTGGCCATAATATTTATAATGCCATCGACCAAGATAAATTCGATGTGCATCCAATTTGGATTACTAACGACGGCTATTTAGCAAGTGAAGAAGACTCTTTTAAAGTCTTAAAAAATCCTAAATATACCATTGAAAATCCTCATGAAGTTGCCAACATTTCAAATTTAATTCAATTAAAAAATTTACCGGAAATTGATGTTTTCTTTCCGATTGTACACGGCAATTTAGGTGAAGACGGTTGTTTGCAAGGGCTGTTCCGCATTTTAAATAAGCCTTTTGTCGGTGATGATGTGTTAGCTTCGGCTGTGACAATGGATAAAGAATTTACCAAGATTTTAGCACAACGCGTCGGCGTTCCTGTAGCTGATTGGATCGCGATTAAGCGGTTTGAATATGAAGACGCTGCTAATGCCAAGCGGGACTATGACAAGGTCAGTGCTAAACTTGGTAGCGACCTCTTTGTTAAGCCGTCAAATCAAGGTTCTTCAGTTGGGGTTCATCATGTTACTAACAAAGAGGAGTTTGCTGAGGCTCTAGCCGATGCTTTTAGATATGATGATAAGGTTTTAATTGAAGAAACCATTCACGGTACCGAAGTTGAGACTGCGGTTTTAGGTAACGATCAACCAATCGTTTCCGGTGTCGGCCAAATTATTAATGCAGCTGGTACTTTCTACAGCTATGAAAATAAATATGATGATGATTCCACTACTACCTTGCAGATTCCTGCTAAATTACCTCAAGAAATTGTAGCTAAAGTTAGAGCTAATGCCCTAAAGGTTTACCAAGTCACAGAATGCAGTGGGTTAGCCCGTGTTGACTCCACACTGCGCGATAGCGATAATAAGATCATCTTAACTGAAGTGAACGCATTACCGGGCTTTACCAATATAAGTATGTATCCTAAACTTTTTGAAGAAGCAGGTATTTCATATTCTGAGTTAATTACCCGCCTGATTGAAAAAGCTCAAGAGCGTTTTAACCATAAGAAAAACTTGTTACATAAGATTGGTTAATTTAATTGTGCTAGGGAGTATATCTGATGAGTGAAGATAAGCATAATTTTGAAGAATTAACCGCACCGGCTGCAACGGCTAAGAGATTGCACATTAGTGTGGCTACTTTACGCAAATATTCTTTAATTGTAGAGAAAATTACTGGTAAACCCGATTATTATGCACGTACTAAGCAAAACGCCCGCTTATACAGTAAGCAAAATGTGCGTGATTTGGAAGATTTTCACCAGTTGGCTCAGGATAACGGCTTAACCTTGCAGGAAGCCGCACAGCAAATTTTTGCAGTTACTGACAAAAATGAACGGATTAAGAAAAAGGAAAGTGGCAAAAAACAAGAAGTAATGTCCACTTCCCAGATGGTGAAATTGCTGAACGCTTTGCAGCAAACAATTGGCCAGCAAAATACGGCTCTTAACAACCTGCAAAAGCAATTAAACCAAATTGAAGAACAGAATAAAGAGCTGCTCAAAAAGCAGGAGCAATTAGAACAGCCTGCTGTCAAAACAAATGGTGCTGCAGAAGATTTTAGTGTGTTACCGGATATTTCGGGAATTGTGACTGATGATCCTATCACGGATGTGCAAGAAATGCCGGCAACCCAACCATTAACTGCGGCTGAAAAGCGGGCTCAAGTAGTGCAAGATGAAGGAAAGTCAAGTGAGCAGATGCATGAGGAAATCTTGGCTAAGGCAAAGGAAAATGCGGAAAAGAGTGCGAACGCCAACGCTCACCGTACTTTAGCAGATATGCAGGTGGAACCGGAAAAGACACATTGGTGGCAACGGTTCTTAGATATGTAATAATTGAAAACGACTTTTAACCAAAAGTCGTTTTTTTATAATAGTTAAATTTTGCAAATTTAACTAAAAATTTATTTATATTGACTGCTTTTAAGTTACAGTAGGTAAGTATAAATTGATGGGAATGATTTTGATTGAAAAAAATTAAGAAGCGCTACTTATTTGCGGTATTAATTGCAGTCGTGGGTTTAATTTTAACCACTTGCACCTACTTTGCGACAGCTAATTATTCTAAAAATGATGTAGCCGTAGTGACCGATAGTCAAATTAAGGATACTTTAGAAGAAAAAAGCACCGATGTCTATGGCAACAAAGATGAAACCAGAAAGCAAGTGCTTCATTTAAAGGTCTTGTCAGGTAAATTTAAGGGTCAGACATACAAAACTACCAATATGTATTATCCGTCACAATTAGTCACCCAGAAGTTCCGTGCGGGTCAGCGGTTATTTGTTAATATCAAACATGGCGAGCCGATCATCCAAGACCCTAAGCGGGATTGGGTATTAGTTTTAGCAATGACTGTGATGTCTACACTATTGGTGGCAGTTTCAGGTAAGAAATCTTTGAGTTTGATAGCTTCAATGATACTTAGCTGGGTAATTTTCTACCTCGTGATCATGCTCGATATTAAGCTGAATGGCTCTTATATTGTCTTGCTGTTTGGCTTAGCCGACATTGTCTTTTCCTTCTTTAGCTTATTAGTCGTTCAGGGCTTTAACCGCAAAATGTTGGCAACTTGGCTCGCGACTATTCTAGGCACCTTCGTATCTTTTGCACTATGCTATTTAATTATGCGTCTGACAGGGGAATCGGAAATTAAATACGAAACTGGAGATTATGCCACCCAAGATCCGCGGGGCATCTTTTTAGCACAAACCTTATTAGGTATTTTAGGAGCGGTAATGGATGAGGCTACCGATATCATTTCCAGTCTTTACGAACTAGTTCAGACTAAGGCAGACTTAACTGCCAAGCAATTAGTTCACAGCGGGCGCACAATGGGTCAGGAAATCATGGGGCCACTGATTAACGTGTTGGTATTAATTTTTATGTCGGAGGAACTGCCGCTGACAATTATTTATTTACGGGATAACAACAGTTTGCGCTCCACTTTCGGTTTTACGCTCTCTCTTGGTGTTACCCAAAGCGTCATTTCCGCGATTGGGATCGTTTTGACAGTGGTCTTCGCGACTGGATGCAGCCTGCTATTTTTAGAAGAAAAAAAGTGGAAAGCGGGGAATAAAAAATGAGTACGTTAACTGCTTTATTAATTGTATTAGCAATTTTAATGACAATTGTTGGTGGAGAAACCGGAATTCGCAGTTTTTTCAGCGTTTTAATCAACACATTGTTGTTAATTTTAGTAGCTATCTTGATTTCTTGGGGCATCAATATTCCACTTCTGATTTTGATTTTTGTGCCGCTAAAACTGGTAACCATAATTTTTCTTGGAACACATGATTATCAAGTTGCGAAAAACTCTTTTTATTCCTCACTAATTGTGTGTCTGGCAGTTAGCATAATTATCTTAGGCTTTGAGTGGCTGGCACAAGCTGCCGGTCTTGGTCCTGAAGCGGGCGAAATTCTGGTGGGCTTATCGCAAATGCCGGGATTGAGTTACCCTTTAATTGCAGTAGCAGTTGCTATCTTTTCCACACTTGGTGCTGTAGCTGAATCTGCCGTTGCGATGAGCTCCGGTTTGCTCGAAATCAAAAAGCATAATCCGCAAATATCGTATGAGGAGCTCAAGGCCAGTGGTGCTAAAATTGGTAATGACGTATTGGGAACGGCGATGAATACCATTTTGTTTGGGATGTTCGGCAGCTTTCTTTCGTTATTTTTGTGGTACATACGTTTGAATTACACTTTGGGTGAAGTATTAAATGAAAAGATGTTTGTCAATGAAGCTTTGATTATAATGTATTCTTTAATTGGTGTATTATTAACAGTACCATTAACAACAACATTTTTGGCGAAGAATATGATAAAAGTGGGGCAAAAAGATGAAAGTAAATGATCTAACGTTAACTAACTTTAACCAGCGCAAATTCCAGCTGCATACATATACTTTGGGATCAATTGGCGAATTGGTGACTTCCAAGCATCCCCTCGCAATAGTAATACCCGGTGGTAGTTTTGACCATTTGTCAAAAAGAGAAGGCGAGCCGGTTGCATTGGCTTTTAACAATTGCGGTTTTAACAGCGTGGTAATGGAATATAACTTGGTGCAAGATGAAGGCGACATTTATCCTGATGCTGGTCTTGATGTCTTGACCACTGTTAAGTATTTTCGTGAACATGCAAAAGAATACCAGATTGACCCTGAAAAAATTGTGACGGTCGGCTTTTCTGCTGGTGGCCATGTTACCAGTTTTGCCAACAGTATGGCTAATTCTGCCAAATACCAGCAAGAATTTGGCTTTAAGAGTGAAGAAGTTCTGCCTAATAAAACTATTTTGGGCTATCCTTTAATTAATTTGACCAAGATCGGTTTTGATATTCCGGCAGATGAACAAGATAAAGTTCCCGCAGATGAATTTATTAAGGACAGTTCTTTAGGTGTAACTGCGAATACGCCGGCAACTTTTATTTTTCATGCTTGGGATGACCCCATTGTTCTTGTAACTAATACGTTTGAGTATATCGAGGCCTTACAAGAAAAGAAAGTGCCGTGTGAAGTTCATATTTTCAATCGTGGTGGTCACGGCTTTTCTTTGGCACGTAAAGACATGGTGGTTAAAGGCAGAGAATGGCAGGAAAATCCGCACGCGGCGCATTGGTTTGAACTAGCGCAAGAATGGTTAACAAGTGAATGGCAATAAAAAGGAGTACGAGTTTTGTACTTCTTTTTTGTTCGGATTTAGAAGATTTAATTATAAAATTCTAATAATATTCATATTAGAAACAAAAAATTTAAATTATTTTAAGCAAAGGGGTTGCATTTATTTTTAAAGGGTATATAATGCTGGTATTTAAATCGAAAGAAAGGACATGATTTTTTGAAGTTAACGAAGATGAAAATTTTAACGGCAGTTAATGGCTTACTAACTCTAAGCAGTCTAATCATGTTATTCTTTGGATTATGCAACCAAGTTAATGAGTCAAAGAATCTGCTAGATGAGGAACAGACAATTACGCTGAACAATAATAATATGATTATTTTGGCAGCTGTAGTTGCGTTGATGGTCTTCGGCTATGCGTTCTTTGCGACTTGGTTAAAAGGTGAACCCGCAAAGGCTCATTTGTTAAGACACAGAGCGTAGCTGATTAGGAAAAAGCGGGCTGTACTTCAATAGTTGAAGTATAACCCGCTTTTTTTGCGCCCAAAATTAGGGAGCGAGCTTATTCTAATTACTTTTTTAGATAAAGTTGCTTGTTTAAATAAAGATATTTATGATGAACATAGTAGTGAAATAATAAGAAATGCTGAAAAGGAATTTTGCCAATGAGTAAAATAAAAGATGAAGTTTATGATCCATTTTTACCCACTTTACTAATATCTCTACATCAAGAGTATGTAAAAGAAATTTTAACTGGTCAAAAAATAATTGAATACCGCAAAAGTTTTTTCAAAGATAGTTTTCAAGCCTTTGTCTATACTACTGGCAGTGCTGGCGGCATTCAATTATTTATTAAGTGTGCCCCGCTAATTCGCAATAATGCTGCTAATTTAGCGCAAATTGGTCAGGAAATTCAAAATGATGATTATGCTGAAATTTATGACTATTTTATGCCTAAAGATGATGGTTGCATTATTCCGATTTTAAAATCTAGTGCTGTTAAAAAAATTACGCTTGAGCAGCTGCGAGCAGTTTTACCCCAAATTGTTGTTCCGCAAAAATATTTGTTTTTAGATCGACCTGATAAAGCAGATTTGCTCAATTTTTTATTAAACCAAGAATGCGATAATTTAATCATTAATAACTGGGATAAGCGGTATGCGCTAATTAAAAATATACTTGCCGGCAAAAACTGAGTGGTAAAAGAAAAAATAAGTCTTGAAGGACCTAAATCTTTCAAGGCTTATTTTTATTGGCAATTTACCAGATAAGTTCAATATCATGCTTATTGCAATACTTGATCGTATCTTTAGGCGGTTTCTTGTCAGAGATGATCGCCTTAAAAATCTTTAAAGTACTTGCTTTAATAAAGTCGCTTTGTTCAAACTTGCTGCTATCCATTAGGAGCAAACTTTCCTTGGCATTGGCAATCATTGCCAAACGAAAGTTGGCCTGCTCCTTGTCAGTGATATAAACACTGTCGTTTAGCAGGCTGCCAAAAGAAACAATTGCCAAATTGGTATTGTAATTATTGATTTGAGCAATCGTGTCACTGCCAACGGTTCCTCCGAAACTTCTGGGGTTATGCCCGCCCAAAGTATATAACGTCACATTTTCTAATTTACTCAATTTATAGGCATGCAGCAGCCCGTTGGTAATAAACACCAGCTTATTCTTTCTAAATAAGTAGTCTGGAATAAAGCTGGTGGTAGAACTTGAATCCAAAAATACAGCCATATTGTTGGTAATAAAAGAAGCTGCTTTTTCACAAATGTATTTCTTGCCCTTAACATTCTCTTGTTCACGCACGGAATAAGGAAACTCTAAGTTTGCCTTGCCTAATAAGCTGACATAGCCAAACTTCCTGCTAATCATGTTTTGCTTTTCCAGTAAGACCAAGTCCCGCCGCAGGGTTGACTGACTAACATAAATTTTAGTGGCTAGTTCTGACGTTTTAATTTTTCCAACCGAATTAAGAATATTCATAATTTGTTGCAATCTACTATCTTTATACAAAATTTATCCTCCATTCACAACTAATTTACTAATTTTGATGACTAAGTATGAACAAAATAATCAAAAAAAGTGAACAAAAATCATAATACGTGAAACGTATTGCTTATGAAAAATAGTGTCATTACAATTAATTTTGAAATCGGTTTCTAAAAAAATTATATAGAAAAATTAACGTTAATGAAAGGAAAAGTAAATTGATAAATTTTGTAAAGGCGCTTAATGATCTTTTTTTGGGCAATCTGGGCAAAGGAATCATCCATAATATTTCAACAAATCGAATATTTTATGCAATTGGCTTCCTAATTTACGGCTTTTTACTAATGTATGCTCACATTATTTATCTTTTTTATGTTCCTAAGGAGATTGAAAAAGTTGTATTAAAGAATCGAGATTTGGCTCTTGGGCAAATTTATGAGTTATGGCTTAAGCATAAAATGGCAATGAGTTTTTGGTTGCTAGTACCAACTAGAAATGAGCTTTGGGTACAAACACTTAGCTCCTCAAGCGGTAGTTATGATGTTTTGTTTTTTAACAAAAAGAATAGTTACCAGTCTGAATATGATTTATTAACTGCTATCTATCGAAAACTCTAAGGGGTTAGCTTTTGGTCAATTAAATACTGGGAGAACAATTATGAAAAAGAAATTATTATATGTTTGTTGTGGTACAGGGATAGCCACATCAACAATTTTAAACAAGAAAGTAACTGATATTGTATCGGACTTGAAAATTCCCTTTGAGATAGTCCAGTGTACTGTCGCTGATATACCAGCAAAAGTAGCTAGTAGAAGGCCAGATTTGATAGTGTCTTCGACAATGATTTCCGCTGATATTGGTGATGTCCCCGTAGTTTTGGGGCAATCACTTTTAACAGGTATCGGCAAAGAAAAAACAGTCGCTAAAATCAAAGAAATACTCGAAGGCTAAACGGAGGGCAATACATTATGGAACTAATTCTCAATTTTTTCCAATATATCGTAAATTTAGGTGTTAGTGTCATGATGCCAATAATAATTACCATACTAGGTCTCATTTTTGGCAAAAAGATTGGGGTGGCTTTTAAAGCAGGATTGACTGTTGGAATTGGCTTTGTCGGTATCAACGTGATGTCGGCAATGATGATGAATTCAATTTCGCCAGTAGTCAAAGCTCTCGTGAAACAGTATCACTTTCATCTGACAGCAACTGATACTGGTTGGCCAGTGGCTTCATCAATTGCATGGGGAACTCCGGTAGTACCGTTTGTTTTCTTAGCAATCATTTTGACTAATATCATTATGATTGCACTCAACTGGACCAAGACTATGGATATTGATATCTGGAATTATTGGCAGCCGTTGTTTACAGCCAGTGCGCTTTATTTAACCACTAAAAATATGTTTATAGCAGTATTAAGCGCCGTGATTAACATGGCAATCATATTTAAACTGGCTGATTATACGCAAAAGGATGTGGAAGAAAATCTAGGTCTGGAAGGAGTTTCGTTTCCAGGATTGCAAACTACGAACTGGGCGGTGATAGGCTATCCCTTAAATTGGCTGCTCGATCAGATACCGGGCGTGAAGAAAATTAGCTGGACGCCGGAAAAATTACAACAACACTTAGGTATTTTCGGTGAACCAATGATGATGGGCTTAATTATCGGTGGTGCTATGGCGGCAGTTGCGAGAATGTCTGTTGCCAAAATATTGACTACAGCAGTAGCAATTTCAGCCAGTTTAGTCTTAATTCCGCGCATGGTTGCCATTTTAATGGACGGACTATCAACTATTTCCGAAGCAGCGCAGGAATTTATGCAAAAAAGATTTAACGGTAAAAAGCTCTACATCGGGATGGATGCAGCTTTAGGAATTGGCAACCCGTACGTCTTAACGTTGGGGTTAATCATGGTTCCGATCACAATGATTTTAGCTTTTATCCTGCCGGGCAATAAGGCAATGCCACTTGCCGATCTAACTGCCTTACCGTTTTACGTTATTTTTGCCATTGTGCCTTCAAAAGGCAATTTGTTCCGCGGCATCATCATTTCCTTATTTATTTGTAGCATTACGCTTTACATGTCGAGCTTTGCTGCACCGCTTTTGACTAATTTAGCTTCTTCAATCGGCTATCACGTTCCGTCTGGGATAACGCAGATTACTTCTCTGGCAATCGGTACACAGTGGTATTCATGGATAACATATTACCTGCTTAAGTTGTTAGCAGGAATTTTGTAGCTGAGGTGGTAACAAATTATGATTCATTTAATTTGCCCTAATCCGGCAATTGACCGGACTTTACTTTTTGAAAAAATTGTACGGGATAAGCCTAACCGCCCATTAAAAATGAAAGAAGTGCCGGGAGGCAAGGGCTTTAATGTGGCTTATGCACTGAGTTTTGACCACGATGTTGATTTTAAAATTCATACAATTCTGGGTGGTAAATACGGTGAGCACTTTATTCAGCTGGCTGATTATTATCATTACCCCATAGTCAGAACAGCCGTTGATACTAATACTAGACTATGTCACATATTAGTTGATGAAAGTGACAGATCGCTGATTTTGTCACAAGAATATGGTTTTAAACTTAACCGACGCTTATTTAACAGTTTTACTAATACATTGCTGGATAGTGTTAAAAATGGTGACTATATCGTTTTTTCCGGCTCTTTAATGCAGGGAATGCCTGAAACCTATATCAGTGATGTGGATGAACAGCTGCAGCAGCACGGTGTTAAAGCCAGAATGGTAATTGATACCAGTGGGGCGCCGCTCAGGCAGGCGTATAAATTAGCTCCTTACATGATTAAGATCAACAATGAGGAAATTCTTGATATTTTTCCGCAGAAGAAATTAGAAACAATTCAGGACTACCTTCATCTTCTTCAGTCTGATGTTGATCCCGCAATTAGCAATTTTATTATTACTCTGGGAGGCAAAGGAGCGATTGGCAGAATTGGGCACAAATACCTTTATGGTTATTCACGACCGGTAGAAGTTAAAAACCCTAATGCCAGTGGTGACTTTTTCTTAGGGCGGTTCATGCACGGATTGGCACGAAAAGAAGAAGAAACGACAATACTGCGGGAAGCGTTAGCTTTTTCAACTAGTAATGTGGAAAACTGGTTCCCAGAGGTAACGCCAAAGCAATTAGCAAATGCAAAGATAGAGATACAAGATTTAGAACTAGGAGCAAAAACTAAGTAATGAAAGCATTAGTAATTACTGCCAAAAATAAAATGGAATTACAGGATATTCCCGTTCCAGAAATTGAAAATGACCAAGTACTGATTCATGTAGCGTATGCAGGAATTTGTGGTTCAGACTTGCCACGTTACTATGAAGGCAAGGTGCATCATTTTCCCCAGATACCCGGTCATGAATTTTCAGGAACTGTAGCCAAATTGGGCAGGGCGGTTACCGGTTTAAGCATCGGAGATCGGGTTAGCGTGGCACCACTTATTCCCTGTGGCAAATGTGCTGAATGCCAAGCAGGCTTACCATCAATGTGTACCAATTATACTTTTATTGGTTCAAGCGTTCCGGGGGCATTAGCTGAATACGTGGCGGTGCCGGCACAAAACTGTCTGGTCTTACCCGACAATATTTCTTTAACTGAAGCAGCAACTATTGAACCACTTACGGTAGCTATTCATGGAATTGAGCGGGTCCATTTTAAAGCGGGGGCAAACGTTCTGGTCTTAGGCGTGGGCTCCGTCGGCTTATTGACCGTGATGGCACTTAAAGCAAGAGGTGCAGGGAAAATTACGGTGGTTGACATTAAAGATGCCAGTTTAAAGGTCGCTCAAGAATGTGGTGCAGATGTTGTCATCAATTCAGCCAAGGTCAATTTAGACCAATATTTGTCAAAGCGTAAATTATTTGATGCGGTTTTTGAAACTGCGGGTAACCCTATTACTCAAGTTCAAGCATTGAAGTATGCCGCTAAACATGCCCAAGTGGTTTTTATCGGTAAGACGACTAAGCCCACAACGTTTCAATATCAGGAATTTGAACAGATTTTGCGCAAGGAGTTGGAGATTACTGGTTCGTGGCTGTCATTTTCTGCACCGTTTCCCGGGTACGAATGGCAAGCTGCTATTGCTTACCTTTCATCAGGCAGGATCAGCACGCAAAAACTGATTACGGGAGTCTATTCACTAACAGATCAAGATAAGCCGTTTGCAGTATTAAGTGATAAAAATGCCGGCGCAATCAAAGTAATGTACAAAATAAGCTAAGGAGAAAAATAAAAAATTATGCTATACCAAAGTGAACGTGAAAAACTGGTTAAATTTGTCAAAAACATGTATGAACGCAAAGTAACTAATTCCGCTGGTGGAAACGTCAGTGTGAAGGTTGATGAAAATCACTATATTATGACGCCCAGATTGATGGCAGAAGATTTTCACTGTGATTTGCGTCCTGATCAAATTCTGGTTTTAGATAAAGACGCAAACGTCATTGAAGGCGACGGCAAAGTTACACGTGAAGTTAATATGCATCTGGCTTGTTATGAAGAAAATCCGGAAATAGGTGCTGTTGTCCACGCTCATGCTCTTGAATCAATGACTTTTTCAACGCTGGGGATTGATATGCCTAACTTAACTGAGGCAACCCAGAAGATTGGGACTATTAAGTGTTTTAAGTATCATCAGGCGATGACAATGGATCTTGCTAACACTGTGCGGGCACAAGTACGCGCTGATCAACAAGCGACTAAGGCATATTTACTTAATCGTCACGGCATCTTAGTAACGGGACCAACCCTTGAAAAAGCCTATGATATGGCGGAAAGGCTGGAATGGAATGCCAAAATTGCCAAAGAGAGCTTTGTTTATAAAAAGCTTTCTTAAAAGTGAAAAGAGAGTTGACCAATGAGTTTGCAGGATATTTTTAAAACTGATTTGATAGATATAAACATTGAGGTAGACAATGAACCCGATTTGTTTGCTTATGCGGCTAAAAAGTTATTAGCAAAAGGTTTGGTAAAGCCGGGATATGCGGCGGCTTTGACCAAGAGAGAAAAAGAATTTCCCACCGGCTTAATGACTAAAAACTTTAATATTGCAATTCCGCATGCCGATCCCGAAAACGTCAATGCACCGTTCATTTATATTTTGCGCTTGGCTAAACCAATTGTGGTGGAACAGATGGCTGACAGAGAAAAGATTAAGGTTAAAGATGTCTTTATTCTAGGCATTAAAGACGGCCGCAAGCAGGTTGATGTTTTAGCAGCGCTCATGAACTTATTTGTGAATGATGCATTCGCCCAAGATTTTTTGGCAGCAACTACAGCTCAAGAAATATCTGCCAGTGTTACTAAACATTTACAAGTTGATTAAGAAGGTGCAGTAATAAATTGATCAAGATTGAAAATGACAAATATCAAGCAGAAATAAACGAGGTTGGAGCAGAATTAACACATTTTGTGCTTAAAGATGTCAATTATGACTTAGTTTGGAATGATCCAGACGGCTCAATTTGGAAACGCCATGCACCAATTCTTTTTCCTGCTATTGGTCGGTCAAATGAGGGCAAATACCTACTGAACAATAAATTTTATAAGATGAAACAACACGGCTTTGCTCGTGACTACCGGTTCGACGAAGTTAAGCGGTATGGTTCTACTAAGGTAGAACTGGTGCAACATGCGACGCCTGAAACTAAAAAGGTTTTTCCTTTTGCTTACGTATTGCGTGTCATGTATGAGCTGGTTAGTGCAGGTTTGAAAATCAGTTTCACTGTAGAAAATCCCAATCAAACAATAATGCCGTTTGCATTAGGCTTTCATCCGGGCTGGAACATTAAAGGTTTTCTGGAAGAATACAGTATAGAACTTGAGGGTAGTGCTACCCCTGTTGCAAGATATGGTGTGGGTCCAGTACCTTTTCGCAATGGCATGATTGCACCGTTAGCCGAGGCAATCTTTAATAAAATTCCGCTTGGTCATAGTTTCCTAGATCAGGGCTTGGTCATTCTGGATGTGCATAACGCTAATTCAGTCTTACTAAAACGCAAGCCTGACAGCAATATTTTGCGGATTAATATTAAAGATTTTCCGTACTTAACTTTATGGAGTCCAGAAGGCAAAAACGCACCGTTTGTTTGTATTGAGTCATTTGCGGGATTGCCGGATAAAGCCGGAGAACCAGTAGATTGGTATCAAAAATTGGGCAATAATTTGCTTGCTCCGGGAGAAAGCAAGCATTTTGAAACGGTCATCGGAACATTTTAACAAGTGATTTTTACTAATAAAAAAGGCAGCCTAACAATTAGTTAGGCTGCTTTTCTTAATGGGATAGTTGTATTAAAGAGGTATCTTCTAATACCAGTGATGTGTTAGCCAGAAGTTCTTGGCATTAACCCATGAACCATAACGACCGTAAACGTATCTGTCAGCGGTTCTTTCTTGGTTCTTCTTAGAATAATTACCGTTCAGGTAAGCAATGTTTAATTGATATTTGCCATAACAAACACCGTTGCGTGCGTAATAATTACCGCCTGATTCACGCATAGCAATCCATCTTTTAGCTGCACGTTCAGCTTTTGACATCTTACGAGCGGCTTGTACAGTTTGTGTACACGAGCCGGTGTTAGTTGTTTCTACCGCAGTGACAAAGCTAAATGAAAGCGCCAGTGCTGTAATTAACTTAAGTATTAAACTTTTACTGTTCTTCAATATATTTCAATCCCCACAATTAACTATATTAATTCTATGGATAATAATACACAGTCAATGTGTCATTGTTGTTACAGAAAGAACACGCAACTCTTACAATATTTTTTAAAAATTTAATAATTTTGCCACTATTGAAAAATAAAAGCAGCCTAACTATAGTAGTAGTCTGCTTTATTTAAATTTTACTTTTTTACAACATTGACGGCGCGAATATAGCGATTTTTAGCAATGCAGTAGTATTTTTTGCCTTTAATGCGGTAAGCTTTGCCGTTGATTTTGACAATCGTGCCTTTCTTGAGTTTCTTCTTCGAAACACGCTTGCCTTTGTGGGTGTATTGGTAGGAGGCTTTACGTAATTTTACTTTGCGTGATTTAGATTTGGGCTTGGCGGAGTTGCTGGTGTTGCTAGAACCTGAATTGCCACTTACGAGGTGACCAGTTTTCTTATAGTTGGCATATGCACTAGTAATTTCATCAGTAAGAGCATCAACAGTTGACTGTGGAACCCCCATACCTTCAGCAGCACTTACACGCTTATTAATATTGGCAACCCATGCATTATCAGCACTATTTAATTTTGAAAAGTTTACATTAAATACGTACTCATTATAAACTGCATTGAGCTTATCAGTATTTGCAACAGGTACATCGGGATTGTTATTATCTACAGGATGAAAATCGGAAGATGCAAGGTCAGTGAAGTCAGTAGTATTTTGTACTATTACTGTATCAGCTGATGGATAATCAATTTCTTGCCAATCTTCATAGTTAACATAAGCTTCGGCAATTTGCCCGCCACCAACGTCTTGCAAACGTTGATTATTTGGAATACCACCAATTACCCATGTTAAATTAAATGGTCTACCTGGAAATGAAATATTTGGTTTCGTATCAGCAGCACCCATTTCACGCACTACTTTAGTACCAGCAGGATAAACTCTGCCAGATGGTCCCTTTAAAGCGTACTTTAAGGTACCATATTGTAGCCAGATTTTAGTTCCTTGGTGGTTGGCCGAAACGGTTTGAACATTGTCAAAGTTGAAGACTGCTGTCATTGGTGCAGCCAGACTTAACGCGGCAATTGTCGCGAAGATTATGCGTTTATTCTTCTTCATTTTTTCACTCCTTAAGCTCTAATGGCTTATTTCTTAGCAACGTTCACTTTGCGGATATAACGGTTTTTACCAATACGGTAGAAGGTCTTGCCCTTAATGCGGTAGGTCTTGCCGTTAATCTTGACATATGAGCCTTTCTTAAGCAGTTTCTTAGATACACGTTTACCCTTGTGAGTATAGCGGTAAGATGCTTTACGCAATCTTACTACTCGTGACTTAGATTTCTTGGAAGTAGATGAGCCAGATGAATTAGTGTTGCCACTAGTTGATCCGCCATTACTGTTAGAAGAATTAGATGAGCCAGAATTACTGTTATTGCCAGAATCTGAATTGCCACTTACGAGGTGACCAGTCTTCTTGTAGTTAGCAACAGCATCATTAATCTCTTTGGTTAGAGCATCAACACTCGCTTGAGTAGCACCCATGCCATGTGCTGCGTGGTAGCGTTTAATCATATCAGTTCCCCAATCGTTATCTGCTTTAGATAATTTAGAAAAGTTAATATCACTTAAATACTTATCAAAAGCAGCATTTAGCGCATCAAGATTTGCTACTGGCACATCAGGATTACTATTATCTACAGGGTGAAAATCACTAGATTTTAAATCATTGTAATCTTCGGTATTTTGTACTAATACGGTATAATCTGATGGATAGTCAATTTCATGCCAGTCTTCATAGTTAACATAAGCTTCAGCAATTTCACCACCGCCAACATCTTGCAAACGCTGATTATTTGGAATACCGCCAATCATCCATGTTAAATTAAATGGTCTACCTGGAAATGAAATATTTGGTTTCGTATCAGCAGCACCCATTTCACGCACCACTTTAGTACCAGCAGGGTAAACTCTACCAGATGGTCCTTTTAAAGCGTACTTTAAGGTACCATATTGTAGCCAAACTTTGGTTCCTTGGTGATTGGCTGAAACGGTTTGAACATTGTCAAAGTTGAAGACTGCCGTCATTGGTGCGGCTAGACTTAACGCGGCCATTGTCGCAAAGATTATGCGTTTATTCTTTTTCATTTTTTCACTCCTTATAATAAAAAATTAATTGTTTCACAGGCAGAAAGGCACCTAACCGAACTGGGAGTAAAATACTATCTTTTTCTATCAGTATACTACATGAAAGTACCGTAATGGTAATTATTATGTGAAAAGCAAGTCTTAGCTGCAATTAAATTTTAATGTTATTTCCATATATGTCTGTTAAAATTGATAATAACTATTATTTTAGGAGGTAAATATGGCTGCTAAACATTTTTATGAAACTTTTCACCCTGAACACTATGACTTGTTCATAGACATTAATCGGGCACAGAAAAGTATTAATGGTACTTCAACAATTACAGGTGAGGCACTCGAAAATACTATTTTAATTAATCAGAAGTATATGAAAATTGCTTCTGTTACCAGTGCAGGCAAGGATGTGCCGTTCACTGTCAATGAGGACAAAGAAGCAATTGCTATTGAACTGGGTCAAACCGGCAAAGTCACAGTTGAGATTAAGTATTCGGCACCGCTGACTGATTCTATGATGGGAATTTATCCGTCTTACTATCAAGTTGATGGTGTTCAAAAACAGATTATCGGTACTCAATTTGAAACAACAGCTGCACGTCAGGCTTTCCCATGTGTTGATGAGCCAGAAGCCAAGGCCACTTTTTCTTTAGCACTTAAGTATGATGAGCATGAAGGTGAAACTACAATTGCTAATATGCCAGAAGTTAAAGTTGAAGCTGGTGTGCACTACTTCGAGCAAACCGTTAGAATGTCCAGCTACTTGATTGCCTTTGCTTTCGGTGAATTACAATCAAAGCTTACCGAAACCAAAGACGGCGTTCAAGTGGGAGTTTTTGCGACTAAAGCACATCAAGCTAAGGAATTAGACTTTGCTTTGGATATCGCAAAAGGGGCAATTGAATTTTACGAAGAATTTTACCAAACCAAGTACCCGCTGCCACATTCTTGGCAATTGGCGCTGCCTGACTTTTCTGCCGGAGCAATGGAAAACTGGGGCTTAGTCACATACCGTGAAGTCGCAATTTTGCTTGATCCTGATAATGCTACTCCTTATCAAAAGGCGTATGTGGCAACGGTTATCACTCATGAATTAGCGCACCAATGGTTTGGCGACTTAGTTACCATGAAGTGGTGGGATGACTTATGGCTTAATGAAAGTTTTGCCAACATGATGGAATATGTTTCAGTTGATGCTTTGGAGCCAAGCTGGCATGTTTGGGATAATCTTTACCAAATTTCTGAGGTGCCAGCAGCTTTAAAGCGTGATGCCACTGATGGTGTCCAATCCGTTCACGTTAATGTAGAGCATCCAGCTGATATTGATTCGATTTTTGATAGTGCAATTGTTTACGCTAAAGGTTCAAGAATGTTGGTTATGGTACGGGCACTCTTAGGAGATGATGCTTTGCGTAAGGGACTTAAATATTACTTTGAGCAGCACCAATATGGCAACGCTACGGGTGACGACTTATGGAATGCTCTTTCGACTGCCACCGATTTAGATATTGGTAAGATCATGCATACTTGGCTTGACCAACCGGGTTACCCTGTTGTTTCCGCTAAAGTAAACTCAACTGGTCACTTAATTTTGAGCCAAAAGCAGTTCTTCGTCGGTGAAGGTAAAGAAGTTGGGCGCAAGTGGGCTATTCCTTTGAACGCAAACTTTGAGGCACCGCAGATTATGTCTGAACAAGAACTGGATCTGGGAGATTACCAAGAATTACGCAGTGCAGCTGGTCACGCTTTGCGTGTAAACGTAGGCAATAGTTCACACTTCATTGTCAATTATGATGAAACCTTGATGAACGATATTATGGCTGAATTTAAGCAGCTTAAACCGGTAGATCAATTGCAATTATTGCAAGATTTAGGACTTTTAGCAGAAGGCAAGCAAATTTCATACGCTGAAATTGTCCCGTTGCTGCCGAAATTTGCGGATTCCAAATCATACATTGTCATTAGTGCCTTGTTATCTAGTATCCGTTCATTATTTAAATTTGTTACACCTGATTCAGCTCAAGAAAAAGATTTGAAGGCGTTTGTTAATAAATTAGCCCAAAAGCAAGTTGAACGTTTAGGTTGGCAAGCAAAAGATTCTGATACAGATGATGATAAGAGAATTCGACCACTAGAAATAGCCTTAGCTTTGTATGCCGATAATTCTGCTGTGATAAAAGCTGGTCACCAAATTTTTGTTGAGCACGATCAAAACTTAAACGAAATTGATGCTTCAGTTAGACCGTATGTTTTAATGAATGAAGTTAAAAACTATAATAAAGCGGGTCTAGTTGACCGTTTGCTGAAAGAATATCAAGCTGCCATCGATCCTAACTATAAGGACGATCTTACTGATGCTATTACCAACACCAAGAATCCCGCTGAAATCAAGAAACTTATTGAGAATTTTGAGAATGCTGCAGTTGTTAAGCCTCAAGATTTGCGCTCTTGGTTTGCGAATGTCTTAGCTAATCCAAAAGGCGAACAATTTGCTTGGGACTGGTTACGAGACCAATGGTCATGGCTCGAGAAAACAGTCGGTGGTGATATGGAATTTACCACTTATATTACTGTGGCTTCAAACATTTTCCATACTGAAAAGAGATTGGAAGAATTCAAAGAATTCTTTGAGCCAAAGGTTGATCAGCCGGGTCTTGGGCGTGAGATCAGAATGGATACCAAGAATATCGAGTCCAAGGTTGACGTAATTAATGCTGAAAAGGATGCTGTCAATCAAGCAATTAAAGCTGCTCTTTAATAATTAAAATTTAAGTAATCAGTTAATTATATATTCAAATATTATTTCAAAAAGTTGGTAAGTCAATGCTTTAAAGGCATGATTTACCAGCTTTTTTAATGCTATTACTAACTTCAAGCTTTAAAAAAATAATACTAAATTTGAGTGCTTTTAGTTGTGACTGAAAATAAAAAATGCTATATTCTAGCGTGAAAGAGCTTACAAATAAGTAATGATATTTTATATGGAAGGAGTTGTAAGTAATGAAAAAACGATGGTCTAGATTGTTAACAATCGGAGCAGGCGTGTTGCTCGGCTTGGGGAGTGCACAGGCAGTCAAGGCTGCTGATGAAGCACCAGCTAAACCGGGATATACACTTGATTTTGATGATGAATTTAACGGTCCAACTTTAGATAAGTCAAAGTGGACTGATTATTATTTACCTCATTGGACTGCTGATCCAGAAACTGCGAAGGCAAACTATCGCTTTGAAGATGGCAAGTTGATAGAATATATTGCTAAAGATCAGAAACCTTGGTCACCAACTTTGGATGGTACGGTCAAATCAAGTGCGATTATGTCATTTAATAAGAATTGGATTCATAATTTCAGTGGTAATAATCAGATCTTAAGCAACCAAAAAGAGTGGCAGGGTTATGTCACAAAATATGGTTACTTTGAAATTCGTGCCAAACTTTCCGATGTTGGTGGCGGTGGTCACCAAGCTTGGTGGATGGTTGGTATGCAAGATGATACTAATGACTGGTTTAATTCCAAGCAAACAGCCGAAATTGATGTTTTGGAAACTTTCTTTAGAAGACAAAACACTTGGCGAATTGCGGCTTTTGGTTGGAACGATCCGTTCTTTGAAAACCAATGGGAACTATTTGAAGATCCTGTTCCAGAAGGAAACCCAACAAAGGAATACCACACCTATGGTCTTGATTGGGAACCGGGGTCATTAAAGTTCTACTATGATGGCAAATTGTATAAGCAAATTAATCAGGCACCAGATTACCCAATGGGTACGATCTTGAATATTTATACTGATGCCGGTTCTGGTAAGGGGAATGATATCTTCCCTAAATCATGGTCAATCGACTACTTCAGAGTTTACAAGAAGAACGGCGGCTATGATCTGCCAAAGACAACACTGCAAAATTCTGCCAGCAAGAAGTATGTCACTTTAGATCCTAATTCTGCTGCAGTGCAGGTTACCTCTGAGCCAACAGAATATTCGACTTGGCAATTAGTGCCAAAGGGCCGATACTTCTTAATTCAAAATGTTGCTACCAAAGAATTACTCCATATTGAAGATATGAAGGACTATGTAGAACATGGCAAGGTACCAGCTACTCATTGGAGCGCGCAATGGCAAAAGATTACTAAGGATAACCAAATTTATTTTGTCAATCGCTGGCAGCCAAATAAGACACTTGCGGTTGATTCAACGAGTAGTAGTTTGCAAAATAAAGATTTTACCAGTCCAACTGCAGACAATCTCTGGAACAATTAGTTCAAAACTAAAGAAAATTTAGCTAAAGTCATAAAAATAATAGTCAAGGTTAAAAGAAAAATAATTATATAAGTAAAAATTCCTAACAGATTTGTTGTTAGGAATTTTTTTATTTTGTTATAAATACTGGTTAACAATATTTTCAATTAAGTTAATAGTATTGCCGTAAAAATAGTTGAGGTTGGTATTTTCAGGATCAGGCACGCCGCTGCCACTGTCTACGACAAAGGCAAGGTCGCCAATGTTGGCATAAGTGCTGTGCGGTGTAGCAGTGATGGTAATGATATTGCCTCCATCTTTTTTACAACCTGCAATTTTGATTAAACCATTTTTATTTTCTCCTGATTGCGAGAATGTAATCAAAGTGTGGGGCAATTGGTCTGACGCAATTGAAATTTCAACGCCATCAAGATCGACACCATAAATTCTTTTGAGTAAGAGCTTGCGGTAAGTGTAATTAACCAGAATTTTGCAAAAGCCCTCACCAAATAAATAGGTTCTTTTTTCCAGCTTGATTTTCTGAAAAAAGTCGGCAACTACTTCATTACCTACATTACAGTGGACATACGGCAGGTTGCCATAAGTTTTTAACGGCTGATTTTTATAACGAGAAGAAAGAAAAAAGATAAATTCTTTAAAATTGGCAAAACCTGCCCGCTTGACCAATCTGCTGATTGAAGCAGTAGAAAGATAGTTTTTCTTAGCTATAAAGCGAATATCTAAATTGTCGTTTGCGGTAATTGAGTCAATAATTGATTCAATCACTTTAATATCTTGGGGACGCAAATGATTATTAGGGAATAACCGGTCAATTTGGAAGATTTTGGTCATTTATTATATCACCCTGAAAATATTTTCCTTTTTTGAAAATCACGTCATAATTCGAGTGATTTATTGTTATTACACTTTCATTATACTATATTAACTTTGTTGAAAGAAAGCGTTTTAAATAATTTGAAAGGCGTGTGTGCATGAAGCAAGTTGTTATTAATGCCGATGATTTTGGCTATTCACTGGCTGTAAATCGAGGAGTTATTAAAGCGTATAAAGATGGGATGGTTTCTTCTACAACACTTATGGCGAACATGCCAGGTTGTTTAGAGGCAATCAAGTTAGCAAGTGAAAACAAAGACTTAGGAGTTGGTTGTCACCTCAACATCACAACTGGTAAACCCATGACGGACGCTAAGTCACTAGTTGATGAAAACGGCGAATTTTATCATTTGGCCGGCTATAAAGAGCATCGCAGTGAAATGGATCCGGGGGAAATTTACCGTGAGTGGTGCGCGCAAGTCGATTTCTTATTAAGTAAAGGAGTGGAGCTGACTCATTTAGATAGTCATCACCATGTTCATTCTTTTCCTGAGAACTTAGCTCTTACTCAGCGTATTTCTGATAAGTATCAGTTACCGGTTAGAAATTGCTACGGTATCGAAGATCAAGTTAAGTTGTCATATCAAAGAGGAATTGCTGGTTTTGATGATCTGATGAATTACCCGCATATTCGCAGTTTGGATAAATCTTATCATGCGGATCAAGAGCAATGTTTAATAGAAATACAAGCTGTTCTTGATCGCCTGCAAGACAATCAAATAACTGAGTTTATGGTTCATCCCGCATTTGTGGATGAAACTCTTTACTTTGGTTCTTCATTTAATATACCCCGAATTAAAGAAGTGACAATTCTTTGCGATTCGGCTTTTAAACAGAAGCTGCAAGAAAATCAGGTAGAAGTGATTCCATATCCTAATTTTTAAATAAAAAAGTGTAAAGGAGGCAAAATTATGAAGGGTAAGTTTATGAAGTCCGCGAATGTATTTTCGCGGGCAATAATTCAACCCGTTATGTTTATGGCGGTAACTGGTATTATCTTATCAGTTTGTGCCATTTTGAAGTTGGACTTAATGCCGACCGTTTTGAAAGATACCGGTAATTTTATTTACAATATTCTCTCAAGCGGTATGATCGGACAATTAAGTTGTATTTTCTGTGTAGGTATCGCTGCAGCTTTAGCTAAGCCTAAATATAAAACTGATGCTGCTATTTTAGGTATCGTTACTTATTTAATCTTTTTGTTCGCCAACAACTCTTGGCTGCAATTGACTCACCGTTTGGCTAAGCCAAATTCTCAGGGACTATATGGTACTGGACAAAACATGGTTTTCGGTATCCAAGTCACTGATATGGGAGTTTTCCTCGGGATTATTTTAGGAATCCTAGTAGGCTGGATGGTAAATAAATGGGGTAATATTAAGCTCCATAAGTATTTATCACCTTATGCAGGAACAAAATCTGTTTACATTATTTTAGTATTTGTAACAATTCTGTTCGCAATTGCGATTACTTATGTTTGGCCAGCAGTTAACTGGGTCATTGAAAACATTGTTAAGGTAATGTCAACTACGGGATCCATTGGGTTCTTCCTCTATGGACTTTTGAACCGTTTGCTTTTACCTGTTGGATTGCACCACTTCTTATGGATGCCTTTGTTTTACACTCCACTTGGTGGTACTGCCAGAATTGCCGGCAAACTATACACTGGTGCGTTTAACATTTGGCTAGCTGAATTAGGTAACCCAAGTCATATTACTGCAATGCACCAATCTATTGGTTATCTGTCTAACTTTGGTTCAATTTCATTACCTATCGGTATTGCTTTTGCTTTCTGGAAGATGGCAGAGCCGAAGAATAGGCAAAAAGTTGCGGCTATTCTAATCCCAACTGTTACTACAGCCTTTTTAGCAGGTGTTACCGAACCTTTGGAATTTATGTTCCTGTTCTTGTCACCATTACTATGGCTGGCTCACTCAGTTGTTTACGGAATTAGTCTATTTTTGACAAATATAGTTGGTATTGATATTCAGTTTGATACCGGTATTAATATGATTATTAACAGTTTTGCCTTTCCGGCAAGGCTGGGGCACCAGTATCTCATACCAATAATGTTTGTCGTCACCGGTTTACTTGAATACTTTGTCTTCGTCTTTATGATTAAGCGTTTCAACATTCCAACTATTGGACGTGCTAATGCTGACGAATCACTACTTAATGGTGCAGAAAGTGAAGATGAATCTGTTCAAGAGGCAGAAGAAGAACTTGCTCAAAGTGACAGTGATGCAGAATCTGCAGACACTGCAAAATTTGATAATCAAACTAAAAATATTGTAACTGGTCTAGGTGGTCCAGAAAACATCGATGAAATGGTTAATTGTTATACTCGGCTTCGTGTTGATGTTAAAGATACAAGCAAATTGGATATGGATCTATTGAAGCAAAAGACCGGTACTAAAGGCGTCATGCAAGATGGTCATAATATTCAGATTGTATTCGGAGTCGATGTCGAGAGTATTCATGATAAAGTCGATGAATATCTTGATTATCTGAAAAAACACCCATCCCAAAGCGGAAAGTAACATAGGAGGCTTATTGAAATGGCAAATAAATTTGTAATCATTGGTGGCGGATCAACTCAATCACCAAGTATCTTGGAAGTTTTACGTCAACGCTCTGCTGACTTGGATATGAACCAACTGGTTCTATATGATACTGATGAAGAAAGAGTATCTCTTTTAGGGCAATACACCAAAATGTATTACAAAGAGACAGGTTCACCGGTTCATGTTTCTTATACAACCAATCTAGAAGAAGCTCTGCAAGATGCCGACTTTCTCTTTATGCAAATTCGTCCAGGTCTAAATAAACAACGGGCAATAGACGAAAAAATTTGTATTCGTAATGGCGTTATTGGACAAGAAACTTGTGGACTTGGCGGTTTTTCCTTCGCGATGAGGGTAATCCCAGATATTATTGCTATCATCAAGAAGGTTAAGCAAATTTGTCCAAATGCGTGGATTTTAAATTACACTAACCCTGAAGCGATTTTATCAGAAGCAATTTACCGCGAATTTCCAGAAGCAAAAGTTATTTGTATCTGTGATATGCCAATTTCAATTGAGGGCGCAATTGCACAATACTTCCACAAAGATTTAAAAGATATTACCTTTAAATACTTTGGCATGAACCACTTTGGTTGGTGGACGTCAATGATTGATGAGAATGGTAAAGACTTGTTGCCACAACTGCGTGAAGATGTGCAATCCGGTAAGATTGACACCCTTGCACAATGGAATGACGAAACTCTTGATGACCAATATTGGATTGATACGTACAAGCGTATGATTACCATCTTCAAGCGTTTCCCTGAATATTTCCCTAACTGCTACCTGCAATATTACCTGATGCCTGATGTAATGATGGCTGAATCAGATGTTAACTTCACACGTGGTGACTGGGTAATGCAGGGACGTGAAAAGAGAATCTTCACAGAATGTCGTCGGGTTTTAAAAGCCGGCACAGCTAAAGGTTCTTCCCTTAACTCCGGTGTTCACGGCAACTATATCGTGGATATTGCCAACGCAATTATCCATAACACCCGCGAGCGTTTCACTGTTAACCAAAAGAACAATGGCGCAATATCTAATTTTGATACTGATGCTGTTGTAGAAGTGCCGGCATACATTGGCAGTATGGGTGCAGAAACCATTAGTATTGGTAAGATTCCAACTTTCCATAAAGGACTGATGGAACTGCAAAAGGCTTATGAGAAACGGACAGTAGACGCCGCTCTGTCTGGTTCATATCAAGTCGCTTTAGAAGCAGTTGTTCTTAATAAGACTATTCCAGATTATCATGTTGGTAAAAAGGTTTTGGATGAGTTATATGAGGCCAATAAAGAATACTGGCCAGAATTGCACTAATGTGTTTGAAATAAAAATCTAATTATTAAAAAGATTAGCTTTAACTGTAGTTATTGCTAGTCTTTTTTATGTGAGTAATAATTTTGGGAAACAAAGAAAAAGACTAGCTTTGAACTGAAAGCTAGTCTTGCAACGTAATATTTTGACTTTTTTGTCTAAAATTTAGTCGTAAATAATAACTGGCTGGTGCTTACTTACATTGCGCCAGACTTGTTTGATTTCTCTAGGCTTAATATTAATGCAGCCATGTGAACCGCCTCTTAAATAAGCTTTTTTACTCCAATCACCGCGCCAACCGGCATCGTGAAAACCACAGCCAGTTAAAGTAAATGGCATCCAGTATCTGACTGGTGAAGCATATTTAGAGCCGTCATTATTGCGCCCGCGTAAAACTGCATGACCTTGTTTATAGTGAATATACCAGACTCCTTGAGGGGTGCGGTTATTTTTATTACCGTCTTTTGTTCCAGTAACTACGTCATTAAGGTGAACGACCACCTTGCCTTTACGCACAATCCACATTTCCTGCTTTTTGATTGAAACTACAATATAGTCATTGCCTATGCCATGATTGCTTTTGCCGTAGCCTAAACCATAAGTGCTGTAGCCAAGACCATAAATATAGTTCTTGCCATCCAGATTTTTAGTTCCGCTTAAAAATGCTTGTTCTACGGCTGTTTGGGCTCTTTTGACATGTACGCCCCAACCATAGCTTTGATTTTTAACAGTAATTTTCTTTCCTGCTGTTTTATTGCCTTTTGGCACCGCAAATTTGTAACTCTGGTGAATTGTTGACACTTCTTGGTCAATTTTATTCAGTTCCGCCGTTAAATTTTCGGAATTAAGAAAACTGTACTTGCCTTTTTTATAAATTGCTTGATTAATTAACTTTTGTGCTTTGAGCTGATAATCTTTGCCGGCAACATGATAATTAACTACAGCATGACTGACTGCATGCATCTTTTTGTTTGCAGCATCCAAATCAGTATTGCGGTATTCATAAACTTGTTTGTCAGGCATGGTTGTATGTTGCTTTTTAAAATAATTTGCAACTTCCTGCTTTTTGATAGTGTCAATATTGGGATCGCGTTCAATCGCAACTTTGCCGTTTTCCAAAGAAACGATATTATTCGCTTTCCGATTAATCTTGGCAGTTGCTTTAGTAATTGTTAAGTTTCCAACTTCGACGCCATAAATATTAACATTAGGGTTAAAATGATTTGTAGCGAATGCTTTGGCCTGCTTTTGCGATTCAACATGATTATTATATAGAACCACGCCAAAGACAACTGCTAGAATTAAGATTATTCCAATAATAATCAGAAACAAGTTATTGCGGTTATTATATTTTTTTAAGTTTCTTTTTGATTGCATAGTCCTACCACCGTCAAACGTAATTTCAAAAAATAATTGCGGTTACAGTTTACCATCTATTGCGGCTCTAGTAAAATGCAAGCTTTAAGAAAAATTTTTAGGAGGGATTGCCAAATGGAAAACGACCCATTAGTATTTGATGTTAACATAGCTAAAGATAAACCTAATTCTTACCGTAAAGTTAAAAATAATTCCGGCTGTCCCTTTTGCGACCCCGCAGGGCTCACTCATATTTTTAGGCGTGAGGGTGGCATGATTTGGCTGCTTAACAAGTATTCCACACTCCATGACACTTTCCAAACGGTTCTAATTGAATCTAGCAAACATCAAGGTGACATCACTTCTTATTCAGTGGACTATAATCGCGCTTTAATGCGTTTTTCGCTATCCTGCTTTAACCAAGTGAACAATTCTGGCAAATTTAGGTCTGTCTTATGGTACAAAAATTATGGTCCGCATTCTGGTGGTTCATTAGAACATCCCCACATGCAGATAGTAGGATTAAAAAAGCTGGACGGCTACCAATTCATTGGACCCAGTGCTTTTGCCGGCATCACTTTATATCAACATAATGGTTTAGAAGTTAACGTTTGTACTCATCCCGTTCAAGGCTACATCGAACTCGATTTTAACCTGCTTGAAGAAAGCAGCATCGATGAGTGGTCTGACTGGATTCAGAGTGGGGCAAAATACATGCTGCAAGTTTTGTCAAATGGCAGGTGCGATTCTTATAATCTGTTTTTCTATCCGCGCAGCGATCGGGGCATTTGTGCGAAACTAATTTCGCGTTTTATTGTGTCACCGTATTTTGTCGGTTATAAATTATCGCAAGTAGACAATAGAGAAAAGTTAATTATAGAAGCAAATAAGTTCAAAAACTTTTTTGCCTCCGGCTCGATTGTTCAAGCGTAATTAGCAGCAGACACTAATTAAAAGCATTTAAGTATTTTTAAAATTCACTAATAGCGACGCTAATATTTGCGGCAAATAACTGTAAGCAATATAATAGCAAGGTGTTTTTTTAAGGAGGACTTAGATGCGTAGAAAAGAAACTAAGAACCTGGCTATTACAGCCATATTTGTCGCAATCTTTTTATTGCAAACTTTCATCCCTAATATCGGTTATATTCGAATATTACCGACACTTCCTGCTATCACAACTGTTCCCTTGACTGTTGCTATCTATTCTTTAATTATGGGACCAATAGCCGGGACTTTCTTTGGTATTTTCTGGGGTATTGCCCGTTTGGTACAGGCTTATACCCAACCGGGAGATATTGTGAGTTTAATGCTCTTTCAGAATTTTGTTATCGCCGTGATTCCAAGTGTCTTAGCGGGACTATTCCCCGGACTAATTGGCAAATTAACCGTTAAAAAGAAAAACCGTTTTAAAGAAGTAAGTTATACCGCCGCTGGTGCTATTACTTCTTTGACCAACACCATTTTTGTAATTTTGCTAACCAGCCTTATTTTTATGGGTAATCCCGCTCAACTAGTAGGGCACTTAGGCAATTTTAGCCACGGCACGCCCTTAATTAAAGCTTTAATAATTGCTTTAGGCATGAATGGTCTGGTTGAAGCGGTGTTTACTGCGGTGGTGACACCGATTATTGTTACCCCGCTCAATAAGGTTTTAGCTCGACTAGGATAAACCCAGCAAATTTTTAAACAAAATTTAATATTTCTTGTTTACCAGTAGCATCAAGGAAAGAAGCTGCTATAAGTCTTTCAATTTTTGAAAGGCTTATTTTTTTGTTGACAATGTTGAGTAGTTAAATTAGTGTATTAGATAAATAGTACACAAGTATTACAAAGAGGATTATACAAATGACTGAAATTTTACGAGTAGATCAAGTCACTAAGACATACGGCAAGCGGGGCGAAAAGCAGTATCAGGCTCTCAAAGGAATTAATTTTGCGGTCAATTCAGGCGAATTTGTAGCGATTATGGGTGCTTCTGGTTCTGGTAAAACAACGTTGCTCAATATCTTGTCGACTTTAGATAAACCAACAACGGGTAATGTTTTTATTAATCACGAAGATAACAGCACGTTAAATGCTAATCAGCTGGCTGATTTTAGGAGTCAGCAAATTGGCTTTATTTTTCAAGATTTCAATCTCTTGGAAAATTTAACTAATCGCGAAAACATTGCTTTACCTTTAAGCTTACAGGGTATTTCTCCCAGAAAAATTGATCCGCTGGTTGACAAAATTGCGACTAGGTTAGGGATTAGAGAAATATTGGCTAAATATCCTGCTGAAGTATCTGGTGGGCAAAAGCAGAGAGTGGCAGCTGCTAGGGCGTTGGTGCATGAACCGGCAATTTTGCTTGCGGACGAGCCAACTGGCGCCTTGGATTCAAAGAGCGCCCGCGAGCTGCTTTATACTATGGCTGATTTAAACCAAAATGATGGTATTACTACTCTGATGGTTACGCACGATCCGTTTGCTGCCAGCTTTGCCAGTCGCATTTTATTTATTAAAGACGGCCAAATTGGTGAACAAATGTTGAAAAATGGGCAGTCGAGGCAGGAATTTTATCATCTATTAATTGATCACTTAGATACTGATGAATAAGGAGAACAAAAATGATTTGGAAGTTGTCCTTAACAGGAATCAAGAGTCGCTTTAAAGATTACGCGGTTTTGTTTTCCGGCTTGGTTGTTGCCAGCATGATTTTTTACATGTTCCTCACAATCACCATTAATCCTACTTTTATCAAAAATGATGTTGCAGCACCAAGTAACTATGTTCGCTTTACCTTTGGTTTTGGTATTGTCTTGTTGGTCATCATCACTGCGGTTTACCTGGTTTATGCCAACTCTTTTTTACTGAGCATGCGCAAACATGATTACGGCATGTACATGATGCTCGGAGCTAAGAGTACTAAAATCGGGGCACTAATTTTTCTGGAAACTTTGATAACCGGTATTTTGGCCACAATAGTTGGTATTATGCTGGGCGTTGGTCTGACCGCTATTGTATCGCAGCTGCTGATATCTCGTTTAGGCTTGACGGTGAAGCATTTTGCCGTTATTTTACCCAATGCTATTATCTGGACGATTATCTTCTTCATTTTCATCTTCTTATTTGGTGCTTTGAAAAATGTCCGTAAATTAACCAAGACGCCGATAATTGAATTATTGCGTGATAACCAAAAGCCGGTCGCCTACAAACGCCAGCCGGTCTTGCACTGGATTCAAGGAATACTGGGTCTGTTACTTTTAGCTGCAGGCTACTTTATTCTGGGTCTTCCTGGCGGTGCTATCTTATTTATTATTCCAGCAGCGCTAGTGACCATAGTTGCCGGTTCATACTTCACATTTAATGCTTTTTTCAGTGCCTTAATTGGGTTCTTGCTTAACCGCAGAAGCTTTTCTTATCATGGCATCCGGGTATTTACTTTAGGCCAGTTGAAGTTTCGGCTGCATGATTATACCCGAATTTTAACCGTGGTTTCACTGCTTTTTGCCTTGGCACTTGGTGCTATTACTGTGGGACTTAATTTTGGCACCCTCAGTGAGCAGCTTGAAGGCAATTTTTATTATGACACCACTATTATCAGTGACTCTCCCAAAGTTGAGCAGGCTAAAAATAAGCTAACTATTACCCGTAAGCAAACTTATCATTATAAGGAACAGGGCAAGTATTTATACTTTAACCGCAGTGAATTTAATAATAATCCAGTTAAAAACGTCAAGTTTTACATGAAAAATGGTCAGCCCGCCTACAAGACGATCAACTTGCCTACTGAAAAATTAGATGTGCCAGCAACGTATGCTAACAATGCTTTTGGCGCTATGGTTCCTAATGGTATCGCTAAAATTATTCGCTTGGTTTCACCTGAAAAGTGGGCACAGAAAAAAGGGCAGAATAAATTTGTCAGTTTCGTAAATGTGAAAAATTTCGATCAAGATTACCCCACCATCTTAAAATTACAAAAACAGCAGTTAAAAGAAAATTCTGCTTATGAGTATATATATACTTCGAGCAAGGCTGGCAGTTACCAGTTAATCAAGAATTTCAGCAGCGGGTTTGAATTTATGGGCTTCTTTTTAGGTATTGCCTTTCTAACCATGCTGGCTTCAACCCTGATGTTCAAGGTGCTAAGTGGCGCAGCCAGTGACAAAGTGCGCTACCAAATGTTATTTGAAATTGGTACAAGGGTAAAGGTATTGCGTCAATCTATCAGAAATGAGATTGGAGTTCTGTTTCTTCTACCCGGTGTATTGGGCGTAATCGACGTGCTTTTCGGGTTAAGACTGTTTAAATTGCTTTTGCCGCACCCCTACCAGAATTTATGGATTCCGTTTACAATTTTTATCGTGCTTTATCTGATTTATTACTTATTAACGGTGAAATTATATGAAAAAATTGTGCTTGCACATGAATAAAATTGGGGCGGTAATTAATACAAGTTTGTTTTTAGTAAAAGAAAAGGAGCAGTAATGATTTGGAAGCTGTCCGTGACGGGTATTAAGAATAGGCTGAAAGACTATCTGGTATTATTTTCCGGCTTGATTGTAGCCAGCATGATTTTCTATATGTTCTTGTCAATTGCTACTAACCCTGTATTTATTAGTAAAGATGTCTATGGTAGAACAGCATACCTGACGTATATTTTTACCTTTGGCATTATTTTGTTAGTAATCATTACATCCGTCTACCTAATTTATGCCAATTCATTTTTGTTAAGTATGCGTAAACATGACTATGGCATGTATATGATGCTCGGGGCCAAAAGCACGCGGATTGGCTTACTAATTTTTTCTGAAACTCTGTTAACCGGCTTTTTAGCAGTTCTACTGGGAATAATACTGGGGCTCGGGTTGACCACAATAGTTACCAAGGTGCTGGTAGGTAAATTAGGGCTCGAAATTACGCACTATAAGGCAATATTACCCAGCGCAATAATAGGGACTTTGCTTTTCTTTGTTATTATTTTTCTCTTGGGTGCACTGAGCAATGTGCACAAACTTACACATACTCCGGTAATTGATCTTTTACACGAAGATCAAACTCCCATTAATCTTAATCATCATCCAGTTTTGCGGGGAATTGAAGCAATTTGCGGTGTGCTTTTGCTGGCTGTCGGTTACTATGTAATGACTTTGTCCACCAGATATATTTACTTTCTTATTCCCACCGCCTTAGTAACAATTATTGTTGGTTCTTTCTTCGTCTTTAATGGTGTCTTTACAGCTATAATTAATTATTTACTTAATAAAAAATCTTTTTCGTATCGTGGCATTAATGAATTTACTCTTGGGCAATTGAAATTTCGTTTGCAAAGCTATACCAAGATATTAACTATGATTTCAATTCTGTTTGCCTTGGCACTAGGTGCAATCACAGTGGGGCTTAATTTTGGCTCCATGAAGGATGAGACGCAAAAAAGCATTTATTATGATGCTACAATTGTTAGTCATACGCCAGCAGTTAAAAAAGCAGAAGCTAAGTTAACCATTACTAATAAGCAGACTTATCACTACAAAGAAAAGGGGATGCATCTTTACTTTAACCGCGCGGAATTTGAAAAACAGCCGCTGAAAGAAATAGAAATCTATTTTCATGACAATCAAGACAATTTACCTACATATAAAGTGAAAACACTGGTTACTGCCGAACTGGATCGACCGGAAACAGCTGCCAACAGCATTTTTAGTCAAATGGTGCCTAACGGCATTCCTAAGAAAATTAAGCTAGTTTCACCAAAAAGGTGGAGTACACTTAGTGGTCAGAAAAAATTCGTCAGTTATATTAATGTCAAAGACTTTGCCCATGATTTTCCAGTGATTAAACAAATTCAAAAACAGCAACTGAAGGAAAATCGCAATTACCAAGATATTTACCTTTCTTCCAAATCATATAACTATAATAATATGATTGGCTTTACCAGTGCTTTTGAATTTATGGGCTTTTTCTTAGGAATAGCATTTCTGACTATGCTCGCTTCGACGTTAATGTTTAAAGTTTTAAGTGGTGCCGCTAGTGACAAGGTACGCTACCAGATGCTACATGAAATTGGTGCCAGACAACGATTGTTACGTAGTTCAATTAGAAAGGAAATTGGTACTTTGTTCACCATGCCTGCAATTTTAGGCATAATAGATGTCCTTTGTGGCTTACAACTGTTTAAAACATTGCTGATATCTCCATACCATAATATCTGGATTCCATTCACAATATTTATTGTGCTTTATCTGGGTTATTACTTGTTAACAGTTACGTTATATCAAAAGATTGTCCTAACAACTGAATAATTTTAGGGTGAGTTCCCAAAGTTAGATTAGAATTTTTAATAATTATTTTGTTAAGGCTTGATGTCGATATTCAATCGGCGTCAAGCCTTTTAATCTGCTCTTGATTCTTTTATTAATGTAATCACTGATTGCCCTTCTCCAATTCGATTAAGTTTTGATGGCAATCCCCCGGACTATAAAGCATTTCTGCTTTTAAGAACTCAAAGAAGTTCTTTGTTGAGTCCGTGATCCAGTGATAAGTTTATCCCCGAAAGCATGTAACGAATGCAGGAGGGTAAGTAGCTGGGTTCTGGTTTGTGAAAGTTAAAGTGGGCAGCCTAGGCTTTCTTTTAAAAAAGCAAAAAAGCAATCCACTGGATTGCCTAGACGTCTAGTACGCCTCTTTTGCATGCAAAGATCGCACTTTATTTCTTCTACTGAAATTATAGCATAAGAACACATGAGAGAATAGTGAAGTACGCCTTTCGATCCTCCCCGAAAAAAGGTGATAGCATGGGAAGGATTGTACATTTATTTCTTCTGAAGTGTTTACTACTAACAAGTCTAACGCCTGCATTGCGCAAGCTAGGACAAGATTTTGATAAATTAGCCAATTTAATCGAAAAGATGCTTCGGTTATTTAAGTAGTAATCAGAAAGAAATGGACTTTTGTCCTACCTCTTTTTGATTACTGCTTTATTTTTTATGTACCTTTTAAAATTGCTAGTTACTTGGCTTTAGCTCTATTTCAATTAATATACTATGTTAAGCTACTTTGGTATAGGTGAAAGTCGATAGGAAATAAATTCTGCTAGCTTTTGGATTTGTCATATCCACCTTATTTGCGTCAAATATGACAGTTTTATTAATAAAAATAAAAAGGCAATTATATTATTTATATAAATAACGAAGGTTTTTTGAAAGGAAAAGAAAATCATGGTTTATAAATATTATTCGCATTTTAAGTTTTTTTGTTTAAATATTTTTGGATTAATTTCCAGTATGCAGAATATTGTTACAGCATACATTGTTGGTTCGTTAATTAATTTGGCAACAGCTAAAAATTTTGCAGCTATTCCAGTCTTTTTTGGTAAAAATATTTTGTTATTGATCTTAATTTTAGTCGCTACTTTAATTTTTGATTATCTTAAAGCAGACGCTGCTAAGCAGGTCAATACTAAGTTAAGGCTTAAAGTGATGAGGGGTATGCTCTCGGATGAGCAAGAAAATGCTTCTAATTTAGGTTTTTTAACTAATGATTTTAAACTTTTGGAAACAAATCGCTATGATGCTGAAATAGGAATTTTGATTTATTCATACACTGTCGTATTTGCTATGGCATTCGCTTTGTATCTAAATTGGCAGCTTACAATAATATTCTTTATTGGTTCGGTTATACCAACAATTGTTTCCACCTTTTTCCAAAAGCCTATTCAAAATGCTGCAGAGGCTTGGACAAATGCTAATGATAAATATGTTAATCAAACTAAAAATTTGTTATCTGGTACTGCTACCTTTAATTTATATGATAAGCAGGATAATGCAGTTAAACAAAATCAGTATAAAGTTAACCAATTAGAAGAAAAATTAGCCAAGATGAATGTGCTTAATACTAATACCAGTGCTTTTCTTAATGCAATTGCAATTATGGGTACTTATTTATTGCCGTTTGCAATTGGTATTGCATTAGTAATTAAAGGCCAAACTACTTTAGGTGCTCTTTTTGCAATAACGCAATTATCGAATTCATTTGTAAATCCAATTTTACAAATTCTGCAAGAACGAAATAATTTGTCTACTACAAAGCCAATTGTTCGAAAGATAAAGCAATATATACAAAAAGCAGATAATGTGGAGCGTGAACAAACCAATGATCCTACATTTAATGAACTACAAGTGCAAGACCTAGATTTAATGCGTCAGGATAAGGTATTAGCACAACATATTAATCTTGATATTAAGTCTGGCCAAAAAGTTGCGGTCATCGGACCCTCAGGATCAGGGAAATCTACGATGTTACAGTTTCTAATGTATGGTAAGTATGGTAAATCTAAAAAAATTATACTTGATCATAACGAAGTAGCGGCAGGATCGTTTACTAAGTTGTTTGCCTATTCCAGCCAGAGTGCAGTTATTTTTTCTGATACGCTTTGGTTTAATCTAACTCTAGGAGCCAATATAGCTAAAGAAAAAGTTCTTGAGGTATGTCAAGGACTACAGTTAGGACAATTAATTAAAGAAAAGGGATTTGATTATCAATTAGGTGACAATGCAGATCAACTATCTGGTGGCCAATTGTCCAGAATTGAGGTGGCACGGGCTATTTTAGCCAATCGACCAATTTTATTACTGGATGAAATTAATGCTTCACTTGATAAAACTTCATCAAAGGCAATTCACCAATATATTTTTGATTCAAACTTTACTTTTGTTGAAGTTATTCATCATTACGATCCAGAAGAACTGCAAAAGTATGATGTAGTTGTTGATTTTAATCAATACCAATTTAACGATAAGAGCCTGTCGTAGTCAGATAGATAATAACCCAATTTACCTCAGCATTATATAATTTTCATTTTTAATTTAATAATACTTTTATATTTTTTGATTATAATAGATTATAATAAAATTAAAGAATTTAATATTTGATAGTTAATCAAATAGTTGAGGAAATTTAAATGACAATTGGTGAATTACTAAAAGACTATCGCATTCAGCAAAAGAAAACACAAAGGCAATGGGTTAATGATGTGGTAAGCCCGTCATTTTATGCAAAAGTTGAAAAAAATTTAAGCAGCATTTCAGCAGATAATTTAATTGAACTATTAAACGTTAACAAAATTTCATTAACTGATTTTTTTGGTAAGTTAAACCACCAGGCGAAGACCGTACATGACGAGAACCTAGAGATTGATAGAATGGTTAATGAAGCGTATTATCAAAATTCTGTGCATGATCTGCAGCAAATACGAAATTTTGTTGCGGAAAGTGATTTTCCAAATAAAGAAGATAAATTAGATATAATTGATATCTTTATTGCAATAATTAACAAAAATCTTTCCAGTATTGATAGTGGCGTTATAGATAGATTGAAAGAAAGAACGTTTGATGTTTCTCATTTTAATTCTGATAGTTTAAGATTGTACTGCAACCTTATGAGTTTTTATGATTTAGATAGTAATTTATTGATTTCAAAAAGAGTAATACGTCAGTTTATTGGTTCAAGTAGCATAGATATTCAGAAGTTAGTTTTATCTATAATTATTAATATGATGATTTTGTGTATTCGTAACAAAAAATTCGAAGAAACAGCATTTTATGTTAGTAGTGAACAACAAATCAAAACAAAACCAGATATATTTTTCTATAAAACTATTGCTCCAGCTTTTGAAAATATAGTCAAATATCATTATGATCAAAATCCTAAGTATCTTAATAAAATACAAATAATAATTAAAAGTGTAAAAATTGCTGGCATGCCCAGTTATGGTAAAGAACTTGAAGAACTAATGATTGCTAATAAATAAAATTTTTAAATGTCATATTAAACCATTAAGAGTTAAATATGACATTTTTTATATGCTTATATAAAATCGTAATAAACTAGAAGTAAATAGAAAGGAGTAAGAAAATTGAAAATTTATTACATAAATTAATTCTTATTGTGCTCAATTTAGATTAATTAGAAACATGGGAAAAATGTTTTGTAAGTTAAGCGAAGATTTAAAAATTATGTCTAAAGTAGATGATCATATTTATGAAGCATTTGTAGATGGATTATTTATAAAGTTTAGACCGGAAAAAAATTATAAAGATAAGCAAGTTTTCTATAAAGGGAAATGCTTTAAAAACTAAGTATTAAAATATGCTAAAGAAAATAGATAGCTTATTAAAAAGTTGGTAGCGCTAACTATAATTAAGTTAAAAGGTGGTCTGCTTGAAGGAGCGAACAGAAAGTTTGGTGATCTTGATGCAAAAATTAAAAAATATGCGCGTTGGACTGATAGAACTTTGTGCGACACTCATTATTGGCGGTTTGATGATAATTGCTGGTATTATTTTAGGGTTGGATATAGCTTCTTTAATTATTAAGTTATTTAGCGGTTTAATAAAACCAAATGTGCCGAATTTTAACGTCATTAACAGTTTTCTGCGGATAAATTCAGGCATGCAAGTGGCTATGTTACTGGCGGTTCTAATAATTGTTGGCGGCATAGTAGTAACTTATAGGTTAACCAGAACTATTTTAAAAAGTGTAGCTGCAAAAGAAGTTGCACCTGCAATTTTTCAAAAACATTTAGGACTAAGAATAATTGAAATGGTTTTAGGGTTGATACTAATAGTAACCGGCTATTTTATACTAAATTTGCCTAGTCAAAATCTGTTTAATACTTTATTGGCAGCCTTTGTTACAATTGTGTCAGGTACTTATTTACTTTGCCACTCGTTATTAAGCTTGCTGCCTGCAACTTGGTTTAACAAAATTAAGTTAACTAAAGGAAAAACGCTGCTGGGACTTCATCATTATGCTGGCGTTTTTACTATCATTTCCTTACTTTTCGCCTTGACTATGGGCGCTCTGGCTTTAAGTCATGACTTTAATGCCTTTTCTCAAGATATTAAGAGGGGAACTTATTATGATGGCGTAATTGTCAGCAACACCGCCAATATTAAAAACGATGTGGCGCAACTAAAAATTAAAAAGCAACAAACTTATCATTATAAAGAAACAAAAGGGCACTTTTATTTTGTTCGTAATGAATTGGCAAATAATCCAATTAAGTATGTCAAAAGCACCGGTAGACGCAATTTTCAAGTCAAATCTATTAAGTTAGACCAATTGAATAAAAATTCTCTAGCAGATGACAGTTTTCGTGAACTCGTTCCCAATGGTTTTAAAAATAAAAAAATTGCACTTCGTTCAACTGCAGAATTAAATAAGATTAAAGGTAAAACTAAATATCTGACTGTGGTGCAGCTAAACAGTTTTGATAGAGACTGGCCGTTTTTACTAAAAATTGAGCATAAACAGGCTCAAAGTAATCTTGCTTATAGTCACCTCTATAGCAACTCTAAGGCGGCTACTTATCAGCTGATATTGGGGATGAGTAAAGAAATGAAGATCTTGGGCTACTCACTGGCATTTGTATTTGGTGCAAGCCTGATTGCGATCTTGATAATAGTAGTCAAAGCTGCTAAACGAGATCAGAAATTAGTAAATGAGAGGCTGACTAAAAGAACATGGCAGAGCAAAACCGGGCTTTTGTTCTTTATTCCCGCAATATTTGGGGTCTTTGATGTTTTGTTTGGCTTGAGATTTTTCAATCAGGTTTTGCCAACAGCATATTATGAAGTTTGGCTGCCAATAGTATTAATGTTACTGGCTTATTTTGCTATTTATCTGCTAACAGTAATGTGGCATCACAAAGTTGAGTTTTAAAAATTTAGACAATGAAAAAGCACGCTAAAGAGCGTGCTTTTTTCAGCGTCTTTAATTAATGAAAGATAATGCCTAAAATTAGTCCGCAAACTTGCATTAACTGAAACCAAAATAAATTTTGCGGTGCTAAATCAAAAGTTGTGGGTACCCGGTGTTTGATATTATCTTCATCAACCCAGAAAGCCATATCCTTGGTCTGCTTCTGTCTGAATGCCTGCACGTTTTTATAGAGCTTCGGCAAAGTTACAAAAATTAATAGTTGCCAAATGGGTAAAAGACGGAATATGACGCTGATAGCAACTATAGCAAATGGTGCCAGAGTTAAAAAACTGAATAAGTTTAATGAATTTTTTACGCCAATGTATGAGGGGAGGGTATGGCGTCCGTTAGCCAGATCTTGTTTTAAGTCGCAGGTATTATCCGCCAGCATTGTCGCTGCGTTAAAGAATGCTTGGGGTAAAGCTACCCAAAAAATTAACAAGAGGTTGGCTAAATTGCCCCCAACAATAAATTGCGGCCAATCAAAGTTTAAATAGGCTAATTGCGTTACTGGTGAATTGATGTAAACGGCTAAGAACGTAATTCCCAGTCCTTCGAATAAGCCAGCAAGAATTTCGCCTAGCGGTACTCGGGAAAAGGGAACGGGGCCGTAGGTGTAAAATACAGCCACAAAAAGTCCGGGGGCGCCGATCAGCAAAATAAAAAGATTGGTTCGCACAGTTAGCCAAATTCCTAAGACTGCTGCGATTAAAAGCAGAGTAAGCATAACCGTCATTGCAGTTGTCGGTGATAAATTACGTTTGCCAATTAAATTATGTTCTTTTTGATAATCTTTGCTTTTAGCCAGACGATAGTCCTGAACGTTATTAAAACCAGTCACAAATAAAGCGATTGCGCCTTGAGCAACTAAGTATATTAAAGAATTTTGCCAATTAAAAGTATGAAAATAAAAGTAAGCAAATAGAATTCCTAATAAATAAGGCATTAAACTATTGAGCTTGGTATTAAGCCGCACCAACTCAAAAAAATCGGTTACTGTAAAGTGACTGTACTTCTTTTTAGCCTCCATTGGTTTTCCTTTCAAAATATTGTCTTTATTTATCCAAAATTAATTGCTGGTTTTTATCTTTGCCAGTTGATAACCATTATCCGTAAACAGTTTGAATTTATGCTTTAAGCCCGAGGTGACGTAGACTTTTTTCTTTTTAGTAATAAAAATTGCCTCTACGCCAGACAGATGTTCTACATAGTCATAGCCCTTTTTCAGTCCGCGATTATATACTGCAGTTGACAGTCCATCACCTGTGGTTGACCGCTTAGCAATAATTGTGACACTTAACAAGTTGTTTTGACAAGGGTAACCCGTTTGGGGATCCATTAAGTGACTATAAATTTTGTTTCCGACTTTGAGATAACGCTCATAAATGCCTGATGTTACTGCAGTAGCATTCTTTTCCGGTAAGGAGCCGATCGCATCACCCCGCGCAGCACTGGGGTCTTGAATCCCCACGGTCCAATTACTGTTATTGGTTGGGGAGTTGCCTAAAACGTAGATATTGCCGCCCAGATCAATAATGGCACTGGTGACGCCCTTTTTTTGCAAGACTTTCATGACTTCATCAGAAATAAAGCCTTTAGCCATTCCTCCTAAATCAAGCATCATCTTCTTTTTCTTTAAGAAAACGGTGCGTTTTTGGTCGTTAAAAACCACATTACGGTAATTAACTAACGGTAGCCGTTTTTTGATGGTACTTGCTTTAGGTTTATGGGCATCGGGGAAGCCTATTCGCCATAAGCTGGTAATTGGTCCAATTGTTAAGTCGAACGTACCAGCAGAAATTTTGCTGTAATGATAGGCGTCTTTACACATACGGTAAATAGTAGGGGTAACTTTGACTGGTTTAATTCCGGCATACCTGTTGATTTTGTCTATTTCACTGCCTTTTTGATTAACTGTGGTTTGAGCTGCTAATTCCTTAATTCGGTTAAAGCCGGCCTTCAGGGCTTTTTGCTGGTGTTTGTTGTAAATTTTGATGGTGCAAACTGTTCCCATTAAAAATTGGGTATCTGAAGTGGGAGTAGTGGTAACAGGTGTTTTTGTCGGGGCACTAGTTTTACTTTGAGTTGAGCAAGAAGTTAGGCTAAAACATGCTAATAATACTGCAATTACCAGCATAAACTTGTTTGGTTGCTTGGTCATATCACTTATTTCTCCTAATAAAAAAGAGCGGCTAAATGTCACTCTTTTTGTAATTAACTAATTAACTTTTTATTCTTGATAAACAATATTGTCAACCTTGATAGTTCCGCTTTCACCCTTTTGTGCGGCATTAATTAGTTGATCAGCATAAGCGATAAATGAATGAGAAGACTCTGTTGCTCCTGAAACTGCTTGAACTTTTTCGGTGTTTCCTTTAGCTTTTAAGAATTCTTCCTGTAATTTTGGAATGTATTCTTTCGGTCCAACTTTGTTAACTTTCTTCATTTGCTTTTCGTAAGCAGCATTCTTGGTCTTGGAAACACCTTTTTTGTTAATTTGGTCGTATTTAAAATCACTGACTTTGCCTTTTTTAACTACCATGGTTAACACTTGACGGTAACCGTGGCTGTAGTTCTTTTCTGCTAATTTATATGTGCCGTCTTTTAATTTTTGATTGTTATTGATGTGAATGGTAGCAGTATCGCCCTTTTGAGCTGCCTGTGTTAACTGGTTGACATAGTTCTTTAAAGTGGTGCTTGAACTGGTAGCACCGGAAACGACTTGGATAGCGCTTGAATTAGCGCCACTAGCGGCAAATGATTTTTGCAATTTAGGGATGTATTCTTTAGGACCGATTTTTGCTTGAGAATACTTCTTCATTTGTGCTTCATATTTAGCGTCTTTCGCCTTTGATTTACCATTCTTGTCTACATTATCATAGCTAGTGTCTGTAACCTTGCCATCTTTAACGGTCATAGAAACCTTTACTTTATAGCCATTGAAATAATTGTCTTCGACTAACTTGTAAACTCCATCTTGTAATTTGCCACCGGCAATCTGCTTAGGGGTTTTCTTTTTCTCAACCTGACTTTCTTTTGGCTTAGAATCGCTTGAAGAACTTTTCTTAGCCGTAGTTGAACAAGCACTAAGCAAAAGCGTAGAAAGTGCCAAAATAGCTGTGCTGGTTATAAATTTATTATTTTTCATAATATCTCCCTCAGTGATAATATCAAACCATATAACATTGTGTACACATTCACTTAATTAGATTATAAAATACAGTTTTACTTTGTGCAACTACAAAATTTAAAAACAAAAAAGTTATTTTAACAGCAAAGAAAGCGCGTAACAAAAACAAAATTATGAAAGATTGTGAAAGTAGCCACTTTACCATAAATGTAAATACTAGTATAATAAAAGACAACTAGTACATTTGCATTAAGGAGTGTTAAAAGTGGCTGAAACGAATATTGTAGTAATTGGCGGCGGTTACGGCGGTCTGTATACCACCAAGCATCTTGCCAAAAAATTAAAAAAGCGGCATGATGTTAAAATTACGCTGATTGATAAAAATCCCTATATGACCATGATGACTTCTTTACACGAAGTAGCAGCTAACCGAGTAGAAGCTAAGAGTCTTAAGTATGATCTGCAGCGTTTATTTTCACGGAGAAAAAACGTTGATGTAGTAACTGACAATATTACTAAAATTGATCAATCTGCCAAAAAAGTTATTGGCGATAACTGCACTTATCCATACGATTACGTCATTTTAGCTATTGGTTCGCAGCCTAATGACTTTAACACTCCTGGTGTTAAAGAAAACGGCTTTGTTTTAGGCAATCTTGATGATGCAGAAAAACTGCGGGATCACATTGATATGATGGTTCATTTAGGCTCTCAAGAAAGAGATCCTGAAAAAAGGGCACAATACCTCAACTTCGTCGTTGTTGGTACTGGCTTTACCGGAACCGAGATGGCTGGGGAATTAAACTCCTGGCGTGGTGATTTAGCTAAAAAATATAATTTGCAAAAAGACGACCTCAAGATAACCATGATGGAAATGGCGCCAACGGTAATGAATATGCTTGATCGCGCTGATGCTGACAAGGCGGAGAAATATCTCTTAAAGCAGGGCGTAGATATTAAAGTCAATACAGGTGTAGTGGGTGTTCATGAAAATTATATTGACCTGAAAGACGGTTCAACGTATCCAACGAGGACATTGATCTGGACTGCTGGTGTTAAGGCTGTTGCTACAGCTGAAAACTTTGGCTTTGAAACTGGTAGAGGCGGTAGAATTTTAGTTAATGAATATTCACAAATTCCAACCGATCCCCATGTTTATGTCATAGGTGATGTGGCTCTTTATGATGCTGACGGCAGCGGTCGTGGTGAACCACAGGTGGTTCAGGGAGCTGAATCTGCTGGTAAATGTGCTTTGAGGAATATTTTAAGTCAGATTAACGGCGGTGAACCCGTTAAATTTAAGGGTACCTATTCCGGCTTTATGGTTTCGCTTGGACCTAGTTGGGGTGTAGCGTCTTTAGTTAATACTTTCCATCTGAGTGGCTTTTTCGCTATCTTGATGAAAGACGTAGTGGACATGATTTACTTTATGGAAATCTATTCCGGTTACTATCTTTTCCACTATGTAATGGACGAATGGTTCAGAATTAAACGGCCTACTTTATGGCGGGGCAACCTTAATAGGTACGGCAACGTTTTATGGGCAGTACCTTTGAGAATTTATTTAGGCTTGATGTGGTTGGTTGACTGCTGGTACAAGGTACAGGGGAGTGGCTCTTGGTTCACTGACAAGCTGCAATTGCAGTTCCCGTGGCTGATTCAAGCTGCTACCAGTGGTGCTTCACAGAAGGCAGCGGCTACAACTGCCGCAAGTGGTAAAGCCGCTACAACTGCTGCCTCTGCTCTATTTTCCCTCAATTATGATTATGGTCATTCCCCAATGGCAGTTTTTGATAAAATGCCAAGTTGGGTGCAAGCAGTAACTAAAGTTCTAATCCCTAATAAAGAAGCTGCACTAGTAGCACAAAAGACTATGACGTGTTTGGAAATTGTTTTAGGAATTATGCTAGTATTAGGCTTATGCACGTGGTTTGCTGGTGGCATGAGCGCAATCTTCGTAGCTATTTTCTGCTTATCAGGGATGAACTACTGGGTCAATGTCTGGATGGTATTTGCTGCTATCGCTGTAATGAATGGTTCAGGTAGAGCATTCGGTCTTGATATGTGGTTTGTTCCGTGGCTGGAAAAGAAGCTGACTAAGCTGAGATATGGCGTCTTGAAGCCGATTTACCACGTTGATAAAAATGGAATAAAAAACTAACAATGGTAATTCTAAAAAGTCCTATGGTTTTATCTATAAGACTTTTTTAGTTTTAATTGTTAGTGAGGTAAAACATGGAATTTTTAAAGAGGCTTAAACTCGGTGACTTTTTAATTGTAGTAATTTTATTAATTATCAGTTTCACGCCCTTTTATATGGTGCATAACTCCAGCAAAGAGAGTAATCGAGTTATCGGTATAGTTAAAGTTAATAATCGCCAAGTCAAAAAGCTTTCTTTAGATCATGACCAAAAATGGCAGTATCAAAAAGACGGTAAAATTAATATTGTTCAGGTGAAAAACCACAAAATTCGCGTAATTGATGCTAACTGCAAGGACCAAGTATGCATTAAAGAAGGCTGGAAAAGTAAAAGCGGAGATACAATTGTTTGCTTGCCACACAAATTTTTAGTTGAATTGAAAAGCGAAAATCAAATTGATGATGAATAGATTTAAGTATTATGACTGAAACAAATAATTATTTACGCACGTATGTGTTTACAGGAATTTTATGCTCACAAGGAATTATTCTTAGCGTGGTTGAGCAAATGTTTCCTTCGCCCTTTTTCTTTGCACCTGGTGCTAGGCTTGGCTTAACCAACATTATTACGATGATGGCATTAATGATTTTGCCTTTTAAAGATTGTATTTTATTGACGTTTTTGCGCTTAGTATTAGCCGCTTTGATGACAGGGGGCACCAGTACCTTTTTATTTGCTGCTGCAGGTTCATTTTTAAGTCTGTTTTTAATGAAAATATTTTTACCGTTGGTTCCCAGATTTCTGAGCATAATAGGAGTATCAATCCTTGGCGGCGTCTGTCATAATTTTGGTCAATTATTAATTGCCGTACTAATAGCGCAAAGTAAATATGTTTTATTATATCTGCCATTATTGACAGTATTCGGAATTCTTTCTGGAACAATAGTTGGTCTTGTCAGTAGTTTTTTAATGCATTACGTTGATGCATTGAGTTTTATTAAAGGGATAATTAATAAAGGTATTTAACATGTCAAGGCTAGAAAAAGAATTAAAACAAGTCCAAAGTACCATTCAAAAAAATATCAAAGCACCCAAAGGTAAATTGGGAGAGGCAATCAGGTACACATTTTCCAAGCCAGGCAAACAATTACGTCCCAGTTTTGTCTTACTTTTTGGCAATATGGGTGGTGAACCAAAAAAGGAAAGACTAATTAATATTGCCGGTTCGGTTGAAATCCTGCATAATGCGACGTTAATTCATGATGATATTATAGACAATTCCAGTGTCAGAAGGGGCAGGGAATCAGTGCAGGCGAAATATGGCAAGACCATTGCGCTCTATGCTGGAGACTATTTATTTGCTCTTTCCCTGCAGCTACTGAGTGAAAATACTTCAAAAATAACCAATCTGCGTGTTAATGGTACTACAATGCAAAAAATTCTTGCAGGTGAGACTACTCAGTTTAGTAATGAATACGATACTGCAATTAGTGAAAAAGAATATCTTGAACAGATTCGGGGTAAAACGGCAAGTCTGTTTGGTTATGCCTGTTATATTGGGGCGCTTGAAGGCGGTCTTAACAAAAGACTGGCCAGAAGTGCTCAGCAAGTGGGTGTGCTATTTGGACAAGCGTTTCAATTGCGGGATGATATTTTAGATTACACTGCGTCAACTGCTGAATTAAAAAAGCCGGTTTTATCTGATGTAGTTAATGGTGTTTATACCGGGCCACTAATTTTTGCCTTAAAAAAAGATACTACTGGTAAATTAAATAGGCTCGTTAAGAAAGGTAAAGGCATAAGTTCTAGTGAGTTAACCCAAATAGAATATTTGGTCAATGAATTAGGCGGCATTAGGCATGCCCAGAAGTTAGCAAATGACTTTACGAGTAATGCGTTGGTACTGCTTAAAGATAAATTTAGCAATTATTCTGGATATGATGAAGTTGTTGAGATAGTTCAAAAAATGCTTACCAGAAATTATTAAATATCAAAAAAGGAGGTTGATTATTCAACCTCCTTTTTCGATATTAGTAAAAACTTTTTAAGGTACTAAAGATGATTGTTAGTTTTAATTTTAAGCTTTTTTAGGCTTACGTGTAATGCCGAACAATACTTGCAAAACTACCAAAGCGCAATATGCAATAAGCATATATACCAAAAGGCTAATGTCTGCCCTAGTGGAAGAAAACCAATACCACTGATTGCCTTCAGTGCTATAGATCAAATCAGCCAGACCTAATAAAGCTAAAATCAAAACATTAATTATTGCAAAAATCCATAAGTTGCCGTTTTCATGTTTAGCAACATATATCATCGACCAGACTGCTGACCATACTCCCCAAAGACCGGTAGCAGCAATTATAATCCAGTAAAAAACTGTAGCAAACATATTATGCCTCCTTCTCAACAACTTTATTTTACCATAAAGTTCATAAGATCACATGCTTAATTTGTGAGCAAGTGCAAATAGTATTTTGCCAGCTGCTAATCCTATTGCCAGCAGGATTAATAAAAAAAACTTAGAAATTTGTTCAAAATAATTACTAATTGTACTTGACATGCCACATACCTTTACTTATAATCCTAAGTATTAAATTAAATTTTGAGGAGGCAATTTTAATGAAATATCAATTTTTAAGTAAACGAATCAACATTAGAAACAGCATTTCTCAAAATTTGATTGCCTTGTTGTTGTCGCGTAGGACTTAGCGTGAAAGAATTACTTTTAGTAATTAACATGTTGAGCCCTTGTTTGCGTCTTAATGAATAGGGCTTAACAAATAACTATCTTGGGCCTCATTCATTAAGTTGAATGAGGTTTTTGTTACCAGGCTAGTTATAGAAGGAGAAAATGATGAACAAGTTTACTAAAAAAATGATGGGTATCCTAACGGTAGGAACAGCCGCCTTTATGATGGCAGGTTGTTCAGTTGCCAAGAATAGTAACAGTAGCGGTACTCATCAAGATAAAGACACTGTCAAAATTGGTGTCAACATGGAATTATCTGGCACGGCTGCAGGTTACGGAAATGCCCAAAAACAGGGAATTCAGCTAGCAGCAGCTGAAATTAACAAGGCTGGCGGCATTGATGTTAACGGTCATAAAAAGAAAATTAAGCTGATTATTCGCGATAACAAAACAGCGATTGCCACTTCTGCTTCAGTAGCAGCACAACTGGTAAATAAAGATAAGGTGGCAGCAATTGTAGGGCCGGCCACTACTAATGCGGGAACAGCTGAAATTCCTAACATTACTAAAGCAGCAGTTCCTAGCGTGAGTCCTTCTGCAACTGATCCTGATTACACTAAACAGAAAAACGGCAAGGTTCAACCATACGTTTTTAGAGCTTGTTTCCAAAACAATTTCCAAGGAGAAAGTGCCGCTAAGTTTGTCACAAAGAAGCTGAAAGCAAAGCGTGTAGCCGTTTACGCTGATAATTCAAGTGATTACGGTACTGGTTTAGCAAAAGCCTTTAAGAATACATATAAAGGTAAAGTAGTTGATAGCCAAACATATTCAGAAGGTGACAAGGACTTTAATGCCGTTTTAACTTCATTTAAGTCAAAGAAGATTGACGCTATTTATGTTCCGGGCTATTACACAGAAGTTGGTCTGATTGTTAAGCAGGCACGGCAAATGGGTATTAAAGTGCCAATTGTGGGTAGTGACGGTATGGCTGATCCTAAACTTGCCCAAATTGCTGGTGCTAAGAATGCTACCAAAGTATACTACACTACACCATTTTCCACTCGTGTAGCTGCTAAAAATCCAACAGCTGTCAAGTTTATGAATGCCTTTAAAGCTCGTTATCATGCACCGGCGCCAACATTTTCAGCTTTAGCTTATGATGCAGTCTACATGGTTAAGACTGCCATTGAACAACAAAAATCAGATGATTCAACTAAAGTCGCTGCCGGCTTAGCTAAGATAAAAGATTTTGATGGGGTTACCGGTAAGATTACAGTTAATAAAACTCATGACCCAGAAATGCCAATTGCAATTGAAGAAATGACTAATGGCAAAGTAAGTAATTCATTTAGTGTTGAATAGATCCAAAATTTAAAAGGGGCGCTTAAATTTGCAAACAGTATTACAGCAAATCATTAATGCCTTGTCACTGGGCTCAATATATGCCTTGCTGGCGTTAGGCTATAGCATGGTTTACGGCATTATTAATTTAATTAACTTTGCTCATGGCGATATCTACATGCTAGGGGCATTCTTTGCCTACTATGTAATTAATGCTTGGCATTTTAACTTCATCACGGCATTACTTTCAGCAATGATTGTTGGAGCGGTTTCGGGTGTAGTGATCGAGTATTTTGCTTATAGACCATTGCGTAAATCACCGCGAATTGCTGTCTTAATAACAGCTATCGGAGTTTCATTTTTACTTGAAAATGGCATGTCTTACTTTGTGGGTTCAAACGCACGTAGTTTTCCGCAGGTAATTGAACAAGTCAACTATGTTTTTGGCGGCGTTCAAATTTCCAATATTCAAATTTTAATTTTAGTAACTGCTTTGATACTAATGGTTTCACTGCAACTGATTATTAAAAAAACTAAGATGGGACGTGCAATGCGGGCTGTATCTGTTGATCCTGCTGCTGCCGAATTAGTTGGAGTTAATGTTAATCACACAATTTCTTTTACTTTTGCCTTGGGTTCAGCTTTAGCTGGTGCGGCAGGAGTGCTGATTGGCATGTACTATAATCAAATTGATCCTTTAATGGGGATGACTCCCGGTATTAAAGCCTTTGTGGCAGCCGTTTTAGGAGGAATTGGTTCGGTACCCGGTGCCTCACTTGGTGGCTTCTTAATCGGTATTTTAGAAACCTTCTTCCAATCTATCGGTTTGTCCGCATATAAAGATGCAGTAGTTTATCTTGTGTTAATAGTCATTTTGCTCTTTTTACCAGCAGGTATTTTCGGCAAAAATGCCAAGGAAAAGGTATAGGTGGCAAAATGAAGGTTAATTGGAAATACATTTTATCGTGGCTCGTAATTATGGTAGCCGGCTTTTACTTAATCAACGCCTTAATCATAGTTGGCGTAATTGATGATTTTATTGAAAACATGCTGGTTACGATTGGCATTAATATTATTTTGGCAACAGGTTTGAACCTGATTATCGGCTTTAGCGGTCAGTTTTCACTGGGTCATGCCGGTTTTATGGCAATTGGTGCGTACGCTACTGCAATCATTACGCAACACATGAGTAATGAAGTTGGTTTTTTGCTTTCACTGCTAGTAGGTGTGCTTTTAGCCGTCATTATTGCGGGTGTGATTGGAACAGCCACATTTATTCGCTTGAAAGGCGACTATCTGGCAATTGCCACGTTAGGGGCTGCCGAAATTATTCGCAACGTAATTAATAATTTGAAAATTACGGGCGGCTCTGCCGGCATGTTTAATATTCCCCAGTTATGTTCATGGCCTACCGTTTATATCTTAGTTTGTGTGACTACAATTGTTTTGATGAATTTTATTCGTTCCAAAAATGGGCGTGCAATTAAGGCTGTGCGTGAAGATGAGATAGCCGCCGAAGCAATGGGCATTAATACTACTAAATGGAAATTAGCTGCTTTTGTATTGGGCGCAGCTACTGCTGCTATCGCCGGCAGTTTACATGCCTCTTATTTACAAACAATTTCACCATCAAATTTTGGTATCATGGAATCAATTTCTATCTTAGTTATAGTTGTTTTAGGTGGTGTTGGTAGTATGACAGGCACATTTGTAGCAGCAACTGTGCTGGGAGTTTTAGATACTGTTTTACAAAACTTTGGTTCTTTGAGAATGGTTATCTATGCTATTGCCCTCATATTAATTATGATTTTCAAACCATCTGGGCTTTTAGGTAATTGGGAATTTTCACTTAAAAACTTAACCCGCCATTTTGGCAAAAAGGAAAGAGGCTAGTATATGGCACACTTATTACAGGTTGAACATGTAGTGCGCAAATTTGGCGGATTGACTGCAGTTAATGACGTTTCACTTCATTTAGATAAGCATGAACTAGTTGCCTTGATTGGACCTAATGGTGCGGGCAAGACCACTTTATTTAATTTGTTAACTGGTATGGTGCAGGTAACAAGCGGCAAAATCAATTTACAAGTTAATAATCAAAATTATGACTTAACCCATAAAAGTGCTGTCCAAATTGCTGACTTGGGCTTATCCAGAACTTTTCAGAATATTCGGTTATTTAAAAACTTATCTGTCATGGATAACGTTTTGACTGCGATGACCAATGAGTACCAAGAAGGCTTTTTAACCACTGTTTTTCGTTTCCCCCGTTATTATAAAACTGAGAAAGACATGAAAGAAGCGGCACAAAAACTACTGCAAATTTTTGATTTAACTGAAAACGAAAATACTCTTGCCAAAAACTTGCCCTATGGTACACAAAGACGGTTAGAAATTGTCCGTGCTTTAGCTACACAACCGCAAATTCTTTTCTTAGATGAACCCGCTGCCGGTATGAATCCCGAGGAAACAGCTGACTTAACCAATCTTATCAAATATATTCAAAAAGAATTTCAAATTACCGTTCTTCTAATAGAACATGACATGTCTTTAGTGATGAATTTAGCAGAACGAATTTATGTTCTTGATCAAGGAGAAATGCTTGCTACTGGCAGTCCAGAAGAAGTCAAAGCAAATCCTAAAGTGATTGAAGCATATCTAGGAGAGGGTGAAGACTAGATGGCTATGTTAGAAGTACGAGATTTGTCTGTTAACTATGGTGTCATTCAAGCAGTTAAAAACGTCAGTTTTGAAATTAATCAAGGTGAAATAGTAACTTTAATCGGAGCTAATGGTGCCGGCAAATCAACTATTGTCAAGACAATTTCAGGATTGCTCAAGCCTAAGAGCGGTCAGATTTTATATCTTGGTAAAGAAATTGAACATAAAAGTGCCCCGCAAATCGTCAGCGCCGGCATTTCACAAGTTGCAGAAGGCAGACATATTTTTGCAGGGATGACAGTAATGGAAAATCTGCAAATGGGAGCCTTTCTCCAAAAAAATCATGAGGAAACTGCAAAGACTTATCAGGAAATCTTCAAACGATTCCCTATTTTGCAAAAAAGGCGTCACCAAGATGCCGCCACACTGTCTGGTGGTGAGCAGCAAATGCTGGCAATGGGTCGTGCCTTAATGGCAAAGCCCAAATTGCTGTTATTAGATGAACCCTCAATGGGGCTTTCGCCTTTATATATTCAGGAAATTTTTAAAATCATTAAAGAATTGAATGAAAAGGGCACGACTATTTTATTGATTGAGCAAAATGCTAAACAAGCATTATCAATTGCTGATCGCGGGTATGTGCTTGCAACTGGAGTAGTGCAATTAAGCGGCACTGGTAAAGAACTATTAGCTAATCCAGAAGTCCAGAAGGTCTATTTTGGTGGATAGCTGATAATATTTTTTTAAGTAAAAATTTTAAATACAATCTTAGGTCAAAAATAAACTAAACTACATTAAAAGGCTAACTTTTATAATTATAAAAGTTAGCCTTTTTAGTGAACTTAAGCGGGTTTATGATAATTTTTGCGCAACTACTGAAAACTCAAGGGGAAATTGTGGTGAATCAGAGGGAAGAACCCAGCCCTCATCTTCTTTACTATAGATTAATGATGGCAAAGCTTTCCAATCAGTAACTTTTTCCTCACCAACTTGTTTAATGGTTAAGCCCGCAGCAATCAATGAATTAATAATTTCAGCAAAGTCATGAGCCCAATTATGATTAGTCTGGTGCTTTATTTTACCAGCAGAATTAGGCGTATACGAAGCATCTGACTGATAGGTAACTTCAGTGCCGCTAAAATAATCTTGAATAATTTCCAATCCCGCATTGTCTAAAGCAAATAATATTGGATGACTGTCCCTAATCATAAAAGTGCCACCGACCGCTAACAGTCGCGCAATAGAGTTTGCCCATGATTTAAGGTCAGGAAGCCATGTAATAGTACCAGCACTAGTGACAATTAAGTCAAATTGACCTAATTTTTCAGGCATGGCTGCAGCCGCAAAACGAGCATCGCCTTCGACATAAGTAATTGGTGTTTTAGCTTGTTTGGCTAGATTACGTGCATGTTTCAAAGCCGTAGGTGAAAAATCCAACCCATAAACGTCTTTAGCTCCCAGACGTGCCCAGCTGAGTGTATCGTCACCAATGTGACATTGCAAATGCAGTAAGCGCTTATTTTTAACAGAATTGGCAGGTAAAAAGGGCTTTAATACTGCTAAGTCATGTTTCACTGTAGTAGTGATAGCCTCGGGGTTCTGGGCAAATTCAGACAGATTGCCATAACCGCCATGTGCATGAACATCAGCCCGATCGTTCCAATTGTTCAAATTATCCGTAATTGCAGAATGGTCATCCTGAGACTGCATAAGTTCTCCTCCTAGTTGCAGGAAAATATCATATCTTTGTTTTGTTATATGAAACAACTTTCATTTTTTGCTCAGTCATATTCATAACTGTTACAGAAGCATTGCGTGGATCTTTGGTAATAGCAAAATCACCATAACGATCTGCAATACTGCGGATAGTAAAACCATGAGTTACAAGTAAAATATTTTCGGCACCATCTAATTGGCTAATTAATTTAAAGCCTTTATCAAGTCTTTGCCAATATTCTTGCGCGTTTTCCGCGTCATGAAATGGGTCTGCATCTTTAATCCAGTTCTTAATGGTGTCAATTGGTTCATTTTTAAATAAGTCACTGTGGTTCTGGTAGCCGTGAGGACCGCCAATCATTTGCCAAGCAGCGTCAATATCCATGCCTTCAAAGTAGCCGTAAAAGTGTTCACGGAAGAAAGGCGTCGCAATATGCTGAATTTCATCATGATTAACATTGTGCTTAACAATGATGTCGCAGGTATCACTAGCTCTTTTCACATCACTTGATAAAGCAATATCAAAAGGAATATCTTTTAAAATTTCACCAGCTTGATCAGCGCCGGCTATACCTTTGTCTGTCAAGGGTGTGTCACACCAACCCTGCATTTTGTGGTAACGGTTAATGTAAGTTTGACCATGACGAACAATATATATTCTTTTCATTTTCTCCTCCGCACCTCTAAAAATTTATTCGTGATATAGTTTATCTACTCGGTCAATATCAATAGGCTCAATAGGGTATAGTGAACCCGTTGGGTACATCACAGACACACCGTTATTATGCTTAAGTCCAATTGCGTGCCCTAGTTCGTGTTCTACAGTATTGAGAATACGTTCGTAGGTATAATTATACGGTGAAAAGTTCTGTAAATAATAAATGTTTAATCTGGTAACGGCAGAATACATAATTCCAGTCTTCACGTAATAATGAAAAGTGGTGTAACCAGCATAGTTGGTGTTGGGACTATAAACTTGTTCAACAACAATATTGGCTTTTTTTCTACTGCTTGCTTTGGTAAAAGTAAAGGCATCGGTCTTGTTCCAAGCCTCAATCGCATCGTTTGTAGCAGAAATAAGTTCCTGGTTGTCTTCAAGATCAATATAGACTGATGCCTTAGGTTTTTTCCAACGCCAAGATGTGGCGACAGCAGCTGCTTTTTTCTTCTTGGTATTTTTACTTTTCTTGGCTTTCTTCTTAGCTTTTTTGGCATAAATGACTTGAGAAGACCACACAGATGATGAATTATCTGTAATTGCTGGTAAATTACTTCCAATTGTTAAAACAACTATTAATGCACAAGCCAGTTTAGCTAAGAAATGGCGCATATTTTTCATGCCTTGATCAACTCCATTACCTTTCATTATATAAGAAAAATAGTAAAAGTATCATATTTTACCAACTTTATTACTTAAAATTATAGTTATTAATTGCTCAACTTTCATAAATTTTTTCCTTTTTGTAAAAATAGTTAATAGGTTTTAATATAAACCGATTTCATGGTAAAATAGTATGCAAGTTTTGAAAAAAATAGGTGAGTTTATGACAAAAGCGATGAATGATAAAGAATTCGAACAAAAACATCTCGACCAGATTTTGAAAATGATCAGAGCAAAGAAAGCCGAGCTGTCTTCGTCAATTAGATCCGCTGAAGGCGAGGCCCAAGATCTTAATTCACACTTTTTTGATGATGTAAAATTGGATTATGACGGTTATTCAACCTCAATGGAAACTGCACTGTCTATTCATCAGCAACAACAACTACTTGATGAACGGCAAAATGCCTGGCAGCATGCAGCCAAACAGCTAAGTACAGTACAAAAACTAGAGCAAAAACCATATTTTGCCAGAGTTGATTTTAAAGAAAATGGTGAAAAGCCAGAGACTATTTATATTGGTCTGGGTTCCTTTGCTGATAAAAATAATCATTTTCTGATTTACGACTGGCGAGCACCAATTTCGTCGATATACTATGATGGTAAGATTGGCAAAGTCTCCTATATGTCGCCAGAAGGTGAGATTACCGTTGACATGACCAAAAAGCGGCAATTCATGATTGAAGACGGCAAAATCACTAATATGTTTGATACTAATGAATCCATTGGTGACCAAATGCTGCTGGAAGTGTTAGGTGAAAAATCCAGCACGCAGATGAAGTCAATTGTCACGACAATTCAACGCGAGCAAAATAAAATCATCAGAAATACCAGTGCTGATTTGCTCTTTGTACAAGGTGCTGCTGGCTCAGGTAAAACCTCTGCTATATTGCAGCGTATTGCCTACTTGCTTTACCGCTACCGTGGCAACTTAACCAGCAGTGACGTGATTATGTTTAGCCCCAACCAGTTATTTAACGATTATATTAAAAACGTTTTGCCTGAAATGGGCGAGCAAAACATGGTGCAAATGACTTATTGGCAGTTTGTGGCTAGAAGGTTGCCGGGAATGACCGTGGAAAACTTATTTGATCAATTTGAAGACAGCGCTGCTGATTCCGCCATTAGTCAGTTTAAAGACTCTACCAATTTTTTCAATTTACTGCACCATTATGCTAAATACCTTAATAAGCGCGGCTTAATTTTTAAAAATATTTATTTCCGTAATAAAAAACGACCATTTTTTACCAAAGAAAAAATCAGTGAACTCTATTATTCCTTTAACGATAATTACAATTTAAGCAACAGAATTGATGCTACAAGAGAGGAATTAATTAAGTCACTTAACCGCAAGATTAATGGTGAAACTAAGAAGGCTTGGGTGTCTGACGCTATCCAAAACTTGAGCCAAGAACAATTGAATGCTCTTTATGATCATCCTGACCAAGAATTTGAATCTGAAGAAAAAGAAGAAAAGTTCCTTAGTCGTAAAATCGTTGTGAAAGCACTAGATAAGGTTTTCCAACAAATTAGACGCAATAATTTTATCAACATGAGAGCGCAGTACCTGAATTTTCTCCGTGCAGTTCCTAAAATGACTGATTTAGCTAAATGGCAAATCACAGTGGAGGATTGGGAAAAGCATGTTGCAGAGGTTAAACAAAGCTTTATGAAGCATTACATTCACATGAGTGATGTTTCCGCCTATTTATACCTCTATGACCTAATTACCGGGCGTCATGTTGATTATGAAATGCGGTATGCGTTTATTGATGAAATTCAGGACTACACTCCGTTTCAACTTTGTTATTTGAAATATAATTTCCCGCGTGCCAAATTCACAATGTTGGGAGACTTGAACCAAGCTATTTTTACTAAAGATGAAAGTAGAAGTTTGCTTAAGCAGATTAGCGGTTTATTTGATCCTGAAAAAACAGATGTCGTTCAGTTGACAAAGTCCTACCGGTCAACTGAGCAGCTGACTAATTTTACCAAGCAAATTTTACGGCAAGGTGAAAAAATTGAGTCTTTTAACCGGCAAGGACCTAAACCGGCACTTTGGGGACGCTCCACTAATGCAGCGGCTGTAGCAGTGCTGGAAAAAATTTTAGCCCAAAATAATGAAGGTAAAATGACAACAGCTGTTATCACTAAAGATTTAGCCAGTGCGAAGATTGTTGCACAAAAACTGAAAGATGATGGGGTGAAGGCCACATTGATTGCCAGCGCTAATCAGCGGTTAGTCGACGGCACACTGGTTATTCCGTCATATTTAGCTAAAGGACTTGAATTTGATGCTGTTATCATGTGGGCAGCTTCAAAAGATAATTATCATCGCGTTGATGAAACGCAATTAGTTTATACAATAACTTCCCGTGCGATGTACAAGCTTGACATTATTTACACTAATGAAAAGAGTCCGCTGCTCGAGGTAGACCGGGAAAGTTATGTAGAAAAATAGGCGATTCTATGACTAACACTGAAAAATTTACCTTCAAACCAATTGCGCAAATGACCGGGCGGGAAATGTTTTGTGTTGCCCGTTTAAGGATTGATACGTTTGTAACTGAACAGAAGATCACGGTACCGGAACTTGATGATCAGGATCTAGATGCTATTCAAGTTTATTTGCTAAATAAAGAAGAAACTGCCGCTTTAGCTGTTTGTCGTATTTTTCCAGAAAATGGCAAGTGGATGTTAGGCAGAGTAGCTGTTGCTGCAGCAGCCCGTGGTCAAAAGCTGGGGACCAAAATGATGGCGCAAGTTGATGAATATTTGCGTAATCAAGGCGCTAACCGGCTTTATTGCCATGCACAATGGCAGGCCAAGCCCTTTTATGACTTTTTAGGCTATAAAACAAAAGGGGAGCCCTTTGTAGAAGCTGACATTAAGCATGTCATGATGTATAAAGATTTATAACAAAACAACTTGCACTATAATTGTGCAAGTTTTTGTTTAATTGCTGCGGCTACGAGATTAATTAAAATTTCGTTACCTAAAGCGGTAAAGTGCTGCCCATCTTCTTGATAATATGAAGATAGATTTGCCAATTGGCTAAAATGCGCAATCAAATTAATAAAAGGAATATTATTTTTAGAGGCACAATCTGCAGCAATCTGATTGTAAATTTCCATGTCCTTAAGAGTGTAATATTGCATGATATCCTTGTTATTAGGGTCTTGATAAGACGGACCTGTAATAATCAGGCGGGAAGCGCCAATATTTTGAACCATGTGATTAAGGTTGGCAGCATAATTACTGCTGCTGATGCCCCAACTATTTGACATGTCATTTGTGCCATATTCAAGCACTACTATATCTGCATCTTCACGGATTAGATTTAACCTCTGTATTCCTGCAGTAGTTGTTGCCCCACTTAAAGATAAATTGATAATCTGCGCGTTATCCCCAAGTTTTTTCTGCACACCGCTGGTTATCACATTGGTATCACGCCCAGCACGATAGCCGTTAAATAAAGAGTCACCGAAGAGAATTATTTTTTTCATAAAAGCACCTTTCTTTTAGCTAGCAAATTAACTTGATGAGTGGTATTAATTTACTTTATATATTAAAACAAAAACTTAAGGAAGATTAAGATGAAGAACTATTTACAGTTTAACAGGGAACAATGGCAGTCTTTTTCTACTGCTGCACCAGTCAAAATCACTGATACGGAGCTGGCACAGATAAAATCGGTGGGGGATATTATTAACTTAACTGATGTACAAGAAATTTATAGCAGTTTGGTTAAATACCTTTTTTTAATTTACCAGGAAAAATTGTCTTTACAACAAAAGCAAAGTGAATTTTTGCACCAAAAAGTAGCTGCTGCGCCCTTTATTATTGGCATCTCCGGTTCAGTAGCGGTGGGTAAATCTACTACTGCCAGATTGTTAAAGGTCTTATTAAGCCGTACTTATCCTGACTTAAAGGTTCATTTGATGACCACGGATGGTTTTATTTATTCAAATCAAGAATTAAAAAGGCGTAATTTACTTGAGCGCAAAGGTTTTCCTGAAAGCTATAACATGAACTTGCTTACCAATTTTTTGCAGGATGTATTAAGTGGGAAAAAAGATATTGTCTACCCGCTTTATTCACAGGAACTGAGCGATATAGTACCAGGGAAATACGGACATGTGCGCCAACCTGACATTTTAATAATTGAGGGTATTAATACGCTACAGCTGCCCACCAATGGTCAAATAGTGACCAGTGATTTTTTTGATTTTTCTATTTATATTGATGCACCTGAGGATCTGATTGAAAAATGGTTTATGCAACGTTTTGTCAGGTTACTGGAATTAAACAAAGATAATCCACATAACTTTTATTATGAAATGGCAAATGGTCCAAAGGATGCAGCTTTGCAGTTTGCGCAAGAAACTTGGCAAATGGTAAATTTGGTTAATTTACGAGAATATATCGCCCCTACTAAACAACGGGCAAGTTTAATTTTGCATAAAACGGCAGGACACGTGATTGACCAAATATATTTAAAGCAAATATAACAGCTTAACGGCAGCAAAGTCTATTTGTGCTCAAGTGTTAGACAAAGAGTCAGCATCAATGTGGTAAGTTGCTTTTTTACTAGCTAGAACGCAAACTTTTTTAAAAATAAAAATGCTTGATTTTAAGGTGTTGGTAAAGACTAAATTTTGCTATACTAATCATTATGAATGAGATTTATTTACTATTAATAAAAAAATTTGCTTTGCCTCCAGCGTGGTTTCCTCTAATTATCAATTAATTTATAAATAGATTTAAAGGAGTAAAAAATAATGCAAGCAATTAACTTAAAAAAAGGTATGGTTTTCAGTCAAGACGGCAAATTGATTCGGGTTTTGAAAGCTAATCATCATAAACCCGGAAAGGGCAACACTGTTATGCAAATGGATTTGCGTAATGTGGAAAGTGGTGCTGTTGTTCATAAAACTATGCGTCCAACCGAAAAGGTTGATTTAGTAGAAATTACTAAGAAGAATGCCCAATATCTCTATAATGAAGGCGATATTTATACCTTTATGGATACAGAAACTTATGAGCAATATGAAGTAGCAAGCGATCAATTAGGTGATGATAAGCTTTACTTAATGCCTAACATTGAAGTGCAATTGGAATTTGCTAATGACCACAAATTGCTTGGTGTTGAGTTGCCGGCAACTGTGACCATGAAGGTTACTCATACTGAACCAGGGATTAAGGGTGCAACTGTCACTGGCTCTGGCAAACCGGCTACTATGGAAACTGGTTTGGTTGTGCAAGTTCCTGACTTTATCAAAGAAGGAGAGGAACTAGTCATCAATACCTCTGAAGGTGTCTACAAGTCAAGAGCAGATGCTGGCAAGTAGTTCTGTCATTAACTGAATAATAAAAGGACGTAATTTTTATGATTACGTCCTTTTTTCTGGTTAAATATCACCCACAGCTTTTCTCGTGGTAAGCATTGATTCTTGTAAAGCAGTTTCTTCTTGCAAACATGAGGTCAAAATATCAATTAGATACATATTCGAGAATTGTGAGTTGATAAATTTTTCATTATTAGCAAACCGCGGATTATAGACGTGAAAAATCAAGTCACTAAGTTGGGCAACCGGATTTTCGAGATAACTGGTAATCGAAACAATTTTGGCATGGTGTTTTTGTGCTGATGTCAATGTTTTAACAATGCAATCGGTTGTACCACTATTTGATACCGCTAAAAACAGGTCATTGCTTTTGGCAATACTGGCACGCATTTCCATCCAATTAGGATCGCTGAAGCTCTGGGCATCAAATCCCATGCGCATTAGTCGCAAACCCAGTGTAGCGGCAGAAACCCCGGAACTACTTGAACCAATTACAATAATATGTTCCTGCTTTTTTAACAACGAAATAAATTGCTTGATTAAACTTTGATCGATCATTTGTTGAGTATTTTTAATAACTGTTTGATAAAAAGTGAAAACTTCACTCAAAATGTCATCTTTTTGTTTAGGAACAGTATTAATTAAATGATGACCAATGTTAACCTTCATATCGGAGTAACTTTTGCAGCCGATTTTTTTAACAAACCTGGTAATAGTAGAAATGGAAGTCGAAGTACGGTTAGCCAATTCTGTAATTTTCATATTATTTATTTCTGGACTGTTTTGCAAAATGTAATTGGCAATAACTTTTTCGTTCTTAGAAAAATTTAAATAGTTTTTTTGAATTGCTATAAGTGGATTCAAAATAATTTCCTCCTGACAAAGCCTTAAAATTTATTGTAAGTGGATAGGTTTGCTTTTTTTCATTGTACTCTTTTTTGTCAAAAATGAAAATAATTTTCTTTAAAATAAAATTGCGAAAATTATTTTCTTGTAGTATTATCAGTAATGAAAGGGGTATCAAGAGCTAATGAAAAAGCAACCATACATTCTACCAAATATTTATATGAAGCGTGATGGCAAGCAGCTGACTATTAAATTACAAAATGAAAACAGTGGTCCTTATCAACTCTTAATGGGTGATGTGCCAGAAGTTAAACATATTCAAAATGTTGTAGCAGAAAGTTCTACCGGTGATTTTACAATCAAAATCGCGCGTAAAGACCTGCCAAAATACTACATCATCAAGAGCACAGAGCCTGGCTTTGCAACCAATATCTTTGCTGAACGTGTTATTCCCCTTGAGAATGCAATTAATATTCGGGATATGGGCGGATATGAGGCTAAAGATGGACGCTTTTTGAAATGGGGCATCTTGTTTCGGGGAGACCAGTTATCAAAGCTTAATGACAGCGATCAACAAATATTAACAAATTATAACTTGCAGACAATTGTTGATTATCGTTCACCACATGAAAGACAGTTTCATCCTAATAAATATTTACCTACGGTTTTAGAAATTCTCAATTGTGATCCACAGTCAAGTTTTTCTGAAGCCGCCGCAAATGTAGTTGATTTAAAGGGTGAAAATGAAAAATTGGTTCAGTCTTTAGAAAATGGAGAAGTCCCAGAAAAGTATATTAACGATCGGGGCGAAAACGTCATTGAAAGTTATGAAGACTTGGTAACCTCTCCAATTGCGCAAAAGTCTTATGGCAGAATGCTAAAAGCTGTTGTGCGCAGAGAAGCTTTGCCATTGCTCCATCATTGCCGTGGTGGCAAAGATAGAACCGGTTTTGGCTCAATGCTGATATTGCTGCTGTTGAACATCAAAGAAGAAGATATAGTGCGCGATTACATGCTGACTAAGATTATTCGCAAAGAAAGAAACCAGTTAAAGTATGACTTGTATCATAAACTGGTTCAGAAAAAATCATATCTTGATTATTTGATGGCTATGATTGACACGCGTGAAAGTTACATTAAGGCGTCAATCAATAAAATATACGAGCTCTTTGGTACTCCCGAAAACTACTTTCAGCAACATTTTAAATTAACTATGGCTGAAATTAACCGTGCTAGAGATTTTTACTTAGAAAAGGGGAATGAAAATGGCAAATAACAATTCCGAAGTTGCAGTAATTTTAGCCAGTCATGGCTATTTGGCAAAAGAAGCATTGCGGAGCGCAGAAATGATTGTAGGCAAGCAAGAAAATTGTGCTTATTTGGCTGTGACTGAAAATCTGAATCTGGATCAAGCAAAAGAAAAAATGAATCAAATGTATGATGAGCTTGACACCAGTAATGGCACCATCATTATATGCGACATTTTAGGTGGCACCCCGTCAAATGTCAGTGGTACCTTTTGCTTAGAAAAAGAAAATATCTTGGTGTTAAGCGGGTTGAACTTGCCAATGCTGTTAGATTTATTTACAAATCGTAATCGCAGCTTGGCTGAGCTAGCAGAATCACTTGAGAAGTCCTACAACATGGGATTTCAGAATATTTCAGAAAGATTTAAAGAAGAGGAGCAAGACGAAGATGGCAGTGGAATTTTGTAGAATTGATGATCGTTTAATTCATGGACAAGTGGTAACAACTTGGCTTAATGTTAAGCAAATTGAGCAGGTAATCATTGTTGATGATAAAGTTGCTAAGGATAAGATTCAATCGAATGTTTTAAAAATGAGCGTTCCACGCAATGTTAAATTACATATTTTTTCGACTGAAAAATTTTTAAAAATTGTTCCTCACAACCCGGTAACAAGGAGAACTATGCTTTTGTTTGCCTCTCCATTTACGGTGGAAAAGATTGTTGACAGTGGTTATCAAATACCAAAATTAAATATTGGCGGTATTCGCGGCAATGATGAGCGTAAGCAATATACGAAAGCTGTTTTCTTAACTGATGAAGAAAAGAAAGCATTGGAGAAGTTGCTGGACTTAGGAGTAGATATAGAAATTCAAATGGTTCCAACAGATGGAGCCGTCAAATTAAGTGAGGTTTTACAGAAATGAAAGTCTTTATCTTAACGGCTTTGGCCTTTCTCTTAGGAATTGATAATGTCAGTACAAAGATGTTCAGGCGTCCTTTGTTAATAGCACCAATCGTGGGCATTATTTTAGGTAATTTACAAGCCGGACTTATTATTGGTGCAACGCTTGAAGTTATGTGGATGGGTATTGGTGACGTTGGTGCCTATATGGCTCCAGATATCATTACCGGTACGATGATCAGCACTTCACTTGCAATAATGGGTAATACCAGTGGCAATATTTCGACAATGGTGGCAACTGCAATTACACTTGCTGTTCCAACATCAATTTTGGCACAACAATTGCTGGTCTTAATTGAAACAGTTAACTGTTCTCTTAACGGCTGGGCCAAACGGCTAGCTGATAATGCTGACGTTAAAGGTACATTTTGGCTGACTTGGCCACCGGCATTTTTATACGGTTTTGCTTGTGCATTTCCTACTTTTTTGGCATTACAATTTGGTGCTGGCGCAATTCAACAAGCAATAAATGACCTGCCTAAATTTATCATTAATGGTTTAAGCACAGCAGGTTCAATCATCCCTTCTGTAGGTATTGCATTATTAATGATGACAATGCTTAAAAAAGGTGAATTATGGATGTTTATTATTTTAGGCTTTGTGTTATCGTCCTATTTAAAGCTGGATATCTTACCGATTACACTGATCGCCTTAGTATTTGCCTTCTTATATGAAAGAGCAACTCGTGAGCCCAGTGCTAAAGCGCAAGTTTCACCAAATACTCAAGTCGACAATTCAAATAGCGCTGAAGAAGATGATGAGGAGGACTATGACCTATGAGTGAAGAAAAATTAACTGCGCCAGAACATAAATTGAACAATAGAGATATTTGGCGCATGTTTATGCGACTCAATACAATGCGCATTACCCTAAACTATGAAACACTGCAAGGTGTAGGATTTATGCGGGCAATCGCACCAGCTTTGGCAAAGATTTATCCTGATAAAAAAGACTTATCAGAAGCTATGAAGCGGCATTTGGTTTTCTATAATTCCCACGTTAACTTCGATGCCGTGATTTTAGGATTATCAGCTGCGATGGAGGAAACAACAACTCCCGATGAGAAAGATGGTATCAACCCGTTAAAAACCGGATTGATGGGGCCACTAGCTGGTTTAGGCGATAGTCTGATCAAATTTACCTGGCTGCCAATCGTTGGTAGTATTGGTGCTTCAATTGCTTTTGGTGGCAGTATCTTTGGCCCGATTTTAATGTTTATTCTCTATAACGTAATTAACATGGGGGCAAGATACTATGCCGTCTCATTTGGTTATAAGAAGGGCATTGATTTTTTAAATAATAATGAACAAAACGATGTTATCCAGCGTATTTCCACAATGGCTAATGTAGTAGGACTAATGGTTGTTGGCGCTTTGATTTCAACAGTTATCAAAGTCAAAACACCATTAAAAATTGTGGTTCATTCTAATGTCTCTAACAAGGTTGGTGGCAATGTCATTAGCTTGCAAACAATGTTTGATAAGATTATGCCAGGTCTGTTAAGTCTACTGGTAACTGTTTTGGTTTACTACATCTTAAAGAAGACGAATGGTAAACATGCGGCAATGTTAATTATTGCAATGATGGTGGTAGTAGTGGGCTTAACTTATTTCAAGATTTTATAATACAAGTCGATTCTTTAGTCTAAAGCTTTAATATAATTAAAAAGGCTGCTAAATTGCGTTAACAAAACGCTAATTTAGCAGCCTTTTAAGGTATAACCAACTTGCTATTTCTTCCTTATTAAAATATTTTTCTAGGGCTTTTAAGTTGTTTAAGATATTTATTTGCTATCTAGAATAAAAATGGGTATTAAAAAGTGCTTCGCTGTCCATTTGTTAAAGGTATAATAATAGCCGGGAGGAAAATGACTATGAGTATAGGACCATTATCTGAGTGGGTAACAGCAGCAGCTGAGATAGTAAAAATGATAAAGGTGTATTCAATAGTGCAGCATATTATCGAAATTCTGAATAATGATAATATGCCACATGCCAAAAAAGAAACGGATATTAAACAATTGTTGCAATATCTTAACTAAAAGGGTATCTAGTATAAACGCTAGATACCTTTTTTAAGGGCAAAGAGCAATTAATAATCATGAAAAAGTGACATTTATCATCTTTGAGTCTTGTTATTTTACCGTTATAATGACCTTGTCATGACTTAGAAAGCGCTTTAAAAAATGTAATTTAATTTTTAGGAGATAACTATGAAGTGCAGTAAATATCGTTTTATTACTCAAATCACTGTGGCAACACTTTTAGGCTTAAGTCTAAAAGTGTTAAGTACAACAAATGCCAAAGCAGCTCAAATTGATGTTCCAGCAGTACTTATACAGCAAAAAGATTTTGAGCAGAAAGGTCAAGATCCCTTGTTAAACGGCAAGTATGTTTCTAATGGTTACACGGATGGTGGTTATACATATCTCAATCCCAGCGACACATCACCGGAGCGGGAGAGCTCCTATCATCTGGATACGGATGAAGGTTGGTCTAATGACTTGCAAACAATAGTTTATGATAATAAAAATAAAGAGTGGGTTATTTATTATTTACATACAGCAAAAGTAGTCAATGGTGATGCTGGTGCCCAGCAAAATTGGCAGCGCGTAACCACAAAGGACTTTATTCATTTTTCTCAGCCAACTATCGCCATCAAGGATTTAAAAGGTGATATAGGTGATGCCTGGAGTAGTGCTTGGACAGGTTCAATCATTGTTAACGCAGGCAATATTGCGGGCATTCCCAAAGGTGCTCAAGTCGCATTCTTTTCAGGCTTAAGCAATAAAGATAACCAGCAGAATATCTGGGCCGCTTGGTCTGATGATAAAGGCAAGACCTTTGCTCATCCTTTAAATGATAAAAAAATCATATTAGATCATTATTGGCCGTGGACTTCAATTAATAGGTCAGATGAAAGAGACCCTGCTGTTTTTTATTGGCACAATAAACTCATTATGTACGTAGCTGAAGGCGATAATATTGGCGTTTACCAGTCTGATGATGGTCTTAACTGGTCTAACGCAAATGGTAATCAGGCTGACAGCAAAATTGCCAGCAGTACTTTTTTCAAAGGACTGCCGTTTGAAGCACCTGTCGAATGCCCCGCTTTAAGGAGCATGAAAACGGCAGGCGGAGAAACAAAACAAGTGCTTTTCTTCGGTGCCAAAGCGCCACAAGCGAAACAGACAACTGGCACTTATTATATAGTTGGACACCTGGACGACAAGGGAATGTTTACCCCCGAAACGGAAGCGAAAAGATTAGACCAGGGTACTGATTATTATGGTGCCAACTTCAGTGGCAATTACGACTTGGAAAAAGCGGACGATTCACTCATCTCAATGGGTTGGATTGGCAACTGGAACTATACCAATTCAGGGATTAAGGCGAATCAAGAAGGCTTTTTACCAAATTCAACGCGGATAGGAACATATTCCTTAGCCAGAAAAATAAGTTTAAATGACGATCTGACAATCACTAGTGTGCCTTTAACCACAGGACTAGAGGAAAAGAATGTCCAAAAGAGTGTAGGAGAGGTTGCCAGCCAAAAGCCGATTGCTGATGACTACTACAGTTTGTTAAATTTAAAAAAGCAACCAGCAAATAGTAAGTATGTGTTGCACTTTTCAACTAAAGACCAAAGTGCATATCAAGGAGCTGTGAGACTGGTTCTTAATCAAGGACAGGACAACAACATTCTAATTTTTGATCCAGCAACCGGCAAGTACCGTCTTGACGGCGTAAGCAGTGAATTATCAGGAAACGCAGCTAGTTATTATAAAAATGGTTATGAAAGCGGCATGGGCTATATCAATGACTCCGGCTTGAAAGGGTCAGCTGAATTTACAATCACAGTTTATACTGATAAAAATGCCATTGAAATTTTCTTTGAGAATGGTCAAGCGGCAACTGTAGCCCGTTTTTGCGTTAACAATGTGCAAGATGTGCAAATAGATGCCCAAGATGAAAGTAAGAAGAATCAATACGAAATAAACTATGGTCAAGTAGGCAAAGACCTGATCGGCTTTGAAGAAAAGCCTGCAGCAAGTGAATCTGGTGGAAGTACTAGTAGCGAAAATAACGTAATTAACACTGAAACTCCTACTGTAAATAACCCTGTAACTAATAAGCCTGAGACAAATAAAGAAACTGATAATTCAGCAAAGAAAAAGCAGGTACAAAAAAGGGTTGTGATGCATAATTCTTGGGTTTATCACAGCAATGGCAAAAAATCTTTTCTCAAAATAAATGCTGGGGCAACGATTTCTACGTATGGTGTAACAGAAGTCAAAGGCAAGAAGTACTATGTTTTAGCAAATGATAAGTATATTCTGGCAACTAATGTGACGGGCAGGAAACGGCAACTACGCCACAATGCTTTTGTCTACAATCAAAAAGGACAAAGAATTAAACGTTACTACTTCAAGAAAGGTAAAAAATTGGTAACTTTTGGTGGCAGCGTGAAACTCAAGCATAAAGCCTTTTATATCATTGGCAAGAACATGTATGTCAAACGAGCTAATTTTTAACTATTCTGAATAGATAAAAATGCACTTTCACAATCTGAAAGTGCATTTTTGCTATTTAATTTGTTTCACTCTGATTAACCTGTAATTGGATATTGAATAGTTGGGTTTCTAAATTGCCGGCTTTGAGGGCATTTTGTATTTTGTAATCTAACTTTTCCAGATTATCGTTGTAATCCTTGAATTTAGGTAAAACCGCACCGTCTTTCATAATTAAATCAAGCTTTTTAATAGTTAGGTTATGAAAGTTAATCACCTTTTCATCCAAGATTTTTTGTGCTTGTGTGCTTTTTACGACTGCTGGTAAAACCGAGCAGCCCATATTGGTCTTCATGACTTCTCTTTGGACTTTTTTATTAGTGCATAGTAACTTCATGAAATCCCAAGCTCCCTTGGTGTTTTTGGCTTTACTTGAGATTGCAAACATGGTGGTCTCAATTGGAGTCGCTTTAATTCCTTCCATACCGGGCATTTTGGTACACTTCCATAAAAATTTGTTATTGCGGGTGATATGGAAAGGATAAGAAGTGTAAGTCCGGTATTGGGCCAGCCCCAACGGCATGAAGGCTACACGTCCTTTGTCAAATAACTGGGAGGTAACGTTAAAAGTCGACTGGTCGTTCACAATGTTTTCTATCAGAGCAAAAGCACGTCTGGAACGATCTGAGGTCAATTCAACTTTGCCGTCATTTTTATTAAATATTTGCGCACCGTAGGCAAATTGGGCGTCTTGCCAATTGTAATTCATCGTTACACCATAGTATTTTTTCTTGGTATTGGAATAAGTGACTTGGTGGCACAGTTTATAAAATTGCTGCGGTGTCCAGTCATAACTCGGTGTTTTGATTTTGAATTTCTGCAGTAGCGTTTTGTTCATGACCATTAGTGTGGGATTAGCTTCATAAGGCAAGGCCAGCTGCTGACCACCATATTGCCCTGCTTTAAGCGTACTGGCATAAAAAGTTGAGTTTTTGATGTTATCTTGCCACATGAAAGAGGATAGATTTTTAAAAGCGCCTTCACTGGCCAGGGCATTAAAATCGCGGTTAGGCACAATTATCAGGTCCGGGGTTTTATTTTCAATGATTTTTTCACTTAACCAATTACGGTAATCATCTTGTTGAATACCACTTTCATACTTTATTTTGATGTTGGGGTGTTCCTGCTTAAATTTGCGGATAGCATAATCAATTACTTTATATTGGTGTCCGTTGGGTACGTTCCAGCTACTACTGGTATAAAGACCGATTGTTAGCGTCTTTTCGTTTTCTTTCACACGGTAGCGCCAATAAAAAGCGCCACTGATGACTAGGATAAGTGTAACCAGTATTATGATAATTTTATTTTTGCGTTTCATTGTCATCCTTAATATTTTCGCTCGTGACTCCAGTTTGCACAGCCCAAATTGCTAGTTGTGTGCGGTCGCGTAGTTGCAGCTTATCCAGAATTTTTGAAATGTAGTTCCGGACAGTTCCTTCTGATAAAAAGAGTTTAGCTGCAATTTCTTTGTTGGATAAGCCTAATCCTACTTGTTGGATTACCCGCCATTCATGTTGGGAAAAATTCTTAGTATCTTTATCGTTTACTTGAATAGCATAGTTGGCCTGTGCCATTTTGGAAAAGAGGCGAAAGACCTTTTCAGCAATATCAGGATTGATCATTGCTCCACCGTGATACACAGTTTTAATTGCCTGATATAGTTCCTTTGTTGAAGCGCCTTTTAACAAATAACCTGAAGCACCATATTTTAAGGCGCTGAAAATAAAATCATCGTCATCAAAAGTAGTTAAGATTATTACCTTAATACTAGGATATTTTTCTTTGACATATTTTGTGCAAACAGTACCATCCATGACTGGCATCCGCACATCCATTAGGATAATGTCTGGCTTTTTCTTTTTAATACTCGCCAATACTTCCTGACCATTAGCAACGGTATCTGTAACGGTGAAGTCGGGATTGGCATCAAGAATTATTTTTAACGAGTCTCTTATTAATTGTTGATCGTCAGCTATCATTATTTTAATCATACATATCACCCTCTGCTGGAATATCAACTACTATTGTAAAACCGTTTTGGCCGTCAAAACTAATTTTTCCATTTATTATAGCTACCCGTTCTTTCATTTGCGTAATCCCATAGCCGGGGACAATTTTTTGGGCTCCCGTGCCGTTGTCCTTAATTACCATTTGGTATGTCTTTTGATCCGGTTTAGTGCAGGCAATAGAAACCTGGCTTGCATGACCATGTCTGAGCGAATTAGTAATTGATTCTTCAATTATTCGAAAAACCACGTCTTCGGTTGTTTTTTCAAAATCTGCCGAGCCCCAATGGTAAGAAAAATCAATTTTAATGCGGGAAATATCAGCATATTCCTTTAGCATCTTTTTCAGAGATTCTTGTAAAGTATAATTATTTAATGCTCCAGGACGAATACGGTTAAGAGCTTTGCGGACATCCTTAATTCCCTCTTTGACTGCTGTTTGAATTTTTACCAACTGTTTTTTAGTGGCATCCTTATCAACATCAATTAATACTAAGGTAGCGTCAATACCTGCTGCGATCCCAGTTAGTGCGTGACCTACTGAATCGTGAATATCTCGAGCAATGCGTTTTCTTTCACGGTCTTTAGCAATATATTCTGATAAAGCAGCATAGTTTTTTAACTCGTAGTTAGCTTTAGAAGCTAAAGCTAACTTGTTTTGGATGTCATTTTCTTGGTTTAACTGGTAAATAGCAAAATAAATTAAAATTAAGATAAAGAGCGTCAAGTTCAAGATGGTAATAAAATTTTTCCAGACTAACAATTTGGGCCCAATGTTAGAGGGTAAGAAGTTTAAGTAAATGGTCAAATCGGGTAGAGTCATGAAGTGGCTCAGAATTGAATAATCTGTAATCACTAATAAAAATAGCAAAAAGACTACTACCATCATCCATACAAGATAGTCGCGAAAATCATATTGGTTGCGATTACTAATAATAAAATCAACAAAAATCAGCAAAAAAATACCATTGTATGTCAGTCGTAGAGATAGAAAAACAAAAATGGCTAAAATGAATTCTACGAAGATTATGGTGTTGTTTAACTCTGTGTCCTGTTTAAAAGCTGAATAGTGGTGGTGAAAAGACATTACAACTGCCAAAACGAAGAAACTGATGATGCTTTCTCCAAAAATTGCTCGGGGCGAATCAGGAATATGGTGTAATGATTCCAAAAATTGGTAGGATTGCGATGTTTTAATGACATAATCCGTGGCATAAATAAATAATGTGGCGTTAAATAAGATGGCAAAAAAATTGAGCCATAACATTGTTCTGCGTAAAGAAATTAAAACTTTGAATTTAGGCATTATTGCCACCCTAAGACGTTATAACGATTGATATTTTTATCTGTAATTAAATAAACCGGTAAGATAATTGTTCGTGGCACTTTTTTACCCGCAATCAGCTTGTAAGCTATTTTGACAGCCGTCTTACCCATATTTAAAGGAGTTTGAGCTGCTGTGGCAATGGCATTTTGGTTAACGCCTAAAAGTTTTTTCATGTTTTCAGAACCATCCACGCTATAGACATCTATTTGTCGTTTTAACTTAACCTCATCAATTGCAGCTAGGGCACCAACAGCTGCTTGGTCATTCAATGCCATGATGGTATCAAATTTGGGGCCTTTTTTGAGTGCTTTTTCTACTAGTGGCAAAGTTATTTCAGACTGCCCGTAGGTATTAATTTTGCCCACGATGTGAAAACGATCGGCTCTCGGTGATTTTCTGATAGTATCAGTAAAGCCCTGTATCCGATTATTGGCGGAATAAGCAGAATAATGTTCCAAAAGCAAAATACGAGCAGCAGTTTTACGTTTCAGCAAATGCTGTGCGCACAATTGTCCCGCATGATAATTGTCGGATAGAATCGTACAATCAGCATACTTATCCGATTTCATCTGTGAGTCAACAACAATAATTTTAATTCCTTTTTTCTTAGCTAAACGCAGCGCATTTTGAATTTTTCTACTGTTGCCGTCAACCGGATTAATAATGATGGCATTCATTCTTTGCCGGATAAAAGTATGCAGTTCTTCAACTTGTTTATTCACAATTAGTGCTGGATCCCTATTATATAAGCGGTCGTGATGGTCTTCGACATAATTAGCAATTTGCTCGTTTAAGACGGGGTAAAAACTATTATTCATTGTCATATAAGTTGAACCGATTTTGACCTGCTCGTCCTGACTGGGATATACGATAAACGTTACATACACTAGTAAAATAAAAAAAGCAGCAAGAACCAACTCGCTTGCAAGCAGGATACTTGTTTTGCGGTGGGAATGTGGGTTGTGCTGCTTTTTTAGTTTAGTTAAATTCATGCCATCATCTCATTCACTATTCAGAATATTACTTATATAGTAATTATTGCCGAAAAAATAATTTCCTTCAACCATATTTTAGGAAAGCGCTTTTAAAATGTGACAATTGTCATATCCGATTTTATGACATTTAGCACTATTAGCACAGACAAAGATTGTGCTAATTTTAACTTATACTAACGAAGAGAGGAATGAAGTATTGAAATATTTAATTTTGGTTTCTCACGGACAGTTTGCTGAAGGGGTAAAAACTTCATTGGAAATGTTTGCTGGGGATGCTATTAAGCGTTGTTTTGCATTATGTCTTCATAATGGTGATTCTGCAGAAGACTTTACTAAGAAAGTTACCGCCTTTTTACAAAAAGAAGAATTTAAAAAAGAAGATGAATTTGTTGTCATTGCTGATATCATTGGCGGCAGTCCGCTAACTACTTTTTTAAATGTCTTTTCTGAAAAGGGCTATCTAGCAAATTCTGTAGTAATCGGCGGAATGAACTTTTCAATGGCACTTACCGCGCTAATCTCCTTAGACACTATGCCTAAAGAAGAATTGGTTAAGTCAGCTTTAAGTGAAGGTGAAAAAGCAATAAAGCAATATGAAATTCCACAAAATTCAGTTGATAACGAAGATGACATTTAAATCTAGGAGGAAAAACAATGACTGTTTCATTGATTAGAGTTGATGACCGGATAATTCATGGTTTAATTACAACCCGTTGGGCAAAAGAACGTCCTTGTGATGGGATTATAGCTGTAAATGACAAGGCAGCTACCAATCCTATCTTAAAATCCGCCTATAAATCTGCGGGTGAGGATCAGGGTAAGAAAACTTTTATATGGACAATGGCTCATTTTAATGATGTTAAGGATAAAGTATTGAATTCTAAGACGCGGTACTTTTTGATTACCAAGAATCCACAAGATATGAAGCACATTTTGGTCGATCTTGATTTTGTCCCAAGTGACCAAAAAGAGTTGATTGTGGGTCCAGGTAATGACCGTCCGGGAGCAATCAAATTAGGCAGTAATCAATCTTTTACACAAGAAGAAGGTGATGCTTTTGAGGCAATTAGCCAAAAAGGATATAAGGTTCACTTTGCTTTATTACCAGATAAACAATTAGGCTACTGGGATAAATTCAAAGGGAAATTCGGTTATTGAGATATATTTACTCAAACGAGTATCTAGCCTTAATAATTTTAATAAGAAGAAGGAGAAAAAATGACTATAAGTTGGTTACAAGCCGCCATTTTGGGAGTATTTGCGTGTTTATGTTCAAACTCCTGTATGGCTGGTCAAGCAGTCGGTAATTATACTATTGGACGGCCACTAGTTGGTGGATTGGTCTGTGGTATCGTTTTAGGCAACTTGCCGCTAGGAATTGCCTGTGGAGTTGCTACCCAGTTGGTTTACATTGCGTTAGTTACACCCGGTGGTACGGTTGCTGCTGATGTGCGGGCAATTTCATATATTGGTATTCCTCTAGCTATGGTTGCTATTTCATCACGTGGACTTAACCCAATGGGTTCAGCAGCTGCAAACATGGCGAAATCTCTTGCCACTTTGGTAGGTACAGTTGGCTCGGTACTATTTTACGCAGTGGCATTCATGAACCTGATTTGGCAAGCATTTGGCTGGAAAGATATTCAAAATGGTAAGTTAAATCGCCTCTACGGAGTTGATTTTGGCTGGCCTTGGTTATCTCACTTAGTATTTTCATTCCTGCCGACACTTTTGATGACTCACTACGGTGCAGAAGCCGTAACTGCTTTGAGAACAGCCTTACCAATGAACGGCATCCCAATGAAGACCCTGTTTACTGTTGGTGCGATGCTGCCATGTGTTGGTATTGCTATCTTGCTTCGTCAAATTATTAATAAAGCGACTGATTTCATTCCATTTTTAGTTGGTTTCACTTTAGCAGCTTCATTACACTTAAACCTTGTTGCTGTAACAGTTATTTCATTATTGTTTGCTGTAATTATGTATGAAATTGAAATGGCTAAGGGCTCAGGAAATTCAAGTACTAGTTACGCCTCATCAAATGAAAATGCCGTTGGTGACGATGAAGAAGAGGAGGACATCTAAAAATGGATGCAGAAAAAAAGAGAATTAGTCGTAAGACCCTGAGTAAGTCTTTTAATATCTGGTTTTGGGGTGCATTAACCTGCTTTTCTCAAGAGCACATGCAGACGTTTGGCTATTTATGTTCGATGTTGCCAATTATCAAGGAATTATATCCTAATGATAATGAGACACAGACTAATAACATTAAGGCATATACAGCGTTCTTCAACACCAACCCAATGTTAGGTTCGGTTATCATCGGTGCTACTGCCAGTCTTGAAGAAGCACGTGCAAACGGTGAAAATATTGATGGTCAAACTATTAATGACATGCGTGCCGGTTTGATGGGACCAATAGCTGGTATTGGTGACTCTTTAATTGACGGTACTTTGATTCCGATTTTACTTGGTATCGCTTTGGGTATGTCAAGAAACGGTTCACCAGTTGGTGCTATTTTTTACATCATTGTTTGGGATCTCATTGCATACTTTGGTCAACGCTTCCTATACTTCCGTGGTTACAAGCTGGGGGATAAAGCTGTCGGCTTTTTAGTAGGTAAGCAAGGTAAAGCTGTTAGACGTGCGATTTCCATTGTCGGTGGTATGGTTGTTGGTGGTGTTCTGGCTACCTGGGTTAACGTCACTACTTCTTTACAACTGAGAGATAATACCGGACACGTTTTCCTTGATTTGCAAAAGCAGTTAGATGGTATCTTCCCTGGCATCTTAACAGTAATCGTTACTCTTTTCTGCTGGTGGTTAATGTCCAAAAAGCATGTTTCTGCTATCTGGACAATGATCATTTTGATTGGTGTAGCTTTTGTCGGTGTTGTCCTTGGCGTATTCAATCCAGGACTCAAATACTAGAAGTAAAAACGGTGTAATAATGGACCTTAAGAAAATAACTGCCGGTTATCAAAACGAAGTTAATTATCAAAAAAAGATGCTGCAAAATTTACAGTATTGGCTGCAGACTTTATTGGCAATTGCCGCAATCGGCTTGGTCTTATGCTATTATTTCTATGGCAAAACCACTTGGCTCTTTATTGTGGGCGTGATTTTACTGGTATTTGGTGTTCTTGGCGGGGCTATTGTTGCTTATGGCAGGCACCGTGGTAAGCAGAATGTCAAACTGATAATTTCTGATTACGAAAAGAAAGTTAACTATTTAAAAAATAAATAAAGAGTAAATCAAATAGGGCTGAAGAAATAATTCTTCAGCCCTATTTTTGTATTTAAAAATAATATTTTAAAACTTGGTTTCTTTAATGTCGTCTTCTGGGCGGTGTTCTTGGATTCGTATTATTTGCCAGTCATAATCGTTTTTGTTGCTATTAGTTAGATCAATAGTCAGTTCATTATTGCTAAACCCAAACTCTAACTCTGTTCTTTGATCAATCAGTTCGATGCGGTTAGGCTTAGCAGTTAGACCGATAATTTTGATAGTTTCGGGTAAGGGAGCCTTAGCAAAAATATATTTTTGATATTTTGCATGTCTGTTTTGCAAGATAAAGCAGCTGTCTTCTGCTACATTGCCAACTTTAAGGGTACAAGGCTCGCTTTCATTAAAAGCATGACCAAAAATGTGCATCCAATTGTTGATTTGTTTCAGCATTAATTCTGTTTCAGGTGCTAGCTTGCCATCTTCAATGACTGGAACATTAATGATCGTTTTTGCTCCTGCTTTGCGGTTTGAAATCAGTCTGTCTATTGCGTCTGTTGCAGTCAAGTCAGTACCTTGTGTAGGCTTTTCTATTAAAGAAATAGTGTATTTTGCACATGCTTTCTTAAAATCAGGAATATTTGCATCAGCAGCAATAACGCGGGCGCCAATATTGCGGGCAGTTTTTACTAAAAAATCAGCATCTACATCTTTTGCATTTTTTAGTTTAAAATTTAATACGATGGCAAAATCGGGATTCATTAATTTCTCTCCTTTAGTAAATATTATTAATAAGTTTAACCCAAAAGGTGGTAAAGATGAAAATTATTATTTCACCAGCAATGAAAATGACAGTCGACCGCGAATCTTTTCCAGCCAAATCGCAGCCGCAATTTTTAGCCCAAGCACAAGAATTAGCTGCTTTTTTAAAAAAGTGCAGTTTTAATGAATTACAAAAAATCTGGCAGTCAAGTGAACGTATGACTAAGGAAGGCCAGAGACAAATAAATGAGCTTAATTTAAGCCAAAAAGATGGTCTGACTCCAGCAATCATCTCATATTCTGGCATTCAGTATCAATATATGGCGCCTGATCTGTTCACAGCACCTGCGATATCTTATTTACAAGAAAATGTCCGCATCTTATCCGGATTATACGGTGTACTGCGTCCTTTTGACGGAGTTTGGCCCTACCGTTTGGAAATGAAAAATAAAGTTACGGGTTTTAAACAACCTGACTTATATCAATTTTGGGGGACAAAAATTGCTGACAATCTTTTTGATGAAGATCAGATACTCATTAATTTGGCTTCAAAAGAATATTCTCGTAATATCAGCCCTTATGTGACAGCAGGCAGGCAGATGATCACCATTAATTTTCAGGAAAAGAAAAATGGTCAGTGGAAGACGGTTGGTGTTCACGCTAAAATGGCTCGTGGAGAAATGGTCCGGTATATTGCGGAAAAGCAATTGACAACTCCAGAGCAGCTACGTGAATTTACTGATTTTGGTTTTGTTTTTATGCCCGATTTGAGTACTGCTGCTTCTTATGTTTTTAGGACGGAATATGATTTTAAGCGGCGGTAGAACAAAAAGATATTTGGGACAAAGCACACTAAGTAAGATTATGAATGAGGGGATAATATGGAAATAGTTTTTGTACGACACGGCTTAACTGATTTGAATAAGATTGGCCGCATGCAAGGGTCATCATTTGATCACGATTTAGATGAAATTGGTCAAAAACAGGCTAAGACAGCCGCAGCGAATTTTGATCCTGCACCTTTTGACGTCGTTTTTTCAAGCCCATTAAAAAGGTCGTTAACAACCGCTAAAATTTTTACCAAGGGTCAAAAGGAAATTAAAATTGATCAACGCCTGACGGAAATTAATTTCGGCGAATGGGACGGACAATTTTTAACCGCGCTGGGGCAAAAATATCCCGATGCAATTGATCCTTGGGGTAAAGCGGCTGCTGACTACATTAAATATGCACCCAGTGGCGAGTCATTTACGGCGCTTAACCGCAGGTGTGGCAGTTTTATGACTGACATGGAAAAGAATTATCTGGATAAAAAAGTTTTGGTATTTTGCCATGGCACCTTAATTAGGATGATGTTTGCCCACTGCTTAACTAATGGCGACATGAATTGCTTTGAAACTATGGCTAATTGCGCATTAGCTAAAATGTCCTATCGTGACGGCATTTACAGGTTGAATTACTATAACCGGATATTGACATTTGAATAAAAATAATAGGCCTTGAAGTAAGGCCTTTTTTGTTGGTGCATTTTAATTGACTAGAGCTAATAAAAAAATTATTCTGTAATAAGTGACACAGTGTCACTTATTAAAATTAGAAGGTAAATGACGAGATGGTTAAAGCTACTTTTATTAACTTGCCGGCAAGCAAGAAAAAGATAATCAGACAGTCTTTGGTAAATGAGTTTAGTACCTATCCACTAGCAAAGGCGCAGGTGGCACGGATTGTTGCTCAGGCAGGTATTGCGCGCGGCGCATTTTATAAATATTTTACCGATTTAAATGATGCCTACCAGTATATGTATAAGATTGCCTTAAAGGCGGTCCATTCACCGGTTGAACTAACTTCAGCTTTTGAGCCGCAGCAATATTACCAGAATGTAGCCGATTTTATTGAAAAGGCGCAACAAAGTTCTTATGCAGGTCTGATTAAAATGCACATTTTGTACAACGAGAATTCAGTGGGTCAACCTTTTCCGCGAGAATTAATCACTAAATTAGATCCGCAAAATTGGAGTGCAATGGTTCTTAGTCATGCGACAATCCGCTTGGTGATGGAAAATCCAGAACAAGAAAAAGAGGTTATGGCTCGCTTTAAGGCCAGTTTAGAACTATTAAAAAGGGGAACAAATTAATGTTTTTAGCAATTAAAGAAATAAAAAGAGAAAAGCTGCGTTACGGACTAATCATTTTGATGATTTTTTTAATTAGTTACCTGATATTTGTCCTTTCGTCTCTGGCAGTTGGTTTAGCCAGTGAAAATACGCAGGCATTAAAGTCTTGGGATGCTCAAAAAGTCGTTTTAAATAAAAATGCGAACGTTAGTATGAGCCAGTCGGTTTTAACTAAAAGTGATTTAGCAAAAACTACTTTAACTAAAAATGAGGCGCTGGTGGGACAAATACCAGTTGTAGTTAAAAAATCGGGAAGGCCGCAAATCTCAGCGCAATTTATTGGTGTCAAGAAAAACCAGTTCATTTATGATGATCAAGAATTAATTGCAGGCAGAAAAGCCAAAAAGAACTATGAAGTTACTGTGGATCAAGCTTTTAAAACTAAGGGCTATCGATTAGGCGATCGTTTAGAGTTAAATGGTTCAAGCAAGAAATATCGCATCGTTGGTTTTGTCCAAAATGCTAAAATCAATATTGCCCCAATTGTTTATGGTACATTGCAGTCGTGGAAGAAGCTGCGGCAAGGACTGCCGACCTTAAGGGCCTCGGCTATTATTTCACGTGATCATAATTATAAATACAATCACAAGGACAGTAAGACATATCCCATTGCGCAATTTATTAAAAAGCTTCCGGGCTATACCGCACAAAATATGACATTCGAGTTAATGATAGGTTTCTTATACGTTATTTCACTGATCATAATTGCCGTCTTTCTTTATATTCTAACGATGCAAAAAATGCACAATTATGCAGTGATGCGGGCACAGGGGATTCCGAGCAGCACGTTAGTTAAGGCAACAATCAGTCAAGCGTTAATTTTAGTTTTAGTTGGATTAGTTATCGGATTAGTGGCTATGGCAATAACTGTCAAAGTTTTACCAGCTGCAGTACCTATCAGTTTTACCCCGGACATCATTTTGTCGGGCACATTGGGATTACTGCTAACTGCAATTATTGGCAGCTTAATTCCAATCAGATCAATTCTCAAAGTAGATCCAGCACAAGCAATAGGTGAGTAATATGGCAATTATTGAATTAAAAAATGTTCAAAAAGTATATGGTAAAGGTGCCGCAGAAGTAACAGCAATCAATAACGTAAATTTTAAGGCAAATTTAGGTGAAGTGGTATTAATCATGGGGCCTTCAGGCGCTGGTAAAAGCACCTTTTTAACCATTGCAGGCTCTTTACAAAAGCCAACTGCTGGAGAAGTGATAGTTAACGGCCAAAATATTGCAGATATTTCTGCTAAAGACAGCGACCGTTTACGTCTGACTCAACTTGGCTTTGTATTGCAGGCGTATAATTTAGTACCATTTTTAAAGGTCAAAGAACAGTTTGAATTAGTTAATAAGGTGAAAAAAACAGGCAATATCAATGAAGAAACGTTACAAAAATTGCTCAAACAATTAGGTATCAGTTCATTGCTTGATAAGTATCCCGCTGAATTATCTGGTGGACAGCAGCAGCGTGCTGCTATTGCCCGTGCACTCTATGCTAATCCTCAAATTTTATTGGCCGATGAACCTACAGCTTCTCTAGACAGTAAAAATGTCAGTGAAGTGGGGCAACTTTTTCAAAACTTGGCTAAAGACTATCACAAGGCTATTCTACTGGTAACTCATGATCCTAGACTCAAGCAATACGCAGATCATATTTATGAAATGATGGATGGTGAGATTAAGCAAAAAGTTTAGTTATTAAATTATAGCTATAAAAATAACACTATAAAAATAACACTATAAAAAATAACCATAGAATAGAATTTAATTAAAAGCAAAAAATTAGCTAAACTTTTTTTCTCAGTAGTAATTTTATTATTTATAATAAAACTATTTTATCCGGATTTTTGTTATTAATTAGAATTAACTATTTAAAACCGAAATTTTATAGAAAATCACACATTTCTTTTATATTATAAAAAGTACTTTGCTCTTGACAAAGTACTTTTAAATTTACTATTCTTATATGTGAAAAGAAAATGTTATTTTTTGAGATAAGATAACTGGAAAAATTAAAAATAAAATTATTAATTTGTTTTTTAACTATTTGAGTAAATTACTAGGAAATAATAGTTTCTTTGCTAAAATAACAAAAAGTTATTTTTTTGTATATGTTTTTATTTGGTATAATTTTTATTTTATTTTATTAGTGGCAATCAGAAAAGCTACTATAAATAGATCAATTTATGTAGAGGTACAAATATGAATGATGTCCCTGAAGATAAGTCGATTGAATTATCGACCGACTATCAAAATCACAGTATTAATATGAACTTTTCAGATAATCTGACAGAAGATTCTGAAGTAGGCTATATTCTTTCTGCTGCTTTCTTTTCTTTTTGCGCTGCTCAAGGTTTGAGCAAAGATGAAGTAAGCGACATGGTTTCACAGTATTACGATGAGTTTATAGAAAATAATGGAGAATAATTTTCTTCATTTAAAATATGTATCATTCGGCAATAATTTGATTGTCGGGAAATAGCTGGTTTTTGTTAGGAATAACAGTACGTTTTAAAGTTAATCAAGGAATACCAAAATGGCTAGAAAAAAAGAAATAGGAAGAAATAAAATTTTAAGCATTGCCTATAAGATGGTTGTTAAAGATGGTATTGAGAGTTTGACTGCCCGCAATATTGCCAAGGCAGGGCATTTTTCAACGCAGCCTTTATATCTTGAATTTAACAGTATGGAAGACTTGCGCAAAGAAGTATTGCGTAAAATTGCGGACAATTTAAAGAATAATATTTTGCAGAAAAGGTATACGGATAAGCCTTTAATTGATATGGATTTATCTTATATTGATTTTGCCAAGGAACAGGAAAACTTGTTCAGAGCAATGTTTGTTGATGGTAAGTTCGGCAGTAAGATAATTGCTGATACTTTAATTGACTTTGGTGTGGAAAAGTTCAGGGAACAATATCCTAAGACTAAATACCCAGAAGACAAGATAAGAAGCATTATCATTGCCAATTGGATTACTACTAGCGGTATCGCTTCACTACTCGTTAATAAAATAGCAACTTTTACCCAAACGCAGATCATCAATGTTTTAGCAGCTCAAATTAATGATGCCATTTTAAATGATTGGCTCAGTAAGACTAATAAAGTTTCATTATTTAAAACTGGCGAAGCGGAAAGCAAAAGTAAAAGCAAGAAGTAATTCTTAGTGTTTGCAGAGTGCTTATAATGTACTAAATCAACCATTTTACAGAAATTATCTATATAAATCTTTTTAAGAGCAGGAAAATGTTAAAAGCATACGGATATGCTATAATTAATCTTGAAATTAGTTTCTGAAAGGTGGTTTTTATGAAAATTCTTGCATTATCTGGCTCAAATGCCAATAATTCATTTAATGAGGCATTGCTTAAATTTATATCTAAGCAATTTGCCGACAAGTATGATTTTAAACTGGCAACAGTAAAAGGGTTGCCAATGTTTAAAGAGGGCGAAGATGCTCCAGAATCTGTTCAAGCTTTGACAAAAGAAATTGAAGATGCCGATTTAGTATTAATTGGTTCTCCTGAGCAGCAACACTCTGTTACTAGTGCGTTAAGTAGTGCTTTAGAATGGCTTTCTTGCGTGACTCATCCGTTTAAGAATAAGCCAGTTGTGATTGTTTCTACTTCACCAATGCCACAAGGTGGTTCTCGTTCACAAGGTCGTTTAAAGAGCGTGTTGACAGCACCTGGTTTTGATGCCCAAGTCTTTAATGATGACGAATTTATGTTGGGAGTCGCACCAAAGCAATTTGACGAAAACGGTAATTTGACTAACAAGGAATCTGTTGAATTCTTGGGTCATTTCTTCGACGAAGTTGATAGTTGGTACGCACAAGTTACTAAGTAGGAGGGTCGAGAATGAAAATATTAGCAATTGTTGGTACAAATGCATCTTTTTCATATAACCGTTTTTTAGCACAATTTATTGCTAAGCGTTATGCTGATAAAGCAGACATTGAAGTAAAAGAAATAGATAAGTTGACACCATTCTGCAGAACAGATATGGCTGATGATACTATTAAGGCTTGGATTGAAGAAATTAAGAGCGCTGATGGTATAGTAATTACTACACCTGAATATGATCACACTATTCCTGCTCCTTTAAAGAGTAGTCTTGAATGGTTGGGTTCACATGCTGGTCCTAATGTTATGAAGATGAAGCCAGTAGCTGTTGCTGGTGTATCATACGGTTCACAAGGTACTGCTCGTGCTCAAGAAGATATGCGTGAAATTCTGCTTTCACCTGATATGAGCGCAAATGTTTTACCTGGTAACGAAGTTTTAATTGGTCAAGCTCCAGATAAGTTCAATAAAGAAACTGGTGAATTGACTGATGAAGCAACCATTAAGCAAATTGATGGTATGATGGACAACTTCTTCAAGTTTGTTGAACAAGCACATAAATAAACTTTTGCTAGATTGATTAGCAGAGAGTAAAATAACCGGATAGGAGTGTCCTATCCGGTTATTTTTATTTGAAAGGAAGTTGGCATGTCTCAACCCGTTGTTTTGCCTCTTAAGTCTGTGCGTAATCCCCGAGATTTAGGGGGATATACTGGCTTTAATGGGCGCAAAATTAAAGCCCACCGTTTATTACGGTCTGGTAATATTAGTCAGATAACTGCTGCCGACCAGCAATTTTTGCTTGATTACGGTTTAACTAAAATTATTGATTTGCGTTCTCCTGCTGAGTGCAAGGCAAACCAGGATCGCGATCTACCAGGCGTTACGCATTATGAGTTTCCGCTATCTGTTGAAGATAATACTGGTGGTCATGGCTTGGATATGAGTAAAGAATTTGCCAAATACCGTCGTGATCAATATGCCGGGTTTGATATGATGTGCAGGCGATACCGTGAACATATCAGCAATAAGCAAGCTCAGCGCAGTATCCATCAAATTGTAAGTGTCGTAGCTGAAACTGCTGATGGTGCAGTTTTGTATCATTGCTCAGAAGGCAAAGACAGAACAGGTTTGGTAACGGTGGTGCTTTTGTATATTTTGGGTGTTGATCTAGAAGTAATTAGACAGGACTACCTTTATTCAAACTATCTGCTGAATAACTATCGTCACGTTCGGGATGAGAAATTTAAAGCAGCGGGAGAGAATGATAAGTTTCGTGCCAATATGCGCATTCTTGGTTCAGTAGCTAATGCTTTCTTTGATACCAGCTTGATTACAATTAATGATAATTTTGGTGGTATTGATTCATACATATCTAATCAGCTGGACATAAACGCAGAAATGCAAGAAATGATGAGAGAGAAATATTTAGAGGACTAGGGATAAGATAATGATTAAAACTTTAGCTTTAGAACAACAGGTAGGACAACATCATGCTTTAGGGACGTCAATTACTTTACAAGTTTTTGGCGCCAGAGATAAGAAAGTAATTAACGATTCTTTTGCTTTAATTGACCATTACGAAGACATATTGACGGTTAACCGTGATGAATCAGAAGTAATGGATGTTAATCATGCTGCTGGAAAGAAAGCTGTGCAAGTTTCCAGCGGCACTTATGATTTGATTAAGCTTGCCGTAGAGGAAAGCCGGGAAAACTTTGGCTTTAATGCTCTTATTGGTCCGATAGTTAAATTGTGGTCAATAGGCTTTAAAAATGCTCATGTACCAGAGCCTGAGCAAATTAAAGAAAGAATGAAACTGATTGACCCTTATAGCGTTGACTTAAATGATCTTGACCAGACAGTTTACCTGAAAAAGGCTGGGATGGAATTAGACCTTGGTGGTATAGCTAAAGGCTGGATTGCTGATCGAATTAGAGACTTGTGGCGTGCTTATGGTGTGCACGCGGGAATTATTAACCTTGGCGGCAATATCTTGCTAGTTGGTGATTCTCCTAAAAGAGCCAATGGTCAGTGGTCAGTCGGGGTGCAGGATCCAAAAGAGCCTCGGGGCAAAAACATTACCTCTGTCATGGTACCGCAATGTTCAGCTGTTACTAGTGGCACCTATGAACGCTACTTAGAAGTTGCTGGTCATAAGTATCATCATTTAATTGATCCCCGTACAGGCTATCCAGTTGAAACAAATTTAGCAGGAGTCACTACATTTACAAAAGATTCTGTTGAAGCTGAAATTGAATGTAAACGGCTGTTTTTTGCGGGAAAACCTCTTGCGGGTTGGCATGACGATCCCGACCGCATTGGTGCCATCTTTGTGTATAATGATGAACACATTGAGTATGACAATTTTCAAAATTGATAAATAAAAAAGTGCCTCAAAGGCACTTTTATTTTGCCGTTATTTCCTGCAATTTAAGCAGCGGTACGACTAATACTAAAAATACTGTTAAATAGGCCGTTGGATAAACCAGGGGTGTTGTAGATAATAAATCTAATGAAGGAAGAATCAAGAGTTTGCTGAATAAACCATGGATTCTGTAAGGCGTTAAGCATTGATAATATGATGTAGACAAAGAAGTAACTGGCGAAAAAAGACACTATCGCGCCTAAAACGCTGTCCAGCAGATTACCAAAATTGGTAGCATGGGGGTTTTTATTTGGCACCCAGCCTTTAAAAACTTTAACAATCATTTTGCCTACAAAAACAATCACGAAAAACGCTAAAAAGCGAAACAACATCAGGTTGGTTCCGGGAGTTAAAGTGGTCTGAATATTTTGCCCTGTTATCTGACTGTATAGCCAATTGCCGACTGGATTTTGAAAAAGAATTGCGGCAATAAAAACAATAGCAGCAAAAATCAAATTAATAATTAATCTGGTGAAGCCGGTTTGAAAACCTTTGTAGGTTTTTAGTGCCAAGTAGGCCAGAACAATTAAAGTAACTATCATATTTATCTCCTTTGAGGATATTATAGCTTATTTTATTCGTTTAGACTTTGACGACAGTCGAAAAATATTTCATAATTAAAGGGATGCATTGACTTTACATTAAGCCAATTTTAGCGTTAAATTTAAAGGGTGTGAAACAAGGTTTCACGGGTGAAAAATGAATCCTGAACAGTTTGTCCAAGAATTATCAAAACGTAATTTTAAATTAAATGAAAATCAAATCAACCAATTTAACCAATACTTTAACAGTCTAATTGAGGCCAACAAGCACGTTAACCTCACGCGAATAACTGCAGAAGATGATGTTTACCTCAAACATTTTTATGATAGCATCACACCGCTTTTGACCTTTAGTACGGTTTTTAAGTCAAGCAACTCTTTATGCGATGTTGGTGCAGGTGCCGGTTTTCCTTCTATACCATTAAAAATTATGCAACCGGACCTGCAAGTAACAATAGTTGATTCTCTTGGTAAAAGACTGAATTTTTTGCAGGATTTAATTGCACAATTGGGCTTAAAAGATGTTGCTTTAGTGCATGGCAGAGCAGAAGATGTTGGTCAAAATAGCCGCTACCGTGAACAATTTGATATTGTTACTGCTCGTGCTGTAGCCAACATGGCAGTTTTAAGTGAATACTGCTTGCCACTTGTCAAAAAAGGCGGCAATTTTATCGCCCTCAAAGGTCCAAAGGCAGAAGATGAATTAGGAACTAGTAAAAAAGCGTTAAGCATTTTAGGTGGTAAAACAGTAGCTGTTAAACAATTGCAACTACCCCAAAGTGCAGAGGAACGCACGCTTATCCTAATAGAAAAAGTAAAGGCAACGCCTAAAAAATATCCGCGGCAGGCGGGAACGCCTCACCGTAAACCAATACATTAAACAGGGGGACTCGAAATGTCATTATTTTCTTCTTTGCGTCATCATGAAGAAATTCCTAAAAGTAAACAAATTCAGGATATTGAGTTAAGTAAAATTAAACCTAATTCTTATCAGCCACGACATGAGTTTTCTGAGGAATCAATTCGTGAATTAGCATCGACTCTTGATAAAGAAGGCTTACTGCAACCGATTATTGTACGTGAAAAAGATGACAATTACGAAATTATCGCTGGTGAACGCAGACTAAAGGCAGCTCAACATCTGGCATGGGAAAAAATTCCAGCAATAGTCAAGAACATGGATGACAGTCAAGCAGCGTCATTAGCTTTAATTGAAAACTTGCAAAGAGAAGATTTAAATCCAATTGATGAAGCTCAGGCCTACAATAATTTGATGAAGTTAAATAAGCTTACGCAAACCACATTGGCGCAAAATATTGGCAAGTCCCAATCTTATGTCGCTAACAAGTTGCGTTTACTCAAGTTAACTCCCAAGGTGCAAAGCTATTTAGCTAGTGGTGAAATTTCACCGCGTCATGGACGCTGTTTAGTTGGACTAAGTGAAAAAGATCAGAGCCGCGTTCTGGATGAAATCTTGGCAAAAAACCTGAATGTTAATGACACTGAAAAAATTGTCAAAAACGTTGACCAATATTTTGCCGGTAAAAAAAATCAGGCGAAAGAAAAAGAGCAGTCTGAGCAAACGAACAGGTCGGTTAATCGTATCCCTAAGGACTTAAAAGTACAAATAAATACGATTAAGAAGGCAATTAAGCTTGCCCAACAATCAGGCATCAAGGTCAAATTTAAGGAAAACAACGATCCTGATGATTATATGATTACAATTGAATTGAAAAGAAAGTAGGAAGGCATGGAAAATATGGTGAGTGTAATTTCGGTTGCTAACCAAAAAGGTGGTGTCGGTAAAACGACAACTACAATCAATTTAGCAGCTTCAATTGCGGAACGTGGGTACCAAGTTTTAATTGTAGATATTGATCCACAAGGTAATGCAACTTCTGGATTGGGAATAGAAAAATCCGAGATTGATCAAGATATTTATAGTGTGTTGATTGACGATGTTCCTCTTAAAGATACGATTTTCCATACTTCTACTAACCGCCTCGACTTAGTTCCAGCAACTATTAATTTGTCAGGAGCTGAAACAGAATTAATTAGCATGATGGCACGGGAAACCCGCTTAAAATCTGCTTTAGACACAATTAGTGAAAATTATGATTTTATTTTTATTGATTGTCCACCGTCTTTAGGGCAGCTGTCGATCAACGCTTTTACAGCATCAGACTCAATTTTAATTCCTGTTCAAAGTGAATATTATGCTATGGAAGGTCTAAGTCAGCTACTCAACACCATTAGGTTAGTCCAAAAACACTTCAATAAAGACTTGGGTGTTGAAGGTGTTTTGCTCACAATGCTGGATGCACGGACTAATTTAGGCGCTGAAGTAGTCAAAGAAGTACGCTCCTATTTTTCTAATAAAGTATATAAAACTATTATTCCGCGGATTACCAAATTGGCTGAAGCGCCAAGTTATGGTGAAGCAATTACAGAATATGCTCCTAATTCCCGCGGAGCTGAAGTTTACGACGATTTAGCCAAGGAGGTGTTAAAGAATCATGGCAAGAAACTCAAGAAATAAGGATACCAAAAAGCATGGTGGTCTCGGTCGCGGCATCGAAGCGCTGTTTGAAGACGAACCTCAGATCGAAGACAACGAAGAAGAAATCCAAGATCTTAATTTAAGCGATATTAGACCCAATCCATATCAACCACGTAAAAATTTTGATGACAAGTCACTGAAGGAACTGGCTGATTCTATTAAAGAAAATGGTGTCTTTCAGCCTATAATTGTGCGTAAGTCTATTAACGGCTATGAAATTATTGCCGGTGAAAGACGGTTTAGGGCTTCGAAGATGGCCAAGAAAGGCACAATACCTGCTATAGTCCGTGATTTTAGTGAAAGTCAAATGATGGAAGTGGCAGTGTTAGAAAACTTGCAACGTGAAGATTTAACACCGCTTGAAGAAGCTCAAGCTTACGAAATGTTGCAAAAAAACTTGGGCCTTACCCAAGAAGAAGTTTCTAAGAGAATGGGTAAATCTCGTCCGTATATAGCCAACTACCTGCGTTTATTGACTTTACCTAGCAAAACTAAGCATTTGCTGCAACATGGTGATCTTTCAATGGGTCAAGCGCGGACTCTTTTAGGTTTGAAAAACAAAGATAAAATTGATGAAGTGGCTAAACAAGTGGTTAAAGAAGGAATGCCGGTCAGAAAAGTGGAAGCTTTGGTTGCTAACCTTAATTCCAAAAAGCCCCGCAAGAAGACTGTTAAAAAGTCTGCTTTTATTCGGGCCACAGAGCATCAATTAGCGGATAAACTAGGATCTAGTGTCAATATTTCTGAAAATAAAAAGGGCAGCGGTCATTTGTCAATAGGATTTTCATCAGTTGACGAATTGAACAGAATACTTGATGTTTTGGGAGTAGATCTTGATGAATAAAGAAATCTCCTATAATTTAGCTGATACTGTACTCATGAAGAAGCCTCACGCTTGTAAGACTAATGATTGGGAAGTTTTGCGTTTAGGAGCAGATATCAGATTAAAATGTATGGGATGTGGTCACATTGTAATGATGCCCAGATCTAAATTCACACATAATCTGAAAAAAGTCTTAACTAAAGCAAATGATCCCGTTAATGTTAAAAATGAGCTTTATGTACCTAAAAGTGACATAGCGCGACCAAATTTTAATCAAGATAATAACTAGTTTTTGTTAAAGAAAGAGGATAAAAATGTCATTAACTGCTGGGATTGTTGGACTACCAAATGTCGGCAAATCAACATTGTTTAATGCTATTACCAAAGCTGGTGCGGAAATGGCCAATTACCCATTTGCTACAATCGAACCTAATGTGGGCATGGTTGAAGTTCCAGATAAAAGACTGGCAAGGATTCAGGAATTAATTCCTGCTAAAAAGATTGTTCACACTACTTTTGAATTCACCGATATTGCTGGTTTAGTTAAAGGTGCTTCCAAAGGAGAAGGCCTAGGCAACAAGTTTTTGGAAAATATTCGTCAAACTGACGCAATAATTCATGTTGTGCGGGCTTTTGAAGATGATAATATTACTTCTGTTACCGGCAAAGTTGATCCGGAAGAAGACATTAATACTATTAATTTAGAACTCGCAATTGCCGATTTAGATGCTGTTAACCGCCGGATTAATAAGGTTAAAAAGATTGCCCAGCAAAATGATAAAGAAGCTAAAGCTGAATTTAATGTTTTACAAAAAATCAAGCCGGTTTTAGAAGAAGGCAAGGCAGTACGCTCCATCAGTTTTAATGAGGACGAGCAAAAGATCGTCAAAGGCTTGTTCTTGTTAACTGATAAACCTGTGATTTACGTAGCTAATATTGCAGAAAGCTCAATGGCTGAACCTGAAAAAGATCAGTATTACCAAATTGTTAAAAAGCACGCTGAAAGTGAGAATGCTGAATGCTTAGGTATTTCTGCTGCTACTGAGGAAGAAATTGCTGGTTTAGAAGATGATGAAAAAGCTGAATTTTTAGAGGCAGAAGGCGTAACTGAATCTGGACTTGACCGTTTAATTCGTGCAGCTTACCACATTTTAGGACTCAGAACATTCTTTACAGCTGGTGGACCGGAAACGCGAGCTTGGACTTTCCATGAAGGAATGAAAGCTCCACAAGTTGCGGGAGTTATTCACTCTGACTTTGAGCGGGGCTTTATCCGCGCAGAGGTAGTTTCATTTACTGATCTTGATCAATATGAAACTATGCAAAAAGTTAAAGAAGCAGGTAAATTACGTCTTGAAGGTAAAGACTATGAAGTTCAAGATGGTGACATTATTGAATTTAGATTTAACGTTTAGGAAAAAAATAATGGCAGAAAAGAAAACTGAAGAACAGGCTAATCAAGCTAACATAGATGTAAATAAGCAACAAAAGCTTAAAGAGAAAGTAATCAACCAAAACAGGGACGATGAAGTTAAGCAGATGACACCCACTGAATTACGTAAGCAACTCAGTAATAAGAACTCCGATTACGTTTTTCGTTTGCAAAAAGAACTCGAAGCTCAGGGAAAAATGAGCAGTGAAGATGCACAAAAGCGTATTGATGCCCTTTTAAGTGATTTAGTAGTTGCCCAGCGTCACGGACAACCTGCTAGCACTTACTATAATATGTCTCCTAAGTTAAAAGCAGCAGACATGTTGAAGCCTAAGAAAAGAAAAGCGTCAGATATACCATTTTGGCAATATGCTACGGATAATGCAATGTTTTACACCGCCTTATTCTTTGGACTTTTTGGTTTAGTAGGTTTGTTCCAAAAAAATGAAAAGTATAATCCACAGACTGGTGTTTTGACTTTGCTGGTTATTGGCGTAACTTTAGGAGTCTTCATGACTAAATACAACGATTGGGTTGTTCCCAGTACCGGTAAGACTAAGAAGATACCGTGGTCCAAGTTTATTTGGAGTTCTATTTTGTTAATGGTAGTTCTCTTTTTATTCCTCTACATCGTCTCAATACCAGCGTTTCGCATTATTAATCCTGCTTTGCCTGCTATATATAATCTCATTATTGCAGCTGCAGTTTATGGTATTCGGTGGCTCTTTAGGAAGCACTACCAAATTATTGGTTCCGCCTTTGCTCCAGCTGATAGGAGCAAATAAAGTGTTTTTTGTCAAGAAAAGAGCTATACTTAGATAACTATATATTTTAAAGGATAAATAGATTTATCATAGGTCTATTTATCCTTTTTAAACTGAATTCACTTACGAAATTAAGCAAATGCAGTAAAAATCAGAAAGGGGTATTCAATGATTAATACGCTGCGTAAATCAATTAGGCAGTATAAAAAACTATCTTTACTGTCGCCTTTATTTGTTACTGGTGAAGTTATCATTGAAATGTTAATACCGTATTTAGTTGGTATTTTGATTGATAATGGAATAATGAAAGGGAACATGGACTATATTACTAAGAGTGGTATAGTTTTGCTGGTGTTAACCCTGGTTTCACTTATTTTAGGTTCAGGTGCCAGTTACGCTTCCGCACATGCCGCAGCTGGATTTGCCGCTAATTTACGTAAAGACATGTTCTATCATGTGCAGGATTATTCTTTTGAAAATATTGATAAATTTTCAAGTGCCAGTTTGGTAACGAGAATGACGACTGATGTTAACAACATTCAGATGTCTTACCAAATGCTAATAAGAATTGCAGTCAGAGCGCCAATGATGTTGCTGGTTTCAATCATCATGTCTGTTATTGTCAGCCCGCGGTTGTCACTGGTTTTTGTTGTGGTTGCGCCCATTTTTGTAATTCTTTTGGGCTTGGTTATCAAGAGTGCCAGCAAGTATTTCCCTAAAATCTTCCGCGGTTACGACCGCATGAACCAGGTAGTTAGGGAAAATATCCGCGGTATCCGTGAAGTTAAGACTTATGTGCAAGAAGAAGCGCAGACTGTTAAATTTAAAAAGTCAGCCGGCTTTATTTATAAGTTATTTGCTACAGCACAGAAAATTATGTCGCTTAACTCAATGATCGTTATGGCGGTGTTAAACATTTCCAACTTGGCTATCTGCTGGTTTGGTGCAAAAGAAATAGTTGGCGGTAGTTTGCAAACCGGTCAACTGATTTCAATGTTTTCATATTCTAACTCTGTTTTGGGCAGTTTGAATATGCTGGCTATGATTATTACCCAGTTAGTTGTTTCAGGTGCTAGTGGTCATAGGGTTGCAGCAGTCGTCAATGAGAAACCTTCAATTGAAAATCCACGCAAGCCATTAAAACACATGAACAACGGCGAAGTGATTTTTGATCATGTAAACTTTAAGTATGATCCAGATGATAAAAACCTGGCCTTGAATAATATCAACCTCAATATTAAAACTGGTGAAACGATTGGTATTATTGGTCGGACAGGTTCTTCTAAGTCAACGCTAGTGTCAATGATTCCGCGTCTTTACGACACAGATTCAGGAGCCGTGCGGGTAGCGGGACATAACGTGAAGTCTTATGACCTGAAGACCCTGCGTGATAACGTTGCTATGGTTTTGCAGAATAACGTTCTCTTTTCCGGTACTATCAAGGAAAATTTGAAGTGGGGTAATGAAAACGCCACTGATGAGGAGATTATTGCTGCAGCCAAAGTTGCTCATGCTGACGACTTTATCCGCGAAATGCCGGATCAATACGATACAATGGTTGAGCAAGGTGGTAATAATGTTTCTGGGGGACAAAAACAAAGAATTACTATTGCGCGGGCATTATTGAAAAAGCCTAAAATCTTAATACTGGATGATTCTACTTCTGCAGTGGATACACAGACTGAACGGCAGATTCGTGAGGCTTTAGGTCAGAATATGCCAGACACAACCAAGATTATCATTTCTCAGAGAATTGTATCTATTAAGGATGCAGATCGCATCATAGTAATGGATGAAGGAAAAATCCAGGACATCGGTACACATGATGAATTGATGAAACGTAACGATTTATACAGTTCAATCGCTAAGTTCCAAGAAGAACAAAAGAAGTAGGTGATTAATTTGGATAAAGCAGTAGAAAATAATAAAACTAAGAGTACGGCAAAGCGTACGAAAACTCTGGGACGTCTGCTCAAATTAGTTGCCAGTACCAGTCCCTGGATGCTCATTACTTCAAGCGTTGCGATTATTTTAACCGCCGCAGCAAATGTTTTAGGGTCATTATTTATTGAGCGTTTAATCAATGACTATATCATTCCGCTTACTAAAGAGGCTCAACCTAACTTTGGTCCGCTTTTACATGCAATTGCCGTGATGTTTGGTTGCTATGCCATTGGTTTTATTTCCAACTATCTTTTTGCCGTATTAATGGCGGTTTTAGCGCAAAAAGTGCAGTTCAGGGTTCGTAACGAAATGTTCGAACACATGGAAAAATTGCCTATTTCATATTTTGACGAAAATGACTACGGCGATATTATGAGTCGCTACACTAACGATATTGATACGTTAATGCAGATGATTTCACAGTCAATTCCGCAATTTATGAATTCAGCATTAAACTTAATTTTTGTGTTAGGAGCAATGCTGACATTAAGCTGGCAATTAACTATTTTTACATTATTTGTTTTTGCACTCTCAATCATTATTGTTCGCTTCTTGACTGTCCGTTCTTCACATTTCTTTAAATTGCAACAAAAGGAATTGGGACAAGTTAACGGTTATAATGAGGAAATGCTTAATGGTCTTAAGGTTATCAAGGTCTTTAGTCATGAACCAGAAGTCGAAGAAGACTTTAATGCTTACAACGAATCCTTAAAGGAAGCTGCTGGCAAGGCTAACACCTACGCTACAGTTTTATTCCCAATTATGGGCAACATGGGCAATTTGCTGTATGTTTTAATTGCAGTCTTAGGTGGAGCGGTTGCTATCAATCGTATTGCCCCGCTTTCTCTGGGTGTAATTGGTGCCTTTTTACAGTTATCTAAACAGTTTGCTATGCCAATTGCTCAGATTTCACAGCAGTTGAATTCTATTGTGATGGCCTTAGCTGGTGCTGAAAGAATTTTCAATCTAGAAGATCAACCAGTTGAAGTTGATGACGGTGACGTAACTATTACCAAAGATGAAAACGTCAAGGGTGCATGGCACTGGAATGTGCCGCAAAAAGACGGTTCTATCAAGAAAATTACGGTTAAAGGTCATATTGTGTTTGACCACGTTAACTTTGGTTATTCACCGAATAAACAAATTCTGTATAATATTTCCATTGATGCTAAACCAGGTATGAAAGTAGCATTAGTTGGTGAAACCGGTGCTGGTAAAACCACTATTTCAAACATGATCAATCGTTTTTATGAAATTAATTCAGGAACGATCACTTATGATGGTATTCCAATTAGCAGGATTAAAAAGGATGATCTGAGAAGGTCATTATCAATAGTTTTGCAAGACACTCATATGTTTACCGGAACGGTGATGGACAATATCCGCTTTGGTAATGCTGAAGCTAGTGACGATGATGTTTATCAAGCAGCCCACTTATCTCATGCTGATGAATTTATCCATCATTTAGATGAAGGCTATAAGACTATTATTGATGGTAACGGCGGCGATTTATCTCAAGGTCAAATGCAACTACTCAGTATAGCGCGGGCAATGATTGCCGATGAATCAGTGATGATTCTGGATGAAGCAACTTCAAGTATTGACACGCAAACTGAAAAATTGGTCCAGGCGGGTATGGATAATTTGCTTGCCGGCAGAACCAGTTTCGTTATTGCGCACCGTTTATCAACAATAATTAACTCAGATTTGATTTTGGTCTTGGATCATGGTCATATTATTGAAGCTGGTAATCATGATCAGCTCTTAAAGAAAAAGGGCTACTATTACGAGCTGTATACGGGTAAAAAAGAAATAGAATAAGTAAAAATATTCCTAGTTTTTAAATGACTGGGAATATTTTTTTGTGTCAATCAAGACTATAAGCAATTATTACTTTTAAAATATGAGTTTGTGTTATGGTAAAGCAAAAGAATTTAACAGACTAGAGCTATTATTATTTTAGTTATTAACCTAAAAATTGACGTAAAGCGAAGGAATTAAGCAATGAATCAAATTATACAAATCTTAAGTGAACGCAAGGGTGATTTGGGGATTGCCTTATTGCAGCATTTACAAATATCACTTCTTTCATTGCTGATTGCAATGGTAATTGCAATGCCGTTAGCTTTTTGGGCTGTAAAGCATAGCAAGGCAGCAGAATTTTTACTGCAAGTTGCCAGTATTCTGCAAACAATTCCTTCTTTAGCATTGCTGGGTTTATTAATTCCCCTAGTCGGCATTGGCACAGTCCCAGCAGTAATTGCGCTTGTAGTCTATGCTTTATTGCCAATTTTTCAAAATACCTATTTAGGCTTAACTGAGATTGATCCGGCACTGGAAGAAGCCGCGGACGCATTCGGGATGTCTCGCATGCAAAAATTGCTCAAAGTGGAATTGCCGTTAGCAATGCCTACTATTATTTCGGGTATCAGAACTGCTTTGGTTTTAATTATTGGCACCGCCACTATGGCTGCTTTAATTGGCGCCGGCGGTCTTGGTAGCTTTATCTTGCTGGGAATAGACCGCAATAATACTGGGTTAATAGTAATTGGTGCAGTTTGCTCTGGCGTTTTGGCTATTACCCTAAGTGCTTTAATTAAGTGGTTAGAACACGCCTCTGTCAAAGCAGCTTTGGGTATTTTGCTGGTCAGTGTCTTGTTTTTAGCAGGCAGCGGTATTTATGAAGCTGCCGCAAATCAAAAAGAAACTATTACTATTGCCGGTAAACTGGGATCTGAACCTGATATTTTAATTAATATGTATAAGGAATTAATTGAACAAGGGGACCCTCACGTTCAAGTTACTTTAAAACCTAATTTTGGTAAGACCACTTTTTTATTCAGTGCTTTGAAAAACGGTAAGATAGATATCTATCCGGAGTTTACGGGAACTGTTTTGGAAACTTTTGCTAAAACTTCATTCAAAACAGCGGGTTTAACCGAAAAAGAAACTTATGAAAAGGCCAGAAATTTAATGAATAAACAGGATAAGCTCACACTGCTTAAACCTATGGCCTATGATAATACCTATGCTTTAGCCGTTAAAACATCATTTAAAAAGAAAAATCATTTGGCCAAAATAAGTGATTTAGCAAACATTACCAATCAGTTAAAGGGTGGCATGACGCTAGAATTTATTGATCGTGATGATGGCTTTAAAGGAATTAAAAAATTATATCAAATTGATTTCCCTGTTAAATCAATGGAACCGGCATTGCGTTATCAGGCAATTGACCAAAATAAAGTTAATATTGTTGATGCCTACTCAACAGACAGTGAATTAAGGCAATATCATTTAAGTATCTTAAAGGATGACAGGCATAATTTCCCGATTTATCAAGGCGCACCTTTAATGAGCAATGATTTTGCCCACAAGCACCCCCAAATTGTCCGTAGTTTGAATAAGCTGGCTGGTAAAATAACTGAAAAACAAATGCAGGAGATGAACTACAAAGTAAATGTTAAAAACATGGATCCAGGACAGGTAGCGCATGACTTTTTAGTGAAACAGCATTTGCTTAAGGAGAATTAAAATGACTTCAGCGATTAAATTTGAACATGTAAAAAAATCTTTTGCTGATAAAGTAGTGGTAAATGATCTTAATCTTGATATTCAGCAGGGTGAGCTTTTTGTTCTTGTGGGCAATTCTGGCAGTGGGAAAACTACTTCTATTAAGATGATTAACCGTTTAGAAGACCCTAATGGCGGCCGCGTTTTAGTCAATCAGCGTCCTACTACTGAATATAACGTGCAGAAATTGCGCTGGCAAATTGGTTATGTGTTGCAACAAATTGCTCTTTTTCCTAATATGACGGTTGCTAAAAATATCACCCTAATTCCTGAAATACAGGGAAATAAAGGCAATTTAGCAGAAACTGCCGCCAAGTTACTACAAGAAGTGGGGCTGAATCCAGAGGAATATGCTAAGAGATACCCTCATGAATTATCTGGTGGTGAGCAGCAGCGAATTGGTATTTTACGGGCAATCGCCTCTAAGCCGCCGATTGTTTTAATGGATGAGCCCTTTAGCGCCCTTGATCCTCTTTCTCGTGCCAATTTACAAAGCTTGGTAGTTGATCTGCATAAGCAACTGCACAATACCATTATCTTTGTTACCCATGACATGAATGAGGCTTTACGTTTAGCTGATAGGATCGCCATTATGAAAGATGGGCAATTATTGCAGGTTGATCAGCCTCAGGAAATATTGCGGCATCCGGCAAATAAGTATGTCAAGGACTTTTTCAAGGGCAGTCTTGGTAATGACTTGTATGAAACACCTTTAAGGCAAGCCGCTTTGTTTAATGAATTTAAGCAGAAAAAAACAGCAACACTAGCATCTATGACTAAGGTTAGAGCTGATGAGAAACTTGCCAAGGTCTTAGCAATCTTAAGTGAGCAGGAAGAAGTTGCCGTGCAAAATGAAAATGGCGCATTTTTAGGTTTCGTTGACCGACAATGGCTTGTGGCATACTTAAATGGTATTAATAAATTAAACTAAAAATGAGCTGGAGTTTTTCCAGCTTTTTTAATAAAACGATAAAGTTGTGCCTGAATATTAGTAGTTTGTTACAAAATTGTCTAAAATATTAGACATAAGTTCTGCTACACTATATTTAGTAGACTACAAAAATAAAACAAATATAATTAATAAATAAAAAGAAGGGAAATAAGCCCTATGAAAATTTTAGTTGTCGATGATGATAAAGAAATCGTCGAATTGTTAAGTATTTACCTTAAAAACGAAGGATACACTCCCGTTGTCGCCTATAGCGGCAAGGAAGCAATTACCAAGCTGACGACTACTCCAGATATTGCATTGATGATTTTAGATGTCATGATGCCTAATATGAGCGGTATTGATGTTATTAAAGAAGTACGCAAGGATTCAGATATTCCTATTATTATTGTATCAGCCAAAACCGGCGATATGGATAAAATTCAGGGATTAATTACTGGAGCCGATGACTATGTGTCTAAACCATTTAATCCGTTAGAGGTAATGGCGCGTGTTCGTTCACTGTTACGTCGTAGTCAAAAGCAGGTTAAAGACGATGAACCTGATATTTTAGAGGTAGGGCCGCTAATTATTAACCGTGATTCTCATGAAGTTAAAACGATTGATGGTCAGGATATTCAATTAACAGCTTTAGAATTTGGCATTCTGTACTTATTAGCCAGTCACCCTAACCGCGTATTTTCTGCTGATGAGATCTTTGAACGAGTTTGGCAACAAGAGTCAATTGTTTCCGCTAAGACTGTCATGGTACATGTTTCGCACTTGCGCGATAAGATTCAAAAAGCGACTGGCGGCGAGGATGTCATTCAGACTGTTTGGGGTGTAGGCTATAAAGTTGAGGCTTAGCTAAATGAAAAAAGAACGGGTCAAGCTGACAGCTGCTGAAAAGAGTGAGTTGTTTGCTGAAGGTGTGATAACTGTTATTCTGCTCCTGCTATTAAACCTGTCAGTAGTTATTTTAATCAACTTGACAATTTTACAAAATAAAAACCTGGTTAATGGCATTTATTTTTTAAAAAGGACTATTACTTTTGCTGGTGGACGCCACTTATGGTCATGGCAGAATACCTTTATCATTTTTATGGGCGTTGGTGACTTAATCGTTCTTTATTGGCGGTTAATTCGGCGCTATCACCAAATGCAATTAAGGCACGTTATTTCCGAATTGCATTATATTGCTAAAGGACATTTTGACCATACCATATCTTTTAAGGTTAAAACCGATTTGCAAAAGGTTATTGATTCAATCAATTCACTGGTTGACAGTACCGTGAATGCAATTAATGAAGAAAAAGCAATTGAAAAGTCTAAAGACGAACTGATTAGCAATGTTTCTCATGATATCAGGACACCTTTGACTTCTATCATCGGTTACTTAGGACTACTTAAATCGGGGGTGTCGGATCCAGCAGATCAACAAAAATATCTTAATATTGCGTATATGAAAGCAGAACAAATGAAGTCGCTGGCTCACGATCTGCTTGAATATACCACGTTAAAATCAACTAGTACCAAACTAAACTTGTCTTCTTTGCATATTTTTTCTATGTTAGAACAAGTAGCAGCTGGTTTTGAATTCGAAGGTCAGGAAAAAGGGATAGTGTTTAATATTGAAGCCAGACCGAAGAATTTAACCATTGAAGCTGATGCGGAAAAGTTGGTTCGCGTTTATAACAACCTGATTACCAATGCTTTAAAGTACGGCACCGGTGCCACGCAGATCAACCTGATTGCCAATTTAGTTAACAACAATGAGGTAGAGTTACGCGTAGAGAATAATGGTGCCCAAATTCCGGCTGATTCGCTTAAAAAAATCTTTGAACGTTTTTACCGGGTGGAAGGTTCACGAAATACTCAAACCGGTGGTACAGGACTGGGATTATCAATTACCAAAAGCATTGTTGATTTACATCATGGTAAAATTCGCTGTGAATCTGATCAGGATTGGACCCGTTTCATTATTTGCCTGCCATTAAACTTAAAGAGTGAGCAAAACCCCGGCGCAGCTGTGGTATAATTTTGACTGAGATAATAAATAGAGGAGTATAGCATGAGTATTTCTTTAAATACCTGTATTTTAATTTTAAAAGAACACCATCTGCTTAAGTCCAGCGCAGTTCAAGATACTGTTTCATCTAAAATGGAATATGTGTCTTATGACTCACGCGATGTTCAAACGAACACACTGTTCTTTTGTAAGGGAGCCGGCTTTCGCCCCACATACTTATCAATGGCAAAAGCTAATGGTGCTAACTGCTATGTAGCTGAACAGCCTTACCCAGAAGGTAAAGGAATGCATGCGCTAATTGTGCGCAATGTTTCAAAGGCAATGGCTTTGTTATCTGCTGCCTTTTTCCGCTTCCCGCAAGATGATCTGTTTGTAGTAGCGATCACGGGTACAAAAGGTAAGACGACCACGGCGTACTTTTTAAAAGGGATGCTGGATCAAATGAATGGTGGCAAAACCGCCTTAATTTCATCTGTTAATACAGTAGTAGGGCCAGAAAAAGAAGATACTTTTAAATCAAGTTTGACTACGCCCGAATCATTAGACTTGTTCCGTGATATGAGAACAGCTGTTGATAATGGCATGACCCACATGGTTATGGAAGTATCGAGCCAAGCATATAAGAAAAACAGAGTATTTGGTTTGACCTATGATTTAGGTTTCTTTTTAAATATTTCTCCAGATCATATTGGACCAAATGAGCATCCTAACTTTGAAGACTATCTGCATTGCAAATTGCAGCTATTGGTTAATGCACGCAAGTGTATTATTAATGCTCAAACTGATCGTTTTGCTGAAGTTTATGCTGCGGCCACAACAACTACTGATCCAGACAGTATTTACTTATTTGCTGATGAGAAATTTACTAATCCAGATTTAAAACAGACGATTGATTTTCGCTTTGCAACTGAGGAGCTGGACATGGTGCGGACAAAATTCCAAGTGCTGTGCGTAACTCCTAAAGCAAAGAAGCTGAATATCAGTGGTAACTACCAGTTGAAAATGTTAGGTGACTTTAACGAATCTAACGGCACAGCTGCTGTAATTGGAGCAGGACTAGCGGGTATGGATCATGATTCCGCTGCTAAAGGCATTAGTCAGGTTACAGTACCTGGACGGATGCAAACCCAAGTTACCAAGGACCACGGTGTGGTAGTTGTAGATTATGCTCATAATGAAGCGTCAATGATGGCACTAATGGGCTTTATGCAACGTGAATTTGATAATCCTAGGATTATTGTGGTTGTGGGCGCACCCGGTGATAAGGGCGTTTCGCGGCGTCCAGGATTTAGTCATAGCTTAAATGCGTTTGCTGATAAGGCCTTTTTAACCACTGATGACCCAGGGTTTGAAGACCCACAGGAAATCGCCCAGGAAATTGATGCTGGAATTGATCATTCTAAGGTTGACGTCACAATTGAATTAGATCGAGAAAAGGCAATCACAGATGCTATCAGTATGTCTAAAAAGGGCGATATTGTTCTTATCTGTGGTAAAGGAGCAGATGGCTATCAAAAAGTGCGTGGTGTAGATACGCCATATCCTTCCGATATTACGGTTGCGCAACAAGTAATTGCTAAATTAGAAGGCTAAAAAACTTTAACGATTAGAAAAGTTGATATAATGAAAAATTTTTTTACTATTATTGGCGGAATGGGCACTATTGCCACTGAAAGTTTTGTGCGTATGATTAATCATCGCATTAAAATTACTAAGGATCAGGATTATTTAAATTATATTTTAGTGAATGATGCACAAGTTCCCGATCGCACCACTTATATTAAAGATCACAATAAGCCTAATTTTTTTAATGCCTTACGTGATGATGTTTTGCAGCAAGCGCCGCTAAAGCCTGACTTTTTTATCATGCCATGTAATACTGCTCATTATTTTTATGATGATCTGGCAAACTTAACTGATGTTCCCTTCTTAAATATGATGCGTATTGCCGTGCATAAGTTCTTAGTCGATTATCCCAATGAAAAAAAGATCGGGTTAATTGCTACAGAAGGGTCTATTTATGATCATTTATATGAAGATGAAATTAAGCAAGTAGGTCGCGAAGCTGAACTTGGCGGTCCAGAAATTCAACCAATGGTTACCGAATTGATCTACTCGAATATCAAAGAGAAGGGTGTAGTTGACAAAGAACTCTATCACCGGATATTGCGTACAATGCACGATCAATACGGTTGCAATGTGATTTTGCTTGGTTGTACGGAATTATCACTGGCTCAGGAAAAAGCGCCAGATCACCCTTATAATGTAATTGACCCGCAAGTTACTATTGCCGATGTTGCAATTGAACTGGAGTTGCAAATACGCTCAGGGATGGATCCACAAACAGTGGTTAAGAAGTATTTGTATTAAGGTAAATAAGCTGCTTAAAGAAGTTTAAAAAGATTAATAATCTGAAGTGACCCCCAAATTTAGGACAAATTTGGGGGTCACTTCAGTACACATCAAAGGTTCATGCTTTTTTTGTTTGGTCGTATTTTAATCGGTCATGCTATATTAATATATACAGGGGTAATTTTCACTTGGCGTTGAAAAAGGTGCTAAACAAATCGGGTTTAACATCTAATAATACATATGAGATAGCTAGTCCCATGCTCTTAGCGCGAGAGCTTTACTAACATCTACTCACGTTATAACCGATTTTGGGTTTAAGTAAAAAGTTTGCAGCAAAGCCAATAAGGATTAGCTACTCTGGGGTAAATCTTGGAAGGTGGCGAGAGCTATGCTAGCAACAAATGCTAGTTTGGCAGTCACTATATTATTTTTACCAGTAATTGCGCACGTATTATGCAAAATGATTGATCGGTATTTTTTAATGAAAGGTAGTAAATAAGCTGAAATGAAGCAATTGGTCTAATTGTTAAATTATCAGGTAACGAAAAAAGAGAAGGCTGTTAAATCAGTCTTCCCTTTTGCTATACGGCTTCAAATTCACAAACATTTATTTGCTGCAGTTTTAAGCCGTACAGCTCTAAGTTTCGTAACAACTTTGCTTAATGTACACTATGTTAAGCGAAGTTGCTTTGGTATATATGGAATTATTTTTTGATTAGGTATTTAATTTGCTTAATTTGTAATTAATTTGCGTATTTGGGTTGCTTATTTTTTGTTATTTCTGAAGAATATCATCCACTCATAAACACATGTAATAACTGTTATTAGATAATCATACCAATGAAAAGCTTTTGCAAAGCCCACCAGAGAGAGGAGAAACACGGCAATCAACGCTAAAGTAAAAAAGATAGGTATAGCAAGCGTCATATTATATCTGGCAAGCCAAGTATCGATTGGCAAAAGCTCTAGAGCCAAGATAATGATTATTATTAAAGTAGTATTCATGTTGTAGTCACACCTTTAGATTATTTATAGATAAATAAATACGATTGTTCGTGTGGTCCAGTAAGCGACTGTGCTGTTAAAGTGAAGATAATGAATTAGTGCATATCGTATACCATCTTCAGCTTTACCTTCATAATCAGTTAGAAAGTTTACAAAAGCTTTTAGTGGCTTAGCTTTTAAACTGTTACCAGTAATTTTAGCAACGTATTTGGCAATTTTCTTAATTGTTTCTAACTTTAAACTACGCGTCAGGTTATTGTTTTGTTCAGTAATTTTATCTTGTAAGAGAGTATTCTGTTGCTCCTCACTAAGTCCAGCACCATTAACAATTTGATCAAACTCATCTTGTTGATCTTTAGTTAATGAACCGTACAATGCCTCATATGAACTGTCGTTTTGATTTTCATTGGAATTACTTACGGAGTTATCCGTAGCAGCAAATGTATTTACTACAGTTGTTGCCATAGTCGTTCCTATAAAACTTGCTGCTGCAAGAGAAATTCCCAATTTTTTAATGGTACTTTTCATAATAGTACACCTTTCATAATATTTTTCGTCAATGTCGACATTGATATTAAAACTATAATTCAGTATAAAAATTTGTCAACAAATAATATTAAAAAATATTTATGTATATATAAATATATAGTTCATTAAATATCCAGTTAATTTGTGCTTGATAATATGAACTTATCAAATTTTTCAAAGATTAATAACTAGAAGATAAAATAAAAAATGACTCTTACGAGTCATTTGAAATATTGATTACTTATTTAAAAAACACAGTAGAAATTAATATTATAGTGGGTGCAAATATTGCCAAAATAACTTTAAATACGTTACTTTTAAACGTTAAGTTCCCTATTGTTAGTGAATAATTATAAGCCAGTTAGAAGTGATCTTAATATGTCTCAAGGTCTTATGCCCAATTACTTAAAAATTTTTTGCCGCCAGTGTTCATTTTTTCGAACTGGCTCTTTTAGGCCATTAGCAATATTTTTTCTTTACGTTCTAAAGAGCCCTGGCAGTTACCTAACTAAGACGTGAGCTTAAAGTCAGCGTAACTTTTATTCTTGATACCATTAATGCCAATCCCAATCTGCCCCATCTATACCGTAGTAATTACTACTACACTTTAAAGAAGAAGGATAAAGAGCGGGATAATCGAGAAATAATGGCTGAAATCAAAGCTATTTATGAAGAACACAAGCACCGCTATGGCTATCGCCGCATTACTGCAGAGCTTAGGCGTCGCAGTTTATTAGTCAATCAATGTCGCGCAAGGGCAATTCGCTTGATGATGGATTAATAGAAGGCTTCTTCGGGATACTCAAACGAGAAATGTTTTATGGCTTTGAAAAGCAGTTTAAGAATCTCACTGAATTGGAAGATGCGATTAGAGACTACATTGAGTATTACAATCAGAAAAGAATCAAGATTAAACTAAAATACACGACTCCGATTAAATATCGGAATCGTGCGTTAGGTCTTGCTTAATAATAAAATGTCTAACTTTTTAGTTGCACTTCAAAGTCTGAGGGTTTATTTTTGATTGAATTTGCTTAAATAATGGCAGCGATCCATTCGCTAACTTTAATAAATATCCAACCAATCCAAGTTGTAGCTGAGCCGACAATGTTGGTTATTGAACTAAATGATTTAATCGAAGTAACATTTGCTTGTAAAGCCGCTTTAGTAAATTCGGGTGCAATAGAAGTGCCAATATAAAAGATGGTGATGATAATTAATAAACCCGAGATAAGCATTCTGAAAATGTTACGATTGCAAAATGGTGCAACCAAAGCAAAGAGAAACATTAGTGAGGCTAAATCAGCAAAAGGCAGCACCTTATTACCAGGCAAAAGAAAGGCTAAAATTATTGCCAGTGGCAAGAGTAACAGTCCTGTTGAAAGCACTGATGGATCATCAATTAGTAAAGCGGTATCCATGCCAATGTAGAATTTTCTTTTAGGAAACCAATCCTTCAATTTGGCATTAACGTGATCTTTAACCATCACGAGTCCAGATACTAATACGTTAACAACTATGGGCAATAAGTACATTGAGGCAGCGATATTAACGCCTAATGTTAAAATCTTAGAAAAACTATAATTTGCCAAGATGCCCATTAATACACCAATAATTGCCCCAAAGCTGATTGGTTCGCCAAGTATGCCCAGTTTTTTGTTGATAGTTTCAGGATCTAACTGGATTTTATTCAAACCAGGGATATGTTCACAGATCCAATTACCAATGATACCGAAAGGCACCCAGGCCAAACATGTTAAGTGGGGAAAAGAAATACCATTTAAGTCTTTATTAGGAAATTTCTTTTGAATGATAGGTTGTGTAATATCAGCGATGATTAAAGTCAAAGTGTAAATAATCCAATCAGCAATAATAGCGATCCAGTAATTATTGGTCCCGGCGTAGATAACGGCGCCAACTAAGAGAAAGATCCAAAAATTAAAGATATCAAGATCAACCGTTTTAGTTAAATTTAAAAACAATAAGATTGCATTTATGACTAAAAAGCCTACTACTGCAACTAACATAATTGGCGAGCCCCAGCCGATAGTAGACGCCGTTCCCCAGCCAACATCTGTGACAGTGAGCTTTAAGCCTAGTCGTTCAACCATTGCTTTAGATGCTGGACCCAAAGCGCCAAGCATCAAGTTAATTACCATTGATACTCCGGTAAAGCCGACTCCAACCAGCATACCTGCTTTAAAAGCTTTTGCAGGGTGCATTCTGAAGATTAGACCAACGATAAAAAAGATGATAGGCATCATGACGGCGGAGCCCAAACCGATAATAGAATTAATAAAAGCCATTTAATAACCTCCAATTTATTTATTCATGGTTATTTTTGTGCACTTAAAAATCTTTCAGCAAATAGTTTTGGAGTATTCTTGAAAGCATCGGCGGTAGAACCAGCTAAGTGCGAGGTTAAAGTAACGTTTTCCAAACTTAAAAATGCAGAGTTTGCGGGTAATGGTTCATCGTCAAAAGTATCAATAGCTGCACCCGCAATTTTGCCCTGCTTGAGTACAGCAATCAGAGCTTTTTCATCGACCAGAGCTGAACGCGCCGTATTAATAAAGTAGGCGGTGGGTTTCATTAAATCGAACATATCCTGGTCAATAATGTGGTGGGTTTCTTCCGTAGCCCGCATGTGAATTGTAATGATATCGGATTGTCTAATTAGAGCTGAAATGCTGTCGATTTTTTCGGCATAAAGACTGTTACCCTTAACATAAGGATCGTAAAAAATAATTTTGGCACCAAAGCCCTTTAAAAATTGAGCTACTAATTGGCCGATGTGCCCAAAACCAATGATTCCAATGGTTTTACCACCAATTTCGGGAATATTATCTTTGTTAGGAAAATCCTTGTACCAAATGTCTTCGTGCATTTTGGCATTAGTACGGGCAATATTTCTGGTTTCGGCTAAAATCATACCAACGGTGAATTCCGCAACTGCTCGTGCATTGCGTCCGGCAGTGTTAATCACTTTAATCCCTTTACTTTGGGCATAATCCACATCTACATTTTCCATGCCACCTCTTAAAACACCTATATATTTAAGGTTTTGAGCCAGATCAATGACCTGTTTTCCGATTGGCATAAACTGCGTGATGATCATGTCATAATCTGCTATTTCAGCTAACAAATTTTGATCAGTAATTTCGATTGCATTTGCTCCTTCTTGTTCAATTTTGATATTGTCGTTTTGTAAACTTTCTACAGTTTCATGGCTCCAATCACGAATTTCCACAATGTCGCCATTTTCCTGAAATTGTGTTAAACCTGCTTTTAACATTTCGGGAGTAATCAAGTTATCTCCAAATGCTATTATTTTCATAATTATTCTCCTCTTAACTTTCTGATTAATGCATCAGCATTCCACCGGTTAAATCTACTGTTGCTCCAGTCATATAGCTATAGACGTCGGAAACTAACAGCGTACCCATTTTGGCAATTTCTTCTGGTTCAACCACTCTGCCCATTGGGATTCTGCTGACATAATAATTAGGATCTTTGTCAAGATTGGCCTGAATCATTCTGGTATGCATGATACCGATAGCAATATTGTTGCTATTGATACCGTTTTGAGCCTGTTCTCTGGCAAAAGAGGCATTAAAAGCTATTAAGCCTGCTTTTGATGCAGCATAATGAGAGTGTCCGGTTGTTGAACCATAGTAAGCGGCCTGACTAGTTACATTTAAAACGTGGCCGCCATGTTTTTCCTTATTGGCGGCAAGTGCGAATTTTTGGGCAAGTAGAAATGGTGCCCTAAGATTGGTTTTCATTTCCAAATCCCAATCTTGCTCTTTAATTTCCGTTACTTTGCCACTTAGCCAGATACCAGCGTTATTAATTAAAATATCTATTTGTCCCAACTGCTCGTGGGCTTCATCAAACAGTTTTCTGGCTTGATCAACTTGGGACAAGTCTGTTTTAAATCCGTAAGCTTTTTGATGAGTCTCTTTTTCTACTTTGTCCAGTGTTACTTCCGGGTGTTCTTTTTCATTTAAATAACTGAAAGCAACTGTGACGCCTTCTTTTGCTAAAGCTAAAACAAATTGCTGTCCTAAACCTGTAGCACCACCGGTTACTAATGCGTTTTTACCTTGTAGTCCTAGTTTCATTATTAATCCTCCTTAAAATTAAATTTTGTTGTTAGTTAGTTGTTTCTAACTGGGTATTGCCGATATCATTCCAAACAAAAGATTGGTCTTTAACTACTTTTTGATATAGGTCATATTTTTCCTGATAAACTTCTGCTAGTTCAGGATTAGGAGTAATTGTTCTTGAAATATGAACCATACTTTTTGCTGCCGCTTTAAAGTCGGTAAATAAGCCGGACATTACGCCAGCTGCCATAGCTGCTCCCATTGCGCCGTTTTCCTTAACGTTAACTAGTTCTAATGGCTTTTGAAAAATATCCGCAAACATTTGTAACCATACTTGTGAATTAGTGATTCCGCCGGCTATGCGAATTGGAGAAGACAAAACATTGGCATTTATTTTGAGCAATTTTTCAACGTGAGCTTTATGGGCGAAACAAACACCTTCATAAACTGCATTTACAAATTGGGCTAATGAGGTATCTTTTGAAGCCCCAATGAAGCCGGCAGATGAGTTCGCAATACCAGCGTTAGAGCCAAAAATGAATGGATAAAAAATCAGTTTGCTTTCCCAAGGTTTAACTGCTGCCACCAATTTTGAGCAGTAATCATAGATACTATGTTCATCATTAACGATCTTTAACAGTTGGGTATGATCCTTCATAAATGTTTCTGTGAACCAAGTTAAGTTAGAGCCGCTTGTAGGTGACGCCTCAGTTAAGAGATATTCGCCCTTAATCGGATAATCAGAAGTCATAAATAAGTCTTTAACAACTGAGATTTTGTTATCAATATACTGGTTAATGCTCCAAGTTCCAGTTACAATTGATAACTGATTGTGTTTAACCAATCCTGTTGAAAGTGCGCTTGCGGTGATGTCAAATAGCCCACCAGCTACTGGAGTTCCTTCACACAGTCCGGTTTTCTTGCTGACAGTTGCGGTGATTTTCCCGCATTCAGCAGTAGAATCAACTAATGGTGGAATCTTTTTTAGCCACTTTTTGATACCGAAAAATTCGAATACCTTTTCATCTAATTTTTCTGTGTCTTGGTTAAAAAGCGAGGTGCCACTTGCGTTTGAAATTTCAAAACCTGCCTTGCCGGTTAGCCAATATCTGACTAAGTCGGTAATCATGAAGACATATTCTGTTTTGTCATAGACTTCAGGTTCATTTTCATCAAGCCACTTTAAAAGGGCGGCTGGTTGTGAACTCCAAATAGTGGCGTAGGTTCTAGGTCTGACAGCTGTTTCATAATTTTTATCAGCAAGCCATTTTTCGACAATAGCACTGGCCCTATTATCTGTAGAAATAATGCCGTTGCGCACAAACTGACCATTCTTACCGATTAAGTAAAGGCCATTACCATGACCAGTCATACCGACCCCGGCAATTTCTTTCGGGTTAATTTTTGATTTTTGCAAAACATCATGAATGACCTGAAAGTTTACTGCTCTTAATTCAGACATATCCCTTTCAGTCCAGTATTCATGAGGTGTTATCATTTCCGTATATATTGTGGACTTTGCAATTTCGTTGCCGGCAGCATCATAAATAGCTGCCTTAGTTGAAGTACCACCATTATCTATTCCCATTAAATATTTGGTCATTTTATACCTCTTTCATTGCCATAATTTGCTATTACTAGTAGTAATGCCAGAAAATCCTAATCTAAAAATCTGATCGACCATATTTAAAGTTTTAATAAAACCTCCGGCAAATAATTTAGAACTTATGTTTAATTTAGCTAGATCAGCTGATTCAGCTATTGCTGAACATGCTGGCAAAACTTCAATAGCATCAAACTTATTATTTTCAAGTATTGCGCCGGTTCTTTTAAGAGAACGGCTGTCAATTAAGAAAAAACGATAGATCACGTTGAGGCCAATACTCTTTGCAATATTGCCTGCTTGAATATTAGTAGTAAAAACACCATCCACTTGGTACATGTTTTTAAGTAACCGCAAGCCTTTTGCATCTGGTGCAAAACCTGCAATTAATTCCAAATGTACAAAAGCTTTTTTTCTGAATTTATGAACGTACGAAGTTTGTTTAATTAAGTTTCCTATATCTGTGTTACTCAATAGAATAATTGATGCCTTAGACTTACAAGCAAGTTGCAATAGTTTTAGCTCTCTAACTGAGGGTATGATTGTTTTCTGGTTCTGCATTCAATTTCCTCCAATTAAATTATTACTAGGCTTTATTAAAGAAAATTATTAAGTGGTAATTAGGATTTGGTAGTTGAATATATTTGAAGAGCCTCCTCAACTGTTTTGCCATCATGGACAATTGCAGATAGAGCTGCTACCTTACCAACTGGGTTAGGGTCTTGGGTAATATTTCTTCCGGTTGCAATTCCGCAAACTCCAGCTGTCATTAAGTTGTGGACATATTCGAAGTAGGTCTTGTTGTCAGTTTTTGGTCCTCCCAAAGCAACTGCAGGACGTCTGGTATTTTCTACAATTTTTCTGTCAGTCTCAATATCACCAGTAAATCTCGTTTTAATGACATCGGCACCGTATTCAACGCCTAATCTTGCTGCCGTTTTAATATAGTCTGGATTATCTGAGTTAGGTTCTTGGTCAGAAACGGCGTAAGAACAAGGAAGGGTCTCAGCAATCACTGGCACGTTCCATTCCTCGCCTTGTTTTGCGAGCCGCGCTAACATTTTATGAGAAAATTCTTCTCTACCACCTTGACTACCAGGGAAAGTCATGCAGACAACGCCGCTTGCTCCTAGTTTTAATGCATCAGTGACATCGAAGAATTGTGCTGTTTCGGGAACGCTGCTGTCAAAAACATTAACCGAACCGTCTACTCTTAAAATCGTCGGCACATCAATTAAATCTTGCGCAAATAATTGAGCTTGTCCGTATGTAACTAAGGCGCAGTTAAGTCCATACTTTAATAACTGATGAACGCTTTTGACTGAAAAATCTACCCCGTCTGTATTAGCGGAAAAACCGAATCCGTCTAAAGCGACAATAATCGTTTTGCCATCTTTACCAAAAATATTATTTAAACGTTTTGCTTTATCCATTTGTAATCTCCTTTTCTAATTGAAGTCAAAAAAAGAAGGTCCAAATAAACCCAAGTGCAGAGTTCTGCACAGGTTTAATTGAACCTTCTAATTTTCTCGTTCAGTTTTATATTTTGTTACGATGTAAGCATAGCAGTATTTGAAAACGCTGTCAATGAAATTTGGCAAATTGTTTTAGTAATAATTTTTCAAAGCAAATGCTATTGCTCATATCGTATAACTATACTATACTTGAAATAGTTGAATACGGTTTCTTCGGGGCAGGGTGCAATTCCTTACCGACGGTGACAATTAATAATTGAAGTCCGTGACCCGCGTTTTGCGGTGGAACTAGTGAGAGTCTAGTACCGACAGTTATAGTCTGGATGGGAGAAGAACAAACAAGATTAGACAGAAAACTCGCGTCGTTATTAAACTTCGCTGAAATCTTATTTGATGAATAAAAAAATAAGCCTCGTTGATAAAATCAACGAGGCTTTTTAATGCTTAGGAAGTGAGATAGTGCAAGACAAGGATTATATGCAAATGGCAGCCCAAGAAGCTGTGAAAGCAGAAGGGATGACTTGGACTAATCCATTAGTTGGTGCGGTTTTAGTTAAAAACGAGCAAGTTTTAGCAACGGGCTATCACCATCAATATGGCAGAGAACATGCTGAAGTGAATACGTTAGCGCATTTATCTGACCCTAAAGAGGCTCAGGGAGCAACCTTGTATGTCACTTTGGAGCCTTGCAGTCATTATGGCAAACAGCCTCCTTGTTGCAAAAAAGTAGCCGTAGCTGGAATCAAAAGAGTAGTTATCGGTCAGGTTGATCCTCATCAAATTGTAGCAGGTAAGGGCATTAAATATTTAGAAAGTCATGGTGTTCAGACTGAGGTCATTGGTGGCACTGAAAATTTAAATGTTGCGTATAACTTTTTTTATCGGCAAAAAAGACCGTTTGTAACACTTAAATATGCAATGTCTATTGACGGCAAAATTAATGCTGCAGGTAAAACGAGAACGCTTTTGACTGGGGATGCAGCTCAAATAGATGTGCAAAAGTTGCGCCTGCAAAACCAAGCAATTTTAATCGGGGCCAATACCTTACGAATTGATAATCCGCTGTTAACAGTTAGAATTAAGAACTTACCACAGCCACCAATTAAGATTGTGTTAACTAGGGATGCTAATCAGCTTGATTTTTCCAGTCAGATATTTAAGACCAGTGGTGAAATTTGGCTGTTAAGTACAACCAATTTGTCGCAAAAAGTAGCTGAAAACGTCCATTGCTATACTGCAGCTAATTGGACACCAACAAAAATAGTGCAATTTTTAGCTGAACATGAAATTCATTCATTATTAGTTGAAGGCGGCAGCAACGTACAGGCTCAATTTGTAGCAGCCGGTTTGGCGGACGAGATAGTAACATACGTAGCTCCTTTAGTTTTAGGCGGCACTGGTTTACCAGCCGTGTTCGGACAGGCTTTAGCGAAAAAAAGTGACTATCAACTTTTGGATGTTAAGAGATTCAATCAAGATATCAGAATTCGCGTGAGGAGAAAAGAATGTTTACAGGAATAATTCAAACAACGGGTACGATTACCCGCTTGGAAATTAGTGAGCAACATGCAAGACTGGGTATTTGCGCTCCAAAATTAGTTCAAAAAGATTTGCCTTTAGGAGCAAGTATTGCCGTTAATGGTATTTGTTTGACTGTTACCGATTGGAGCGATAATGACTTTGCGGTAGACGTAATGCCGGAAACGATGAAAAGGACTAATTTAGGCCATTTACAAAAAGGTAGTTTGGTAAATTTAGAGCCCGCACTAGCACTGAACGGCAAACTAGATGGTCATATTGTTGCGGGTCATGTTGATACCATAGCTGAACTGGTAATAAGAAACGAAAATGAGAATTCCATAGAATTAGAATTCGCAGTACCACATAAGTATGCTCCCTTTATTGTTGAAAAAGGGTCGATCGCTATTGACGGCATCAGTTTAACCGTCACGATGGCAGAGAATGATCATTTTGGCGTAAGTTTAATTCCTTATACCATCCAAAATACTACGCTTGCTCATTATCAAGTGGGCGATAAAGCAAATATTGAAGTGGATATGATTGGTCGCTACGCAGTTAAGCAGATTCAGGCTTGGAAAAAAGAATTATGATGGAGAAAAAAATGACAGAACAATTGAATGAAAAAATGCAAAAAGTATTACAGCATATGTTAAAAGGTGGATTAGTTATTGTCGCTGATTCACCGCAGCGTGAGTCTGAAGGGGACATGATTGGTTTAGCAGAAAAGGTTACACCACAAGCAGTTAATATGATGATCACTAAGGCTCGTGGATTATTATGCGTACCAATGAGCAAAGCGTATGCCGACCGTCTGCAATTGAAACCAATTGAAACTGGCTCGAACGATACTTTTGGCACGGCTTTTACTCTTAGTGTTGACTCCACTGAAACTACTACGGGAATTTCAGCTTTTGATCGTGCGAAAACAATTAAAAAGTTAGCTGATCCTAATAGTCAATGGGCTGATTTTTATCATCCTGGACATGTTTTCCCGTTAGTAGCTAAAGAAGGTGGCGTGCTAGAACGGACCGGTCATACAGAAGCAGCCTTAGATTTGGCAAGACTAGCTGGCGTTGCTCCTGTTGGCTTTATCTGTGAATGTATTAAAAAAGACGGAACAATGGCCAGACGCAAAGATCTAAAAGCTTTAGCAGAAGGACTTGGCATACCTTATTTGACCATTGAGGAGTTAATTGAGTACCGTAAAAATCAGGAAAACAAAGATTTGGGAATTGAGTCTTTTACCAAGGTTGACTTTCCCACAAAATATGGTCATTTCCAGCTTGAAGGTTTCAGAGATACCAAGCACCCTGAAAAGCAGCCTACTTTATTAATTGGCAAGGGTGAAGTTAAAAAAGGTGAGCCGCTTTTATTGCGGCTTCATAGTGAATGCTTAACGGGAGATGTGTTTGGTTCTAAGCGTTGTGATTGTGGCGCTCAACTTGCCGCAGCATTAACTAAAATTGAAGAAAATGGTTCAGGAGCGGTTTTATACTTGCGTCAAGAAGGTCGGGGAATTGGTCTTGAGAATAAATTACGTGCTTATAAGCTGCAAGATGAGGGTATGAATACAGTAGAAGCTAATCAACATCTTGGTCTGCCAGTTGATGCTCGCCGCTACAATGTCGCTGCTGAAATTTTAAGACAAAAAGGCGTTAGCGAAGTTAAATTAATGACTAATAACCCGGATAAAGTAGCACAATTAGAAAACTATGGCATTAAAGTTACTGAACGCATTCCAGTTGAAGTGGGCATGACTGCAGAAAATAAAAAATATTTGGCAACTAAAAAACATGAAATGAATCATATTTTAAATGAGGTGGATTAATATGAAAGAAATTAACGGAAACATTGCTCAAGGACAAGATAAAAAGATTGGGATTGTTGTTGCTCAGTTTAATGGTGTGGTCACAGATCGTTTGCTTTCTGGAGCAGTGTCACAATTAAAAAAATCGGGCGTGAAAGATGAAAATATTGTGATTGTGAGAGTACCCGGTGCCTTTGAAATTGCCCGCACAGTCAACTGCTTGGCAAAGAGTGGTAAAGTCGATGGCATTATTGCTCTAGGCGCAGTAATTCGGGGCGAAACTGCTCACTTTACCTATGTTTGTGAAGGCACTACGTCGCAGTTAGCAGCAGCATCAGCTAACGGAAAAGTACCAGTGATGTTTGGCGTGTTAATGACTGATACAGTGGCACAAGCAACTGATCGTGCCGGTGGTAAGTCAGGCAATAAAGGTGCAGAATGTGCGACGGATGTGTTAGAGGTTTTAAATATAGAAGAACAAATTAAACAATTATAATTACTACATTTAATCACTGTTAATAATGACTAGAAAACAAGTCGTTTCTATTCTCAGAAACGACTTGTTTTATTTTTTAATTAATAAATATGTGATTATCAATTATATATTATATAAAATCTATTAATGTTATTTTATATCTTGAATTTTACTGTAGTATTTTAATTTATTTATCATTATTTTAGTAAAAATAATTTATAATAAGCTTGCTTTGTTATTGTTTAATATATATACTGAAGATGTGATAGTATACATACTTTTTTAGACAAAATAGTTCGATTTATGATAGAGGTAAGAAATGAATAAAGGATTAGATCACAATAAGCGGACTGGAGCACTGCTTTTTAGCAGTTTAACGGCAGCTGCGCTTGGTTTGATGAGTTTGAATACTAATGTCGTAAAGGCTGATAGCAATTCAGGAACACAAGACACTGCACAAAGCTTTAATAAGAATGATAATGATAGTCGTGTTGAAACTCGAGTAGCAAATAATACTATATCTCAGGCAAATAATCAGGGCGCTACTGCTGATAATGCGAATACCACTGCATCAGAAGGAAATGCCAGTGGTGCTACAGATAATGCAGATGAAACTCAAAATGGAACTGTGGACTCACCGCAGGGCACAAATGCAGAGTCAGACTCTCAGACTTCTGCTGGTAATGATCAACCAGAAACAGACATCACTAAGAATGAAAACAACATTAGTACAAAAACTATTAAAACAGGTAAGTGGGGTAATGCTGACGTAAGGTACGATAGTGATACTAACGTATTAACTGTGAGTGGGAGTCATGATAAGGATAATCCGACTATTGTAAGTAATGCTGGTCTCGTAGCTGGATTTCTAGGTCAAGATGGACCAGACCCTGAGTGTACGCATGTAAAAAAGGTAACCTTTGACGGCTACTTTAAAGTTGTCGGCGATGTTAAGTCAGTTTTTATTCGTCTTAGAGGCCTAACTGATATTGAAGGTTTAGAAAACGTTGATACTTCGGAAGCAACCACCATGTATGCCTGGTTTAGTCAATGCAGTAGTCTTAAACATGTAGATCTTTCTCATTTTAATACCTCAAATGTTAAAAATATGTATTGTATGTTTGACCGCTGTACCAATCTCGAAGATCTTGACCTAAGTAAATTTGATACTTCCCAAGTCAAAGATATGTCATATATGTTTGTTGGTTGCAAAAGTCTCAAAGAATTAGATTTGCAGAATTTTAATACTTCCCAAGTCACAAATATGTCATGGATGTTTGCAGGGTGTGAGAGTCTTGAAAAATTAAATGTTACCAAGTTTGACACCTCTAATGTCAAAGATATGTCATATATGTTTAATCACTGTGCAAGTTTGACTAACATTGATGTACACAGTTTTGATACTAAAAATGTTGAAAATATGAAAGCAATGTTTAGTATGTATTATTCTTATAAGAGCGATACGAGTTCAGTATTCGGTTGGGATTCCAGCCTTGTCTCACTTGATCTTTCTAACTTTAATACTAGTAAAGTTACGGATATGTCATTTATGTTCATGAAATGTACAAAGCTAAAAGACCTAAACATCTCTAAATTTAATACCTCTCAAGTTACAACTATGAATAGTATGTTTCAAGGATGTAATAAGTTAACATACTTAGACCTGCGCAACTTTGATACTGCAAATGTTACAGATATGTCATACATGTTTCGTGATACGAATAGTTTAGTTGGTTTGAATTTGTCAAGTTTCAATACTTCTAAAGTAACAAGCATGAGTCAAATGTTCTATCTCTACTCTAATCCTAAAGTAGATGGTAAATATCCTAAACTTTCGAACTTAAGGACTCTAGATATCAGCAATTTTGATATGAGTAATAATGGTAACACCTATGATATGCTGAAAGGGCACCAGAACCTGCTAGTTTTGAAACTGGGAAAAGGAAACAAACTCGTTTCAATTATGGGTCTTGATACACCAGGAACTTGGTTAAATGTTGGAAAGAAAACAATGCAGGATCCTGAAGGCTCAGAAAAATGGTCATCAGATGAACTGATGAAAAATTGGCAAGTTGGTGCAAAAGATGAAACGTACGTGCGTGAAACTACAATAACAGCTCATTATCAAGATGAAAAGGGCAAGACGCTTGCGCCTGATGAGACCTACACTGGCACATACGGCACTCCTTATGAAGCTAAAGTCAAAGAAATTCCTGGTTATGTTTTAACGGCTATGCCGAAAAATGCTAAAGGACTGATAGGCGAAAACGTAGATGATATTATGTTTATTTATCAAAAACCAACAAATAATGGTAAAACGCCTGTTAAGGCCGCTGATGTAACGGTTCATTATGAAGATGAAAACGGTAATCAAATCGCTCCTAATGTTATTTTAAGCGGTAATGTTGGTGACGGCTATCAAACTGAAACAAAAGCTATTTCCGGTTATACGTTAAAGACTAGACCTAATAACGCCACAGGATTCTTTACCAGCCAACCTCAGGACGTGGTTTACGTTTACACGAAGAATGATCAAAGTGCTAAGGAACCGGGAAAAGAACCAGGACAGGAACCAAGCGACAATGACAATAGTCATAATTCTAGCGGTAATTCAAAGCTGAATAAGAATAAGAAGGGACCACATAAGACTAATAAAAAGGCAACTAAAGAAAAGAAATCTACTGGTAAGCCAAATAACGGTCGTGAACAACTAGATAAGTCTACTGGTGTAAGTAAAAAGACCAGAACTTTGGCTCAGACAGGTTCAGATAGAAAATCTCAAGTAGGTATGCTTCTCTTAGGCGCTTCAGCACTAATTTTGAGTCTTTTAGGTGCGGAGATTGAACGCAGAAGAAAAGAATAATAACTATTTGAAGCATATTAATTTAAAAAGTTAACTTAAATCAATCATTTCTATTACGAGAAATGGTTGATTTTTTTGTCCAATTTTTAATTGATCATTTCTTGGCGATACCTCTGCACATTATTGCCAAGAAGGCTAAAAACAAGTAAAAGAGCAATTCCTGCAGCAAGTAAAGTAAGAGCTGGTTGGTGGCAAGCATTGGCAATTGCAGATACTCCGACAGTAAAAAAGATATTCAAGAGAGCACTCCCCAGCTGCAAGAAACTTGACTGGGAAGACTGCACCTCTTTACCGGTTCTTTTAATTCTAGTTTTATTGCACCAATTAGCGATTGGTAAAGTTTCGCCATATATCAGTACAGTAATAACAGTCATAGTAACGATTGTTTGGTTTAAAAAGAAAATTCCTAAAGCCAGCGTGGTAATAAATACTAAAGCACTAAGTAGCCAAAATCTATTATCAAAGCGAATAAGAATAGCACCTAAGAAAAGACCACTGACTACGGCAACTAGTAACCAGTAGACGTGACTGTAGTTAGGATCAATCGCTTTCCAGAAATAGATCAGCAGCCCGTTAAATACTGCTTGGAGAGCACTGGTAAAAATGGCAATAATAACTGAGGCGCGTAAGCCTTTGCTAGCAGTTATTTTGTGCCAAACTGTCACGAGATGAGTTAAGGTTTTAAAACTATTTTGGTTTTTAGTAAAGTGGTTCTGGTGTAAAGCATTAGAGAGAAAGATATTTATAAAAAAGCCGCCGCTTGCTACCAAGAGAAAAGACAAATAGTTGCGGGTAGTAAAAATTAAAACTGCCATCGCTGCCACACTGGCAATATTACCGAGTAGACCAGCAACAGAGTTATGGTTAATAGTTCGCTCCAGTGCATTATCAGTCAAAAGTGACTTTAAATTCCCAGTGAAAGATAACCCTTCTACTAAGCTAAACATTGTTATACAAAGGTCAACCATAATGTATAAAGGTACAAAGTATTTTTGCGGGAAAGTAAAAGGGAGTAATAAAAATAAACTCAGTAAAATATACATCCAGATAAGCATGCGCCTTTTGTCAGTGTTATCAAGCTTGGAACCGATAAATAAAACACTCACAATAAGTGCTAATGAACTGATGCTTGAGATCAAGCCGTTAATAACGATATTATCTGAATATTCACGGATAATTAGTGAACCGCCAATTCCAACCAAGATGCTGCTAAAATTCGTCAAAAAATTGATTAAAGGTAACAATATTTGATTACGGCTAAGAAAGTTATTATTATTCAATTTTGCCACGCTTTCGTTTTGTATAATGAGAAGCGTAACATGTAGCAATTTTGCTGGCACCAAAAGTAACACAAAAGACCGTTTTGTTTGCGTAAAACAGTCTTTTTTAATATACAAATTCGTAAATCAAAAATTTGTTTTTTCACTAAATAAAACTTACTTAATTCGTTTTGACAATTTACTACTGCCAAAAGTGCCACTAGATTTCCTTGTAAGCGTATACAGGCTCCCATAGAATTAAGATAGATAGATTTAAAGAGGAGGAAAATGATGTCACAAGAAAGTTTAGCTACTGGTCAAAATACAGTAAAAAGTAAAAAATCAGTCAAAACTAGAGTGCAGCAATTCGGCACAGCGCTTTCGGGTATGATTATGCCTAATATCTCAGCGATTATAGCTTGGGGCCTAATTACTGCTTTATTCATGGTTCCAGGCGGCTGGTTCCCTAATGCACATATTGCAGAGTTGATTAATCCAATGCTGCATTACTTATTACCATTGCTGATTGGCTATGTAGGTGGTCGAATGGTCTATGATGAGCGCGGAGCAGTTCTTGGCGCTATCGCTACCACCGGTGTTATCGTCGGAGCCAAAGTGCCAATGTTTCTTGGTGCGATGATTATGGGTCCTTTAGGCGGTTGGTGCATTAAGAAATTTGATCAATTATTTTTAGATAAAATAAGAGCCGGTTTTGAAATGATTTATAAAAATTTCTCTGCCGGTATCATTGGTATTATTTTAGCCATTATTGGCCAATCCATCATTAATCCTTTAGTTGTCAGTGGGAGTAACTTAGCTGCTAAAGGTGTTTCTTGGATTATTTCCGTTCACTTATTGCCATTAGCCAACATTTTTATTGAACCAGCAAAGGTTCTATTCTTAAACAATGCTGTCGGTAACGGTATCTTGGTTCCCTTGGGTATCCAGCAAGCAGGACAGCTGGGTAAGTCAATGCTATTTTTACTGGAATCTAATCCTGGACCCGGTTTAGGAATTTTATTAGCTTTTTGTCTTAACGGCAAAGGAAGTTCTAAGTCTTCTGCTCCTGGTGCAGTCATCATTCACTTTTTGGGTGGTGTTCATGAAATATACTTCCCCTACATTTTAATGAAACCTATTTTAATTATTCCGGCAATTTTAGCAGGTGTTTCAGGTACATTTACGTTCCAATTATTGGGTGCTGGTTTAAAAGCTGCTGCTTCACCGGGTTCGATTATTGCAATTTTGCTGATGACGCCAAAAGGCAGCTATATAGCAAATCTAGCCGGAGTTTTGGTAGCAACTGTTGTCTCGTTTGTTTTATCTGCAATCATTTTAAAGCGGGATAAATCTTTAGGTGGTGACCTGGAAGAAAAGCAGGCACAAGTAGAGCAAATGAAAGCTGAGTCCAAGGGAATTACCAATAATAATGCGGACTTCAGCAAATCTGGAAAGATTAACAAGATTATTTTTGCTTGTGATGCCGGAATGGGTTCATCTGCAATGGGCGCATCTTTACTTTGTGACAAATTAAAAAAAGAAGGAATTACTGATATTTCAGTTACCAATACTGCTATTCGTGATCTTAAACCTGAACCTAATTTATTAGTTGTAACACAGAAAGAATTAGCAGATCGGGCTATTGCCCAAACTCCAGATGCAATGCACATTTCTGTAGGTAATTTTATGAGCAGCAGTCGCTATGATGAAATTGCTGCAATGCTCAAGCAGGAAACTAAAGAAAATAAACCTAGTGGCGCAGATAAGAATACAGCTGGAACTACTAGTCTTCTTGACGAGATCGATTTTGACAGAGTCCAAAAAATATATTTCGTCAGCGGGAAAAATAATATAGGTTCAACTACCATGGCTGTAAGCTTATTCAATGATGAACTTGCCAAAACTCACCAGAAATTTGTTGCTGCCAGAAAAGCACTTGACGAAGTTGTTGATAGTGCAGATGAGCTGCTCATCACAACCAAACCTGTAGCAGAGCAGTTAGGTAGTCAAATAAGTAAAGCACAAGTGATTGTGGTTGATGATTTGCTAAAAAGTAAAGAATTAAAACAACTAGTTCTTTATTTAAACGGTGAGGATGTGTAAGATGATGAACCTTGATCAAAATATGATAGTACTTAACCAAAAATATGACACAAAAGAAGATGCAATTCGCGCAGCTGGACAGTTGTTAGTTGATGGTGGTTGTGTAAGCACTGATTATATTGACTCAATGATTGCTCGTAATAAGGAGCTTTCCACATACGTTGGCAACTTCATTGCTATTCCCCATGGTACAGAAGAAGGGAAAAAGTACATCAAAAAAACTGGTATTGCTTTTATTCAAGTTCCGGAAGGGATCGACTTCTCAGATGATCCAGCAAAAAAGCAAATTGTGACTGCCATTTTTGGAATTGCGGGTATTAATAATGAGCATTTACAAGTTTTATCACAAATTGCATCATTTTGTGGACAGATTGACAATGTGGCTCACTTAGCAAACGCTCAATCAAAGCAAGAAGTGATTGATTTATTGGAAGGAGCAAAAGATTGATGAAAGCAGTTCATTTTGGAGCAGGTAATATTGGTAGAGGCTTTATTGGAGAGACTCTGGCCGCTAATGATTTTGCAATTACATTTGTTGACGTTAACGACACCATCATTAACGAACTTAATAAACGTAAAGAATACACCATTGAACTGGCTGCAGAAGGGCAACAGAGAATTACTGTCAAAAATGTTTGTGGCATAAATAATGGTCAAAATCCAGAAGAAGTGGTCACTGCCATTGCTCACACAGATTTAGTGACGACTGCTATTGGACCCAAGATTTTGCAGTTTATTGCTCCACTGATTGCACAAGGGATCAGTGCCCGTAAGAATAGTGGCAATGAAGAAAAACTTGATTGCATAGCTTGTGAGAATATGATTGGCGGTTCACAATTATTAAAAAAGGAAGTCTATCAGCATTTAAACGAAGATGATAAAGAATACTGCGAGCACTATATTGGCTTTCCCAATGCAGCTGTAGACCGTATTGTTCCTTTACAAAAGCATGATGATCCGCTGCTTGTCTCAGTGGAGCCGTTTAAAGAATGGATAGTTGATGAATCTCAGATGGCTAATCCATCTTTAAAATTAACTGGAGTTGATTATGCACCTGATTTGGAACCATATATTGAGCGCAAATTATTTTCGGTTAATACTGGGCATGCTACGGTTGCCTACACTGGAAAAACTTTAGGCTACACCAATATTGGCGAAGCAATTAAGGATGAACGAGTATTAAACCAGCTAAAAGGTGTTTTACAAGAAACTGGCATTCTGCTAATTGCTAAATGGCATTTTGACCCTGCTCAACATGCACAGTACCAAAAGAAAATCATTCAGCGTTTTGAAAATCCATACATTTCCGATACTATAGCGCGTGTCGGACGCACCCCAATTCGCAAGTTAGGTTATGATGAAAGATTTATCAGACCAATTCGTGAAGCTAAGAAACGGGGATTAAAGTATGACAAGTTGCTTGAAACCGTAGCTAAAATATACCAGTTTGATGTTCCAAGTGATGATGAAAGTGTCAAACTACAACAGTTAATCCAGAATAAATTTGCTGAAGTAGTTAAGGAAACAACCAGCTTGCAAGATCAAGATTTGATTGGTGAAATTGCTACTCAAATATCAGCAGAATTTAAAAAATAAATTAATTTAATGTATTAAAAACAGCCATTATATAGTTTAATCATATTAATGGCTGTTTTCTTAATTAAATGTATTATCGCATATTTAGCAAGAGTAGAAAAATGGTTGTATTTACAGAGCGACAACAGAAAATTTTGTTAAAGTTAATTAATAATAAAAATGGCCTGTCTTTAGCTGAATTGGAACAACAACTTGGTATTAGCCAGAGAACGTTATACAGAGAATTTGCTGATTTAAGACCAAGTTTACGGCAAGAAGGAGCAGTACTGACCAGCAAAAATAGTATTTATCAAGTTGAGGGTAGTGCTGCAACATTAAATAATATAGAAATAAGCTTGGCGGGGCAGAAAAATACACTATATTTATCCACTTCTTCAAGACAGAATGCAGTAATTTGCATCTTACTATTAAGCACTGCCGAAATGAAGATTAATAATTTGGCTTTAACTCTGGAAGTGAGCCAGGGCACAATTCAAAGGGATCTGGATGTGGTCGCTAAATCATTGAAAGACTATGGCTTATCACTAATACGAAAAAAAGGCGTGGGAATTGTAATTAGTGGTTCCGAAGAAATCCGCAGATATCTTTTTTGCAGAATAGTTTTGCAAGAAATAAATGAATATCAATTTTTACAAGGATTAGCAAATAAGGAAATATCGGGTAATTTGTTTGCCGTTCTTATTCCTACTGATCTCTTATTAGAATGTTATCAAACTCTAGCAGATTGTGTTTTGCCTCAACTTACAGGAATTTATGACAGACAGACCATCTCTTTAGTTTTAATGTTTTCTTTATCGTTATACCGTTTTAAGAATGGTTGCGTTTTAACTAATACAGTAGACAATAATATAAAGCCTAAATATGTCAAACTGGTAAATGATTTTTTAACAAGACTAAAATATCATGATCTTGGCCACAAGTTAACCGAGAATGAAATCAACTTTCTGGCACTGCAATTGCAAAATAGTGATCGGATAAAAGCTCCTAGTAATATTGATGACATGGATTTATCACTTTCACTTCAAGTTAAGGAGTTCGTATCGTTGGTATCTACTGCCTATGGTTGGGATTTTACACGTAATCCAGATTTTTCTGAAAAAATTACCCTTCATATAAAAAGCCTGTTGCAGAAATCACAGCCTGTGTTGCCTGAGAATAGTTTAGAGTCAATTACCTATTTAACCGAAAAGTACCAAAAGCTAATCACTGTTATTAGTGAAAAATGGGCTGAAGTATTTACAAATAAAAAGCTTCATCAGTACGAAAAACAACTATTGCTTTTGTATTTTGCCAATGAAATTGAAAACCATAAATATCGTCAAGGCCTAAGTGCCCTGGTAATTTGCGAAAATGGTTTTTCAACATCACAAATCTTAAAGAGCCGACTGCAACAAGAAATTCCAGAACTCACTCAAATTGATACGACTAAAATAACTAAGTTAAATCAAATTGAACTGGCAAATTACGACATTATTTTGACTACGGTTGATTTACCCGGGTTTGCTAGGGATTATCTACTTGTCAGTCCCTTGCTCCTAAATGATGAAGCGCAAAAAATAAGAAATTACTTGCGGACTTATCAATATCAGAATGCTAATTTTAAGCAGGATAATAGTCAGCAGGCTTTGAAACAGCTGCAAGAAAGAAAAAAGGAACTTGACCTTTATCTTGATTTAGTTGATAATGTGCAACTTTTTACGTATCAAAATAATGAAGAACAAACTCTTAAAGAGGTCATTAAAGGCGTTATAGATTTACTGCCTTCAGCTATAATTATTGATTCGCAGCAGGTGGCGCAAAAATTATTTAAACGTATTAACCAGTCTCCCGTGGGTATTCCCCATAGCAGTTTAGCTCTTGTTCACGCCAGTAGTTCGGCTGTCAGAAAGGCTTACGTTGCTGTGTGCCAGCTGCAGACAGTGGTGAAAATGAAGGCAATGGATTATGACGAGGTCAGAGTAAAAAGATTTCTGCTACTTTTAGCACCAAGCAAAAGCAATAAGGTTGAAACTAAAGCATTGGGCACGGTCAGCAGTACGCTGGTAATGAATAATGATAGTGTCAGTTTATTTGAAAAAGGTGATACCAGTGACTTAAAAGAGTTTTTAGCAGAAAATTTTTGGACTTTATTAGAGCAAAAAGATTAAAGAAAATTTCAAACACCCTTTTTCCAGGGTGCTTTTTATATTAAAAAAATCAAGCTTTAAGAAAGTATTGCTAACTTGCAAGTAGTTTCCTCTGTGCTTGATTTTTGAAAATTTTATTTTAGAAGGGAATTTAGATGTCCGGCATATTATTTAAAATCCACTGTTCTGCTTCGTGGGACCAGATGCCGTTGTGCTTTTTGAGAATCTTACCTAACTCTGAATCAGGGTCTACTTTAGCTAACTCTATCCGATCAAATTTCTTGTGGGTATAAATCAGCTTTTTGCCACCACCAATTTCAGGTTGTGACAAGGTGGTTTCAGCAGCAGCGTTTAGACCTAAGACATGAGTAATGACTTTGGCCACGTCCAATTTGTGCTCGGCAATTAATTTAGCTGCTTTAGCTTCGTTTTCTGCATTACCACCCGAAGTACCAACAACGTGGGTAAAGTTGTAGTGGATATCATAGAAGTTGAGGTCAGCAGAAAATGATTTATCGACTGGTCCAGCGAACTGGTTAAGGCAGGCATCGGTATTCATTAAACGCCCAGCCATTTCAGCCAGTGGCTTGACACTAATCATTAAGAACAAGTCATCGTATTTTTCGTTATTTACTTTGGCATTCAATAATTTCTCTTGTTCGTCAATTGACAAGCCCTTAGTATTGACGAAATGAACTTCGACTTCGTCTGACGGGTAGAGTTCCTTAGCCCTATCTAATTTTGCCTGATCAATATCGGTTACAACTAGTCGTTTAGGTTTGGTATCAGCGTGAAGTGCATAATCAATAGCCAGCAGCCCCATAGGTCCGGTTCCGCCCACAATTAACATGTTGCCGCCTGCTTTAATTCCCATTTTGTGGTTGTAAGTATGGGGAATGAGGTGGTATTGGGCGTCAAACGCAGCAATGACGCAGCTGACCGGCTCACATAAAGAACCTTCATAATAAGAATCGCCCTTAAATGGAATGAGGCAGCCTAATTCCATCACTTCATTCGGAATAATGATGTAAGTCGCATCACCGCCAATATAAGGATATGAATAGCCCGGGACAAATGGTGTGTCGTCTCTAGCTAAATTTGGTTGCACAACGAAGTCTTCATTTTCGTGAAACTGATCTTGCCACTTAGAACCAACTTTTAAAATTTTGCCTGAAAATTCGTGTCCCACCATAATGGGATGATCTTTTAAATTATTAGGCGTCTTTTTGTGATCCTCACCCTCTTTGGCTAATTTCCAAGAAGACATGCACATTGAATCGGACATAACTTCAGCCAGGATCTCATTGTCTTTTATTTCAGGTAATGAGACCTCATCAATTTTCATATTGTCTTTGCCGTATAATCGTAAAGCTTTGCTTAAAACCATTTTTAATCTCCTTAATGCTAAAAAACAGAAAGCGCTAACTTCACAAATGATACTAATAAATATTTACTGCAATTGCAATATGATTTAGCTTTATTGCACAAATGTGATTTAACTACATAAATCACGAATACCCAACGCGGTAATATCCGTAGTAATTAGAACATCTAAAATATGGGCGTTGAGAGCACCTAAAATTGATTTTATTTTATTTTTGCCACATGCGATTCCTATAACGGTTGGGACTTTTTTCAGCTCGTCCAGGTTCATGCTAATAATATGATATTTGGATGAACTGATAATTTTACCATTCTCAGAAAAGGGGCGGGAAAGAATATCGCCTACGGCATTAGTTTCACTGAAAATGGTGGCGAAACTAGAATTTTTATAAAATTCCTGCCACTGTTCCATATCAATTATTAAATTACTACCAATACCGACAATGGCATAGTCAAGATTTTGCCAGAGGTTAAAAATAAGCTGATTATTAGGGTTAGACATTAATTCATCTTGTAAACTCTGAGAACTGACTATCGCAGGACAATTGAGTGTTTCGCTTTTTGCGTTTAGTTTTTCACTCAAAAGGTAAGCCAAACGATTCGACTGATAATCATTCTTGAGTCTCCCTGCTGGTCCACCAACTAAAGGGACAACCACGATACCGTGCTTTTCGCTTTTAGCTGGCATGGCCTGAAAGGCATGCGCTAATGTCCTGCCCCAAGAAATACCCACAATTGAATTGCTGCTAATTGTGCTTGCGAGATAATTGGCCGCAAAATTGCCCAGAGTTTTTAAATTTAAATCATTAATATTTTCAGGCACAATTAGAGCCTCTTTTAAATTGAATTTTTTCACAAGGAAGTCTTGCAGGTCGGTAAAATCTTGCGAACCTGAAGTAACTGTTATTTTTACCAGCCCGAGCTTTCTAGCTTCTTTTAACATTCTGCTGATTTGGCTTCTATGAATATGGACTTTTTTTGCAATTTCTTCTTGTGTAAGACCATTTATATAATAAAGCTTTGAAACTGAAATGAGTTGGTTTATTAAATTTTCTTCCATAGTATATTGACCTTTTTAATTTAACAATAAAATTTTAAATACGCTTTTATTATAAATCACATTTGTGAAAATTACCACAATATTATTGAATGTTACCCCATTAGTTGCTATATTTTTAGTTAAGATAGCGCTAACAAAAATACTAAATTTATTATTCACATTTGTTAAAAGGAGATAATAATATGGAAAATTGGATTGATTTGGCTAAGAAAACATACATTGTAACTGGTGGTTCTTCGGGAATTGGCGATGCAATTGTGAAAGAATTACTAGCAAACGGTGCCAATGTTGTTGATGCAGATTTAAATCCATCCCAAATCAATGATAATCATTTGCTTTACGTAAAATGTGACGTCACTTCACCTGAAGATGTTACTAATGTTATTAATCAAACTAAAACTAAATTTGGTCAGATTGATGGCTTAGTAAATAATGCCGGCATCAATTTACCAAGATTACTGGTTGACGAAAAAGAACCAGAAAGTAAATATGAGATGCACTTAAATGACTTTAAAAAGATGTTTGCTGTAAATGTACAAAGCGTTTACTTGTTATCCCAAGCCGTTGCCCGTGAATTGGTGCAAAAGCAAAAGGGCGTAATTGTGAACATGTCATCAGAAGCTGGACTTGAAGGTTCCCAAGGACAAAGCATTTATTCTGCAACCAAGGGCGCAATTAATGGTTTTACCAGATCATGGGCAAAGGAATTAGGCAGATTTAATGTGCGTGTCGTTGGTGTTGCACCGGGCATTTTAGAGGCAACTGGTTTGCGGACACCTTCTTATGAAGAAGCCCTAGCATATACCAGAAATATCACTGTTGAACAGTTAAGAAAAGGTTATTCAAGTACTTCAACCACTCCCCTTGGCAGAAGTGGCAAATTGTCAGAAGTAGCAGATTTAGTGAGCTACCTTTTGTCTGACAGAGCCAGTTATATTACTGGGGTCACAATTAATGTTGCAGGTGGAAAATCAAGGGGTTAAAGATGAAAGTTATTTTAATTGGTCATGGTAAAACAGGTGTTGCTTTTAAAGAAGCTGTGGAAATGATCTTTGGCAAAGCCGAGGATTTGATAGCTTTAACATTTGCTCCCGGAGACGGTCTTGAAGATGTTTGTAACAAAATTATCACTGCCAGCTCTGGCATTACCAGTGATCAAATCTTAATCGTGACAGATCTATATTCTGGCACACCATATAATGCTGCGGCCAGTTTGGTTTTAAAGGGAAAAGCAAAAGATGTAATAGCGGGAATGTCGCTGCCAATTTTATTAGAAATTGTAACTAAGATGAATAGCACCTCAATTACAGATATTGTTAAAGGAATTTTGCAGGATTCTGGCACCTTTACCACAGCTTTAAGTGCAGAAATGCAAAAACAAGAAGAGGAGGATGATTTTTAATGATTATCAAATTTGCTAGAATTGATGACCGGTTAATACATGGTCAAGTTGCTACTGTATGGGCTAAGTTAGCTAATGCACAAAGAATAATTGTGGTTAGTAAAGAAGTATTTAACGATAAAATCCGTAAGGTTTTAGTCAAACAGGCTGCTCCGGCGGGGATGAAAGTTAATGTAGTTGATGTGCCCAAAGCAATAGCCGTTTATAACAACCCCAAATATCAAAATGATACAGTTTTCTATTTGTTTACCAATCCTTCAGAAGTATTGGAGTTGGTAAAGGGCGGAATTCCGTTGAAGTCAATCAATATTGGTGGTTTAAGTTACGCCGAAGGTAAAAAGCAAATAACAAAAGCAGTATCTGTGACCCCAGAAGATGTACAGGCTTTTAAAGAGCTGGATAAATTAGGTGTAAATTTAGATTTACGAGTTTTAGCTGATGATCCTAAAAAGGATATTCTTAAACTAATTAGTTAAAAGTCTGTGGTCTAATTAAATAGGAGAATAAACATGACAACATTTCAAATTATTTTAGTTTTCTTGTGGTCATCTATTGTAGGCTGTGGAAGTGTTTTGGACGAATTCCAAACTCATCGTCCTTTAATTGCATGTTCCGTGATGGGTCTTATTTTAGGCGATCCTGTTAAAGGCATTATTTTAGGTGGGACACTGGAACTCATTGCTTTAGGTTGGATGAACGTCGGTGCAGCTCAATCACCCGATTCCGCCTTGGCCAGCACTGTTTCCACCATTTTAGTAATTATTGGTCATCAAAGCATTACTAAAGGGATTGCTATAGCCCTTCCTGTAGCTGCTGCTGGACAAGTATTAACAGTTATCGTTCGTACGTGTACTGTCTTCTTTCAACATGCTTCGGACAGAGAAGTTGAAAAGGCCAACTTTAGAGCTATTGAATGGCTCCACTTTTCTGCTTTGATCTTCCAAGCATTGAGAGTGTCAATTCCGACTACACTAGTTGCAGCCTTTGTAAATCCGACAATGGTTCAAAATGCTTTGAATTCTTTACCAGATGTCGTTACCGGTGGTTTGGCTGTCGCAGGCGGCTTTATCGTAACTGTTGGTTATGCGATGATTTTAAACATGATGTATGTGAAGTATTTAATGCCATTCTTTTACTTGGGCTTTGTTTTAAGCGGTTATTTAAAGCTTAGTTTACTTGCCTTTGGTGCAGTGGGTTTGATATTAGCACTAATCTACGTTCAATTAGACCCGCAATTTTCACAAAAGACAGTTCCAGCGAATTCTGCAGCCGCAGATCCTGATACTGAATTAGCCGAAGATGAATTGGAAGACTAAATTTGGAGATTTATTATGGTAGAGAAGAAAATCAAAAATCAATTAACTAAGAAAGATATTTTTCAAACTTTTGTCTTTGAAAATTTTCAACAAGCATCATATAACTACGAAAGAATTCATGCTTTAGCGTTTTGTGTTGACATGATTCCCACAATTAGAAGGGTATATAAGAAAAAAGAAGAACAAGTTGCCGCTTTGAAAAGGCACAACACATTCTTTAATGTTACGCCCGCATTTTCTGGTCCTGTTATAGGCTTGACCAGTGCTTTGGAACAAGCTAAGGCCCAAGGAGAAGATATTGACGTTGGAACTATTAACAGTTTGAAAGTTGGTTTAATGGGTCCACTTTGTGGGGTCGGCGACCCGGTGATGTGGGGAACATTAAGACCTATATTAGCTGCTTTGGGCGCTACTTTGGCGTTACAAGGCTCTTGGCTGGGACCTGTTCTATTTTTTGTTGTCTTTAACATCGTTCGTTTAGGAATTAAATGGTACGGCTTAAAACTTGGCTTGAATGAAGGTATGTCGTTAGTTCAAGAACTTTCGGGAAACTTTTTAAAGAAATTGACTGAAGGTGCAACTGTTCTGGGATTGTTTATCATGGGAGTGCTAGTCAACAAATGGACGACAATTAATGTCCCACTCGTAGTTTCAAAAACTACCCTTAATGGCAAAACCACCATTACCACCGTGCAGAATATTCTCGATCAATTATGTCCGGGTTTACTTTCTTTAGGATTAACTCTGTTGATGATGTATTTACTGAAAAAGAGAGTGAGTCCAATTATACTAATCTTTATTCTGTTTGGAGTAGGAATACTTGGATACGGAATTGGTGTTTTAAAATAGAAAATGGTGACCAAAATGGGTATAGACAATTATATTACTCTTGCAGTCGGCTTTCTGCTTTTTATTACAGGTTTTATTACTAAAAAAAGAACGGGCGTTTATGATTGGCTGTACATAATTTTGGGCTTTGTGATCATTTGTATAGGCATTCTAAGAGCTTTTGGGTTAATAAAACTTAATTAGAATTTTAGTCATATTTTTTATAAAGTTTAGATTATCGACAATTGTCTTAATGCTCAGGAAATAAAATTCCTGGGCTTTTTTGTTGTCTGATTTTTGCTTTGTAAATTATTTGCCCATAAAATTAAAGATATCTGCAAGTTTGCATTTCTAATGCCTATTGGCACAATTGTCTTGTTTTATACTGTGCTATTGGTGGTATGGACTATGAGTTAGCCGCTATGCTTGTATCAAAAAAGCTCTGCGTCTTGAATACCAAATTCAAAAGGCAGAGCTTTTTATTAATTAAATCTAGTTGTTTTTATGCCAACAATATCGCATCGTCTTCAAGTTCAGAACCAACGTGCTTTTGGAACAATTCCATTAACTTAGGCACAGTCAAGTTTTGCTTATCTTCCCCGGCTAAGTCAATTGCAACACGACCTTGATGCAACATAATCAAACGATTGCCATAGCGGATTGCATCTTCCATGTTATGGGTAACCATAAAAGCAGTTAGGTGTTGTTCTGATATTAATTTCTCTGTTAGCTGCATGACCGTTATTGAAGTTTGTGGATCAAGAGCCGCAGTATGCTCATCCAGTAAAATCAAATCTGGTCTTTGCAAAGTAGCCATTAGGAGTGTAATTGCTTGTCTTTGACCGCCAGAAAGAAGTCCGATTTCAGTTTCCAAACGGTTTTCCAAATTTAAGTTAAGTTGGGCAAGCTGTTTTTTGAAAAATTTTCTATCCTGTTTTTTTACTCCGGGACGAAAACCGCGTCGTTGACCTCTTTTCATTGCCAAAGCCAAGTTTTCTTCGACGGTCAGTCTCACTGCAGTCCCCATTTTGGGATCTTGAAAGACGCGACTGATATTTTGGGCACGTTTAGTTACAGGCAATTTGGTAATGTCGTTACCATTTAAAACTATTTGTCCTTCCTGAATGGGCAGCGTTCCGGCAATGCTGTTAAGCAGCGTAGATTTTCCAGCACCGTTACTACCAATAATAGTTACAAAATCGCCTGCTTCTAAATTAAGGTCAATTCCGCGCAGTACCCGATTTTCGTTTACAGTTCCGCGCTCGAATGTTTGATGTAAGTTTTTAATTTTTAGTACTTCCGGCATCTTTTTTTCCTCCTTTTAGATTGTGTGGTAAATGGAAATTAGGTAACGTTAAACAGACCACTAGAACTAAGGCTGAAGCTAATTTGGCATCAGACGGTTCAACGTTCATTTGGAATACCAGAGCTAAAATTAAGCGGTAAATGATCGCGCCTACAACTAATGTAAGTAAACGACCGCCAATTGGCAGATTCCTAATAAGTACTTCTGCAATAATAATTGAAGCCAGTCCAATAACCAGAGTACCTACACCAGAGTTTAAATCCGCAAAGCCGTTATTCTGTGATAACAGTCCGCCGGATAGGGCAATGCAGCCGTTAGAAATCATGTAACCTAAAATTTTCATTCCCTGAGTTTTGATGCCGTTGGCAGCACTCATTTGAGGGTTATCACCAGTGGCTCTCATAGCCAAGCCTATTTCTGTTTTGAAGAAAACGACTAATAAGAAGATCACTAAAAGTGCTATTATCAGTCCCATTGCAATCACAGCATTATTACGACTTAACCCCCAGTTTTGAGCTATGGTAAAAACCGTGTCTTTGCCAAGTAGTGAAACATTAGCAGCATTCTGCATTACTCTGGAAGTAATTGAATATAGTCCAGTCATAGTGATAATTCCTGCTAACAAAGAAGGTATACGCAATTTTGTGTTCAAAATGCCTGTAACCAAACCGGCAATTAAGCCGCCAATAAATGCAGCGCCAGTTGCTAAGATAGGATTAACTCCCTTAATTATGCACATGGTGGCAATGGCTCCTCCTAAGGGAAAGCTGCCTTCTGCTGTCATATCGGCTAAGTCTAAAATACGGAAAGTTAAGTAGACCCCGATAGCCATCAACGACCAGAGTAGTCCCTGCGAAGTAGACGAAAGTAATAACTCCCAAAATGTATTTAACATAACTATTGATTCACGCTGCCTTTCTTTAATTTACTTAGGTGCTTTAATTGAAGCAGGGTCAATTCCAAGGGCTTTAGCCATCTTTTTATTAACAACTAATTTTAGATCTGTAGCTTTTTCAACTGGCATATCTTTAGGTTTTGCCTTACCAGATAAAATTTTGGCAGCCATTTTGCCAGTTTGTTTACCAAGAGCTTCATAATCAATTCCGATAGAAGCCAAACCACCAGTTTTTACTTGATCAGTTGAACCGGCAACTAAAGGAATTTTCTTTTCTTTGACTACTTTACCAATAATTGAAGAAGCTGAGGCAAAGGTATTATCTGTAGGAACATAAATGCCTTGGACTTTACCAGCTAATGTTTCTGTTACTTGTTGAACATCATTAGTGGTATTAGCCGTCTTAACTACGACCTTAACGCCAGCTTTTTTAAGTGACTTAATAGCTAAGTCTGCCTGAATTTTGGAATTGGCTTCACCAGCATTGTACATAATCCCGATTGTTTTAGCTTTAGGCACAATTGATAAAAGCAGTCTGATTTGTTTATCAATTGAAACCATGTCGGTTGTACCCGTAACATTACGCCCCGGCTTAGCATCTGAATTAACCAGTTTAGCCGCCTTTAGGTCGGTTACAGCAGTAACCACGATTGGGATATCCTGCGTAGCGTTAGCTACACTTTGTGCTGCTGGTGTCGCAATACCCAATATTAAATCTGATTTTTCATTAACCAGTTTTTCACTCATACTCTTTAAATTGTCTTGACTGTTTTGGGCATTTTGGTAATCAATCTTGAGATTTTTACCTTCAACGTAACCTTCTTCTTTTAAGCCTTCCTTAAAACCTTTGTTGGCTTCATCTAAAGACGGGTGCTGCACTACTTGCAAAATTCCCACATGTTTAACAGTTGAAGTGCTGCCGGTTTTTTTGCTGCTGCAGCCTCCTAGCAGTAATAATCCCGCTAAAGTTATTCCCATGACTATTTTTTTGATCCGCATTTTCTTTTCCTCCATCTAACTATCAGTAACATAAAAACACCCGCTTATTCCTAAGTGGGTGTACAAGTTATTATTTTGATTAATAATCAATTGTGATTAACCACTTAGAAAGCTATGTGGCTAACCGCAACTAAAGGACTCTAGCCATCATAGATAAATTCAAAACTTGAATCTGGTTTGAATTCATCTTGATGAACCCAAACCCTATCTAAAATAGCTAAAGTAATAACGATTATTCAGTTGTGAGACGTGTTTAATATAATATTTCATTAAGATCAACCTCCAACCTTAATGAGAAGATTATAAAAAATAAAGAAGAAAATGTCAAGAAATAATAAAGTATTATTTTAAAAATTGTGTTTAATTATATTTTTCCTTAAATTAAAAGACCGCTTCTGTGCGGTCTTTTAAACGTCTTACAAAAAATTATTTAGGAGCTTTAATTGACTTGGGATCAATTCCCAGTGCCTTGGCCATGCTCTTGTTTACCACTAATTTCATATCATGTGCTTTTTCGACCGGCATGTTCGCTGGTTTAGCCTTACCAGATAAAATTTTGGCAGCCATTTTGCCAGTTTGTTCGCCTAGTAGTTCGTAATCAATTCCGATTGAGGCCAAACCACCAGTTCTAACTTGATCAACTGAACTTGCTACTAAAGGAACTTTCTTTTCTTTAACTACTTTGCCAACTACTGAAGCTGCTGAATCAAAGGTATTATCAGTAGGAACGAAAATACCGTCAACTTTTGAAGCCAGAGTTTCTGTTACTTGTTGGACATCGTTAGTCGTATTTGCTGTTTTAATTAAAACTTTCACTCCTGCCTTTTTCAGTGCAGCTGTTGCTAAGTCAGCCTGAATTTTGGAGTTTGATTCACCTGCGTTGTACATGATACCGATAGTTTTAGCTTTCGGCACAATTGACAGCAGCAACTTAATCTGGCGTTTAATTGATACCATATCTGTTGTTCCCGTAATATTCCTGCCCGGTTTTTCATCTGAATTAACGAGTTTGGCTGCTTTTAAATCAGTAACTGCGGTAACAACAGTAGGAATTTTTTGCGTAGCATTAGCCACACTCTGAGCAGCTGGTGTTGCAATACCTAAAATCAAATCGGACTTTTCGTTGACTAGTTTTTCACTCATACTCTTTAAATTATCTTGATTATTTTGCGCATTCTGATAATCAATCTTGAGATTTTTGCCTTCAACGAAGCCTTCTTCTTTTAGTCCTTTTTTGAAACCTTTGTATGCCTTGTCTAAAGAAGGGTGTTGCACTACTTGCAACACACCGACATGTTTAACTTCAGTGGCGGATTTGTCTGCTTTTTTACTGCTGCAACCGCCTAACGTCATCAATCCTATAATTGTAATTCCTGCAACTAATTTTCTCAAATGCATCTTGTGCCTCCATAAAAAATACCCACTTACTTCTAAGCGGGTACACAGGAATTAAATTGCCAAAATGATTGGGTGTGGTTAGCCACTTAGAAAGCTATGTGGCTAACCATACTAAAAGAGCCTAGCCATCATAGATAAATTCAAACTTGAGTTTCGTTTGAATTCATCTAGATGAACCCAAACACTTATCTATAGTAGCTAAGGTAATAACGATTATTTAGCTGTTTACTAAAAGTAATCATTAAAACTTACCTCCAACTTCGATAATCGCATTATAAAAAAATAAAAAATTAAAGTCAAGTATTAATTTTACTTTTATTTAGTTTAAAAATAAAATCTTGCTAGATATTGGAGCAAAAAAGTTCTAGTGATATAAGTAGTAAAATTTTGCCGCCGATTTACGAAACCCGCTATAGAAGCATCTTTTAGCATTTCTCAAGTAGCAGGTTCAGCAATAGCCAAAACAATTCTACTTTATGAACTTCTGCCAAAATTGATTAGTAAGCGCTCTTTTTAATCGTTATAATACAGATAATAAAAACATGGGGGAGATAAACATGAAGGCAGCTAAAGAAAGAGTACTAAAGCAATTAGATGAATTACCGGATAACGTGACAATTGCGACCAGCGAACTAGCTGAGAAACTAAATTTATCCAGATCAGTAGTTAGTCACTATTTAAATCAATTGCTTAAAGACAAGAAAGTACAAAAAATTACTCAAAGACCAGTTAGGTGGGCTAAAATTTCTGCTGCCAATTTTTCTGATCAAGCAGCTTTTAAGAACGTGATAGGAAATAGTGGCTCGCTTAAAAAGGCAATCGCACAAATTAGTGCGGCGGCTGCTTATCCACCTGCTGGGTTAAACGTCTTGATTACCGGTAAGTCAGGCGTAGGAAAAAGCTTTTTAGCCAGTAAATTATACACATATTCTAAGGAAATAGGCGTGATTGGCGAAAAGGCTCCGTACATCGTTTTAAACTGTGCCAATTATGCCAATAACCCTGAACTTGTGTCCAGTATGCTCTTTGGCTATGTTCAAGGAGCTTTTACCGGTGCAGACACGGATAAAGAGGGATTATTAAAAGAAGCCGATGGCGGCTATTTGTTTTTAGATGAAGTACACAGGCTCAGTAGTGAAAATCAAGAAAAACTCTTTAGCTTTATTGATTCTGGCGAATTTTACAAAATGGGCGATAATGCTCACGCTTGTAAAGCAAATGTCAGGTTGATTATGGCAACAACCGAAAAGCCGGAAGCTGTTTTGTTGCCCACATTTTTGAGACGCATTCCTGTCCGCATAAAATTACCGGATTATATTGAGCGTCCAATTGATGAACGGCTGCAACTAATTAATTCGCTATTTTTGCATGAAGCTCATAAGATAAATAAAAAAATTGTAATTGACCAAAAGGTAGTTTCAGCACTTTTACAGCTAAAGCATACTGGTAATATCGGCTATTTGAAAAATATTGTGAAAGTTTCTTGTGCCACAGCCTATCATGACAGTAGTAGTTCGGAAACAATCACCTTAAAACTAAAAGACTTGGATTTGGCTTCTTTGCCGCATTTTAAAGATTATGGTGCCTTGACAGTTGATCCTAATGAAAAAGCCCAGTATGTACCACGTATTAGTTTGACCGCGAAACTATTAGAAATAACTTCTTCTTTACAAAAACTTAGCACGGATTTTACCAATGCCAATTTAAATGCCTGTCGTTTACAGATTCAGGCGCTTAATAAATTTATTACGCAAGGGATGCTGGCATCAGGATTGCATGTGCAACACAACTATCTTTTTAAAAAAATCATCACCAACCAGTACGGCTTGAATAAAACGGACTATTTGGAACCGGTCATGTATGTTCTGTATGAGCGCCATTTTAAACCCAACTGCGACAAAGAAAAACTCACAGAAGTTATAACTACTCATTTACCAAGATCGCTGCATGTTGCCAGTAAATTTTATGAAAAATTATCCGTTCTTGATGAGGAAAGTCAAACCAGTTTAGCATTAATTTTAGCATTACTTTTAAGTGATCACGTGGATGAAAATATTCAGCTGCGCGGATTAATGGTGGCACATGGAGAAAGCACGGCAACCAGCATTCAGGCTGTGGTAAATTCCCTATGCGGCAATTATGTTTTTGATGCGATTGATATGCCTATTGATGCCGACATTGCGACAATTATTAATGAAGCTAATAAGTTGATCAGCAGTTTTAATACCACTAATGGTTTCATATTAATGGTTGATATGGGATCGCTGAGCCAACTCTATAGTCAAATCAGTGCACAATTAGATGGTGATTTATTAGTCGTCAATAATTTGACGACTTTAACTGCTTTAGATTTAGCACTCAAAATGAAGCAGAATTTACCTTTTAAACAAATTGCAGAAAAGGCCGATAAAGACTATGACATTGGGGTCAAATATTACGAAGGCTTTTCTCAGTCAATGAACATCTTAGTCTCGTGTATTTCCGGTTTTGGTATAGCTGAGAAAATTAGTGATATCATTCGGGACTATTTACCCGCCAGCATAAAGGTGATCCCCTTAGGCTATAATTCACTAAAAGAAAAAATTGCCGGCAAAAAATGGTCCTACTTTGACCGAACTTTATTTGTGTTGACTACTATTGATTTAACGGAAAAAGTTAAATTTAACCACATGAATCTATATGACATACTGGATTCCAGTGGTGAAAACAAGTTGAAAAAATGGCTTTCTCCTTATCTGACCTCAAAGCAGATGGAGAACTTCAACAACCAATTACTGCGGTTCTTTTCTAAAGAGGGTATCTCTGAACGTTTAAGTTTTTTAAATCCCGATGTAGTTTTAAGTGAAGTGGAAACCATTAATAAAAAATACGAGGACTTTTATAATTTAAGGTTAGATGGCAAGGTTAAATTAAACTTATACATGCACATTGCCCTGATGATTGAACGTTCAATGATGCACAACACGACTGAAGTCGAAGTTGAACCCAAGTCAGACAAAGAAAAAGGCTTTTTTAAAATTACCAAGAGTATTTTTCAGCCTATTGAAATCAAATATAACATTAAGGTTTCTAGTTATGAAATGTCATTGTTGTACGAGTTGTTTAAACAGTTCATTTAAAAGTGTTTAATACTGCAAAAAGAAGTATTTAGATTTTAAACACTTCTTTTTTATTGCCTTAATTTCGGGCTTTACATTACTTGGCACGTCTTTTGCTAAAGAGCTAGTGATGATTGATTTAGGAAAAGGAGTGACAAGATGACAGACATATTAATTGCCAGTCACGGACATTTTGCCAGCGGCTTAAAAAGTTCCATTGATATTTTAACGGGAATGGCAAAAAAGATTCAGGTGATTGATGCGTATGTTGATAAATCTGATTATACGAAGCAAATTACGGATTTTATTCAAAACGCTAAACGTCCAGCCGTCATTTTTACTGATTTAAAGGGAGGTAGTGTAAATCAGAAAGTTGTTTTAAAGGCGGCCCAAGAAAAAGACATTTTTATTGTTACTCAAACCAACCTTGCAGTTGTATTGGCAGTCTTTTTAGACAATGAAAAGCTTACGAAAGAACATTTGCAAGATTTAATTAATCAAAGTCAAGTTGAACTGTTTCAACTTAATGATGGTGATGAGTCGAGCACTCAAGAAGATGAATTTTTTGGATAAGGAGAAATAAAATGATTGCACAACTTAGAGTAGATGACCGTTTAATTCACGGTCAAGTTGCATTAGTTTGGACCAAAGAACTGAATACACCAGGAATTATTGTAGCTAACGATAATGCAGCTAATAATCAAATGGTCCAGATGACGCTAAAAATGGCAACGCCAACGGGTAAAAAACTGCTAATTAGAACAGTTGATGATGCTATTAAAGTTTTTAACAATCCTAAGGGCGCCAATATGAGAATTTTTGCTCTGACCAATAGCGTTAAAGATGCACTGAAAATTGCCCAAAACGTTAAGGATATTGAAGGAATAAACGTTGCTAACGTTGGCCGCTTTGCCAAAGACGCCAATGATGCGGTTCAGCTTTCTTCAACCTTAATGCTGTCGCAAGATGAATTAGAGTCTTTAAAAGAACTGGCTAGTTTAGATATTCCTGTCTTTAACCAAGTGGTGCCAAGTAACGCTAAGACACCAATTAAAACCTTATTGAAAAACAAATAATGACTTAACTTTGAAGGAGGTAAATTATGTTACAAACAGCCTTTCTGGCAGCCCTCTGTGTTTTTATCTGCTTAGGCGGAAACTGGCTCTGGGGTCAAACAATGATTGAGCGACCATTAGTGGTTGGTACAATTATGGGCTTAATTATGGGAGATATGAGAACCGGTATCTTAATCGGAGCATCTCTTGAAGCTATTTTCATGGGCGCCGTTGATATTGGTGGTGCGCTCTCGGCTGAGCCTGTTACTGCTACAGTATTGGCAACTACTTTTGCAATTACTTTAGGGGTTAACACGAAAGCAGCCTTGGCTTTAGCTGTGCCCATCGGAGTTTTTGCGGCATTTATCTTAATGTTTATGAAGAACGTAGTGATGAATATTTTTGCGCCGCTGGTTGATAAAGTAGCTAGTGATGATAATTCTAAGGGCTTAACCAGACTTCATTTTGGGATGTGGTTTTTGAATTATTTTATCTTTTCATTAGTTACATTCTTCGCAGTTTTAGCCGGTGCTCGTCCAGTGCAACAATTAGTTGCGAAAATTCCTGCCAACCTAATGGCTGGTTTGGCAGCAACCGGTGGATTGCTCCCTGCCGTTGGTTTTGCTATCTTGATGAGAATGTTATGGAGTAAGCAACTTTCACCATACTACTTTTTAGGTTTTATCTTAGCTGCATATATGAATTTGCCATCAGTCGCTGTGGCTGCGGTCGGCATCATTATTGTTGTTATTCAATGGATCCGTGATAAGCAAATCATGGACATTGAAAATAAGCAAAAAGAAATGGTGGCTATGCCACATAATGAAAATCAGACCAAGAATACTGAAACAGCTGCTGAACAAGAAGAGGAGGACTTTTTCTCATGAAATTAACTAAAGATGTATCACCGACAGACAAGAAAATAATTAATCGAATTTTTTGGCGTTCATTCACAGTTTTTGCCAGCCGGGTAGGAGCAACTAAAGCCCACGCCCCTGGTTTCATGTATTCAATTATGCCCGCTCTTGATGAATACTATAAAAATGACAAAGATGGTCACCGTAAAGCAATGATGCGCCATACAACTTGGTACAATATTACGCAAAATGTGGGTACTTTTGTAATGGGACTAGTTGCTTCAATGGAAAAAAAGACTGCCCAAGATCCTAATTTTGACCCTGAAACCACGGTTGCGATCAAAACTTCCTTAATGGGGCCATTATCTGGTATCGGCGATTCAATTTTCTGGGGAGTATTGAGAGTTATCGCTGCCGGTGTTGGTATTAGTCTGGCCAGTCAGGGCTCTATCTTGGGACCACTTCTTTTCTTAATAATTTATAATGTACCGTCAATTTTAACGAGGTATTACTTAACATACATGGGCTTCACTTTGGGTGACACTTTTATTCAAAATATGTATGAAAGTGGCAGTATGAAGTTACTGAATAAGGCTGCTTCAACTTTAGGATTAATGATGATCGGCTGTATGACGGCGACAATGGTGCAATTTAAGTCTAAGTTAAATATTCCGATTACTGGCGGCAAGCCAATTTTAATTCAGACATACCTTGACCAATTGTGGAAAGGATTAGTACCTTTACTGGTTACTCTTGGCTGCTACTGGCTTTTGTCTAAAAAGGTTAATGTTAACTGGATTTTATTAGGAGTACTTGTTTTAGCAATTATTTTAGGATTAATTGGAGTGGTTTAATTGGATATAGCCGTGACACTGCCGGAAATTATTGCTAGATTAGCTTTATCTATCGTAATTGCAAGTGTTATTGGTTTTGATCGAGAACATAAAAATAGACCAGCAGGAATAAAAACCCATGTTTTAGTTTGTGTTGGTGCTTGTATAATCGCTTTAATTCAAAAAAAGATTGGTTTTGATGCTCTACAGATAGCAAACGCACAGCCCAAAATGGCGGGTGTTGTCAGGGCAGATGAAGCTCGTTTAATTGCACAGGTTGTTTCGGGAATAGGATTTTTGGGAGCAGGAACTATTTTGGTTCAGCACCGGACTATCTTAGGACTGACTACCGCTGCCAGTTTATGGGCAGTTGCTGGAATAGGATTGGCTTTAGGTATGGGTGATTATGCAATTGGAGTAGTAGGAGCAATAGCAGTAATTATAGTTTTGGTTTTTTCAAAAAGATTGATCCACATTCATCCAATGAAAAAGCTGGAGATAAAATATAAGCACAAAGTAGAAACAAAAGAATTTATCAACGATTATTTTAAGAAACATAATATTACTGTTGTCAACGTAAATTTTAAAGTCACGCAAAACTTAAATGATATAACCTATGTTAATATATATGATATAGAAACCCCACGTTCTATTGATTATGCAAATATAATTGAAGATCTGTCTATGAATAAGAATGTCATGGAAATTCAATTAGTAAGTATTTAGGTTCATTAAGGAGAAAAGCCGATGACACGATTGCAAAAAATGGTATTGAAACCAAAAGAGCAGTTAGTGTCACGGCTTTTTTTGTCGCCCAAGTTAAGGCAGAATCTGACGGTTCTTTCATATAGTACCCATGATTTAATTAAGGCAATGAAAGAATTAAGTGCCAGCGATCCCTTTGTTTTTTTACGTGAACCGCAAGGTGACGCGATGCAAAATCTGGAATGGTTACGTGCACCTGAGGGAGAAAATCTAGTGGACCATTTGCTGATGCAGGTTGATTTGAGTGATTGGCATGATTGGGAAAAACGTGCGGTCAAAATGTTGATCTATCATCTGGATGAAGATGGCTATTTAAGAGTGAGCTTGACTAAAATTATTGAGCATAGTGAGTTTTCGCTTGAAAACTTAACTAGAGCGAAGAAATTGCTTCAAAGTCTTGACCCATGCGGCATTGGCGCTGTCGACCTAAATGAATGTCTCTTGCTTCAAGCGCGACACAAACCTCACTTTAATTCTGTTGCCCTTGAAATTTTGCTCAATAAACAGTTAGAAATATTAGCTGATCCAAATCAATGGCATGATTCTGTGTTTTCGGAGACGGAACTAACTGCAGCATTAGCCAGTATTCAGACTTTAGATCCTACACCGGCAAGTGATTATGTGACTGGAAAAAACACGCAATATTTACTTCCTGACCTTATTTATAAAGTAAATGACAGGCACTTAATGATTGAGAATTTACAAAGTCAGATACCGGAAATGGTTTTTGATGAGCAAGCCTTTAATGAATTAAAAGAGCAGGCAGATGAAAATAAATATTTTTCCCAGCAAAAACAGCGTTATGAGGAAATGAAGAATGCAATTGCGGAACGGCAGAAGACTATTATGCGGCTGGGTGAATTTGTTGGTCAGTTTCAGTATGAATTTTTGACAACAATGCACAAAAAAGAATTAAAACCGCTGGGCTTAAAAGAAACCGCACAGGCGTTGAACCTGGCACCAAGTACGATTAGCAGGGCTATCAAGGATAAATACATCCAGTGTCAAAATAAAATTTTTAGTTTTAAAATGCTATTTCCGCGGGAAGTCACTACCGATTTATCACAAGCCCGCGTAGAATATGACTTGTGCAAAATTATTAGAAAAGAGAATACCCGTGCGCCACTTAGTGACCAGCAGTTAGTGGAAATTTTTGCTAAACATGATGTCTTTTTAAGTAGGCGCGTCATAGCGAAGTACCGTAACAAGCTCAAGATACCCAACAGTTATGCCAGAAGAGCAAAATAAATAAAAGGGTCTGGGAAAAAACTCTAACCTAACAAAAAGGCTGACAAGTAACGTCAATAAAACGTTGATTTGTCGGTCTTTTTAAATTGTGAAATTTTTTTAATTTAACTTCAAAGAGCACTTTTTCCCAGACTCTTTGTTTTAGCTAAAAGTGTTTATGGTAAATCATTACCGGCAGCTAAATAAATGTCATACCATTCTTGAGCTGTAAGGGAAATATCCGCCCCCTTGGCGCTGTCAATAATATGGGCTGGCGTCATTGTTCCGATAATAACTTGGGTATTTGCAGGGTGGCGTAAGATCCAAGCAGCGGCTACCGCATTTTTCGAAACACCTTTTTGATCAGCTACTTTTTGCAAGGCTTCGTTAACTTCCGGAAACTTCGGGTTGCCAATAAAGTTGCCTTCGATTTGACCATATTGGAAAGGTGACCATGCTTGGACAGTCATGTTGTGTAAGCGTGAATAATCTAAAACGCCGCGGTCATGATCAATACTGCGCTCATCTGTCATATTGGTGTGAATGTTGAAATCGATTGGACCGGTGTGCATGACGCTAAGTTGCAATTGGTTAATTAACAGTCTTTGACTGACTCCACTTTGCAATAAGTCTACTTGCATCGGGTTAAAGTTTGATACACCAAAGTGTCTTACTTTGCCGTCTCTTTGCAATTCATCAAAAGCAGCAGCGATTTCTGCAGGGTCCATTAAGGCATCAGGTCTGTGGAGTAGCAGACTGTCCAAATAATCAATTTTCATACGGGAAAGAATGCCGTCGACTGCTTTAATCAAGTACTTTTTAGAAAAATCGTATCTTGTCGTCTTGTAATCTAATTTAGGATTTTCATAAATACCGGTCTTAGATTGAATATAAAAATCGTCTCGAGTTAACGATGACTTTTGGAATGCTGCACCAAAAACTTCTTCAGATTTGCCATGACCATAAATGTCTGCCGAATCAATATAGTTAATTCCTGCTTGATGGGCAGTTTCCAAAGTTTTAACAGCTTCGTCAACACTCAGTTTGTTCATGCGCATAATTCCCAGTGCAATGGCCGAACCGGTGAAGTTAGTATTACCAATTTTAATTTGTCTCATAATGTACCTCCTTTTCTTAGTATACGCTTTCTTAGCGTAAAAAAATTAAAATAACTGAGTTTTAATTCATATTTAAGTTGGCAACTGGACTTTTCTTCTGCTTATATCTTATTTGCGATTTACGCCAAAAATTTGTTTAAAATAAAACTAAAAAAATAATTTTGCTGAAAAATATAAAAATATTAATTATAGTATTTGAAAATTTTAGTGAATTAAACTTTTGTTTGAGATATTCTTATAGTAATGAAATAAATTTTAAAAGGAGAAGTGAAAATGGGAAAAATTAAAGAAGATTATATTCTAGGTCTCGATATCGGGACCAATTCCTGCGGTTGGGCTGTAACTGATAAGAAAAATAACTTATTGAAGTTAAGGGGAAAAACAGCAATAGGATCTCATTTGTTTGATGAAGGGCTTACTGCTGCAGATCGCCGTGGTTTTAGGACTACTAGAAGGCGCCTTAAGCGCAGAAAGTGGCGTTTACGGTTATTAGAGGAATTTTTTGCGGAACCAATGGCCGAAGTAGATCCAGCCTTTTTTGTGCGTTTACATCAATCTTGGATATCGCCACTAGATAAGGACAGGAAAAAATACCACGCTATTGTCTTTCCGACAGCTAAGGAAGATCATGAATTTTATCACGATTATCCAACTATTTATCATTTGCGCGACGCACTAATGAGGGAAGATCGTCAATTTGATTTGCGTGAAATATTTTTAGCCATCCACCACATTGTTAAGTATCGCGGTAATTTTTTGCAAGACACTCCTGTTAAAGACTTTGAAGCTTCTAAAATTGAAGTAGGTCCTATTTTATCGAAAATCAACAATGCTTTTGCGGAAAAAATAGTTGAAGATCAAAGTCCTATTGAATTAAATGTCGCAAACGCTGCCGATATTGAGGCTGTTATTCGTGGCAAGGATGCTGAAAAAACCGTTTATAAGATGGATAAGGTCAAGAAAATTGCCAAGTTATTAACTGATTCAACTGCTAAGGAAGAAAAAAATGTGGCTAAGCAGATTGCCAACGCTATCATGGGTTACAAAACTCAATTTGAAACTATCTTAGGTAAAGAGATAGACAAAAGCGACAAGGCACAATGGGAATTCAAACTTTCGGATGCAGATGCAGATGATAAGCTGGATGCCTTATTACCGGATCTTGATGAAAGTGATCAGACTGTTGTCGCTGAAATCGAAAAATTGTTTAGCGCGATTACCTTAAGTACTATTGTTGATGAAAATAAGAGTTTATCACAATCTATGGTAGAAAAATATAATAAGCATCATCAAGATTATAAGTTGTTAAAAGCTTATATCGACACTTTGCAGGATCGCAGTATAGCTAAAAAGTTGCTTTTAGCCTATGATTTATACGTTAATAATCGTCATGGCCGCTTGCTAGAAGCCAAAACAGAATTTAAGCAGGATGGCGCTTTAACTAAAGAAGATTTTTATAAAACAGTTAAGGATAACCTTGATGATTCTGAGCCGGCTCGCAAGATTGCGCAAGAAATAGCTGCAGATAACTTTATGCCTAAACAGCGGACGAATAGTAATGGTGTAATTCCGTTTCAGCTGCATCAAATTGAACTGGATAAGATTATAGCTAATCAAAGTAAGTATTACCCCTTCTTAGCTGCAGAAAACCCGGTAGAAGATCACCGTAAACAAGCACCGTACAAATTAGATGAACTGGTCAGATTCAGAGTGCCTTATTATGTGGGACCGATGATTACAGCTGATGAACAGGAAAAAACTTCTGGTAAGAACTTTGCCTGGATGGTCAGAAAAGAAGATGGTCAAATCACTCCGTGGAATTTTGAACAAAAAGTAGACCGGCAAGAATCCGCCAACAAGTTTATTAAACGCATGATTATTAAGGATACTTATCTTTTAGGTGAAGATGTTTTGCCTGCTAATAGTTTGCTTTATCAAAGATTTGAAGTTTTAAATGAGCTTAATAATATTAGAATTAATGGCAGCAGAATTGGTGTTGACCTCAAGCAACAGATTTTCAATGACCTTTTTGAAGAAAAGAAAACTGTCACAGAAAAATCTTTGACAAGTTATTTAAAGCAAAATCTCCATTTACCGTCTGTAGAAATTAAGGGACTGGCGGATCCAACTAAATTTAATTCCAGTCTTGCGAGTTATTGCCATCTCAAAAACTTACACGTGTTTGATAAGGAATTAGCAGACCCACAATATCAAAAAGACTTTGAAAAAATAATTGAGTATTCATCTATTTTTGAGGATAAAAAGATTTTTCAAGATAAGTTGCATGCAGAATTTAAATGGCTAACACGTGAACAATTTAAAGCAATTGCGAACTGGCGCCTGCAAGGTTGGGGCAGATTATCGCGTAAACTCCTAGTTGAATTACATGATACAAATGGTCAGAACATTATGGAGCAACTGTGGGATAGCCAAAAGAACTTTATGCAGATTGTGAATGAACCAGAGTTTAAAGAAGCAATTGCTAAGGAAAATCAAAATGTTACTCAAGTAAATGGTGTTGAAGAAATTCTGGCTGATGCTTATACCTCTCCTGCTAACAAAAAAGCTATTAGGCAGGTTGTTAAAGTAGCAGCTGATGTTGTAAAAGCAGCTGGTGGTAAGAAACCTGCACAATTTGCGATTGAATTTACACGTGATCCGGATAAAAATCCCCAATTATCACATATTCGTGGTACTAAATTACTCAAGGCATATCAAGAAACCGCTGGTGAACTGGTAGATCAAAAGTTGACTGATAGCTTAAAGGAAGCGATGACTAGCCGTAAATTGCTTAAAGATAAGTACTTCTTATATTTTATGCAAGCTGGACGCGATGCTTATACCGGTAAAAAAATCAATATCGATGAAGTATCGACAAATTATCAGATCGATCATATTTTGCCACAGTCATTTATTAAAGATGATTCCTTTGATAACAGAGTATTAACTGCTACGCCGCTAAATGCAGAAAAATCAGATGATGTGCCATATAAGCGCTTTGCCAATAATTACGTTTCAGACTTGAAGATGACGGTAGGTGAAATGTGGAAACACTGGCAAAAAGCTGGCATCATAAATAAACATAAGCTAGGTAACCTATTACTTGATCCAGATAGGCTAAATAAATTTCAAAAGTCTGGTTTTATTAATAGACAACTTGTAGAAACAAGTCAAATTATTAAACTAGTGTCAGTTATTTTGCAGAATAAATATCCTGATGCTGAAATTATTACGGTTAAAGCCGGAGACAACTCGGCTCTGCGTCAGCGTCTAAACTTGTACAAGAGTCGTGAAGTAAACGACTATCATCATGCAATCGATGCTTACCTTTCAATTATTTGTGGTAATTTTTTGTACCAAGTTTATCCTAAGTATCGTCCCTACTTTGTTTATGGTAAGTATAAAAAGTTTAGTCAAAATCCAGACTTGCAAAAAGAAGTTATCAAGTACTTCAAGGGCTTTACTTTTATGTGGCCATTACTGCAAAAAGATAATTCTGAGCGTAAAGCTCCAGAAGAAATTAAAGAAAATAATAGTGATCGGATAGTCTTTTATAAGCATCCTGATATTTTTGATAAATTAAGAAAAGCATATAATTACAAATACATGCTGGTTTCAAGAGAAACCAACACTGAAAATAGCAGTATGTTCAACATGACTGTTTATCCTCGAGGAGAACGTGATCGCAAAAAGACTAGAAAGTTGATTCCTAAAGGTAATGGACTCGACCCGAAAATTTATGGTGGTTATAGCGGTAACACTGATGCATATATGGTAATTGTGAAGATTGAGAAAACAAAAGAATCTATCTATAAAGTTATTGGTGTTCCGATGCGCGCTCTTACAAGCTTAAAACAGGCTAAAAAACAAGGAAATTATAAGGAGGAACTCCACCAAGTACTTGAGCCCCAGATTATGTTTGATAATAAAGGCAAGTCTAAGCGTGACGTTAAAAGTTTTAGAGTAATAAAAGATCACGTGCCATTTAAGCAAGTTGTCTTAGACGGCAATAAAAAGTTTATGCTTTATTCTGCAAAATATGAAACGAATGCTAAGCAACTGACACTTTCTCAAGAAACGATGAGAATAGTGACAGATAACTTGAAAAAGAGTGAAGATCAAGATCAATTATTGGTAAAAGCATATGACGAGATTTTGCAGAAGGTTGATCAGTATCTACCATTGTTTGATGTTAATAAGTTCAGAAATAGTTTGCATCTAGGAAGAGAAAAGTTTCTTGATTTAACCGTCAATGATAAAAAAATTACTTTGAGTAATATATTAAACGGATTACATGATAATCTAGTTGTTCCCAGTTTGAAAAATTTAGGAATTAAGACTCCGTTTGGGTTAATGCAATCGCCTTCCGGTATCACATTGTCTCCAAATGCAATACTAATTTTTCAATCTCCAACCGGTCTTTTTGAAAAACGGGTTAAGATAGCTGATTTATAAAACAAAATAGGGAAACGAAAAATCCGGTTCCCTATTTTTATGTATAAAAAAACCTCCGCTATAGAGCTGAGGCAGGACGGTAATAATACCGCGTTGAAACTTGTACAAAAGTACATCGTTTGATTTTAAATCTGGTTGTTAGATCAATAATGATTAGATCGTTGGTAGCTAACCAACAATACAAGTATAACATTTATTTTCAGAAATACAAGGAGGAAATATGGGATGGAGATCAGTAATCATCACGCAGCATGCAAAATTAACATATTCAATGCAAATGATGATTGTTCAAACTCGTGATGGGATAAATCAAATTCCAATTGAGGATATTAATTTATTGCTTGTTTCAACTACACAGGCAGTGATAACTAGTGCACTTATTAGTAAGTTGGCGCAGAATCAAACCAAAATTATATTTGTTGATGAAAAAGACAATCCAGTTGTTGAAACAGCTGTTTATTATCCGGGAACAAGAAATATAGCTAAGTTAAAGGAGCAGTTTAATTGGGATGAGCATTTAAAAGAATTATTGTGGACAAAGATTGTTAGTCAAAAGATCAAAAATCAGATTGCAGTTTTAGAAAATTATCATTTGGCTAAAGATGATGTTCAAAATGAACTGGATCAGTTGGAAATTAATGATGAAACTAATCGCGAGGCAATTGCAGCGCGTAAATACTTTATGCTTTTATTTGATAAAAACTTTGTTAGACGTGATACCAGTGCAGTCAATGCAGCATTAGATTATGGTTATGCTATTTTGCTTTCTAGTTTTAACCGTGAAATTGTAATGAATGGCTATCTGACATATTTTGGTATTCACCACTGTTCGCAAGAAAACCAGTTTAATTTAGCTTCGGATCTAATGGAACCATTTAGACCATTTGTTGATTATTGGGTTAAGGCTCATGAAAGAATTAAAGAACTAACTCCAGATATTAAGTATGGCTTAGTTGAACTTTTAAGTTTAGAAATAAAGTTTAATGGAAAAAGTACTCTTTTAACAAATGCCATTACGGTTTATACGAGGGAATGTTTAAAGTTTCTGAGTGGGGATAGGAAAGAATTGCCAGAAATGGAGATGAGTTTAACTAATGAGGTACCGAATAATGCGCTTAATGATAATGTTTGATTTACCAACAGAAACAGCTGAAGAACGAAAAGAATATCGCCAATTTCATAAAAAGTTGATTAATGAAGGTTTTCTGATGGTTCAATTTTCAGTATATGTGAGAGTCTGTGTTACTAGACAAACGGCTAAGTTTTTGGAAAATCGTATTAGAAAATTTTTGCCTCGCGGAGGACTAGTGCAATCGCTTATGGTAACAGAAAAGCAATATAATGACATGCATTTTTTAGTTGGAAAGCCAATTGATGATGTGCGTAATACTTCAGATAGGACGATAATTTTATGATTTTAACTTATGCAACTCATAAAAAATGGGTATTTAAAGATGCAGGAATAAAAGTTATTGGATTACAAAGCCCAATTGCGTACCGTGATATAGTTCAAGGCTTTCAAGGAAAAAATAAGCTGTTAATTTGTTCAGAGGATGATTATAGTCCCCTTGATGTAAGTAAAACTTTTGATTTTATTGGTGATCCAATGCTTAGTGGGGATATTACTAAAAAGTATATGCCCCATATTGTAAGTAGTTATCTGAAAAATTTAGACGAAGAAAATCGCAATAAAGTGATTAAGTCTTTTTATAATTTAGAGTCAACCTTGCAGGATTCACTTTTACTTGAAGATTTACCTCTAGCAATCGATTTCGACGAAGACTTAAAAAAGCTTCTTAAATTCGCAGAAATTCATATAGATAATAACATGCTAGTAAATCCTTATGGTATAATAGAAACGGTTTTAAAAATTTACCAAACTTGTAATTTAAAACTAGTTCCTGTTATTTGTAATGTAGCTCATTACTTAGAAGAACAGGAGTGGCAGGAGTTAGCTAGTCTTGTCACGGAAATGAATTTAATTTTGGTTGTAATTGAATTCACCACAAAAGAAAGTTTGACAATATCTAAAGACATACCTTTTTATTATATTGATAAGGATCTAATCGATTGGTATTAGCAGCATTATTAAAATTAGATTATAAAATATCGGGTTTTAGATGGTTGTTAGATCAATGATGATTAGAACAAAAACGAGAAACTGATAGTTGAAAATGTAGTTTTAGATGGTTGTTAGATCAATGATGATTAGAACAGCTCAGAAAGATTACCATCAATTATTGAAGTTTTAGATGGTTGTTAGATCAATGATGATTAGAACATTAGTTAGTCAATTTTTGCATTGACCAACGTTTTAGATGGTTGTTAGATCAATGATGATTAGAACTATGCCTCTAATAATTCATTAGCTTTATTAGTTTTAGATGGTTGTTAGATCAATGATGATTAGAACATAATGAGAATGACGAACTGGTAAATAGTTGTTTTAGATGGTTGTTAGATCAATGATGATTAGAACGAAAGTGTGAATTAAAAATGTTATACACAAGTTTTAGATGGTTGTTAGATCAATGATGATTAGAACCATTTAATTCCTCCATTTTCCTTCCAATTAGTTTTAGATGGTTGTTAGATCAATGATGATTAGAACAGAAGGTCAAGGCATATCGGCTCGCTGACAGTTTTAGATGGTTGTTAGATCAATGATGATTAGAACCCTTTCGGTTTAATTTCTTCAACATTGCCCGTTTTAGATGGTTGTTAGATCAATGATGATTAGAACCTTTCCAAATTAATTTGAATAAAGTTTCAAGTTTTAGATGGTTGTTAGATCAATGATGATTAGAACCGACTAAATACGAGTGGGATGCTAAAAATCGTTTTAGATGGTTGTTAGATCAATGATGATTAGAACCGTGTTCCTTAAGGTACTCGTAGTGCTTAAGTTTTAGATGGTTGTTAGATCAATGATGATTAGAACCACTATTTGACATTTACGCAGTTGTGCGGTGTTTTAGATGGTTGTTAGATCAATGATGATTAGAACATATAGGATTAGGCGGTTCGCAAGCGTGGGGTTTTAGATGGTTGTTAGATCAATGATGATTAGAACTCAATCGAATGTAGTTATAGCTAGAACAGGGTTTTAGATGGTTGTTAGATCAATGATGATTAGAACCTGACAATAGAAAGTTTGATTTGACCATTGGTTTTAGATGGTTGTTAGATCAATGATGATTAGAACTAGAGTTTGGCAAATATGGCGAACAGATTGGTTTTAGATGGTTGTTAGATCAATGATGATTAGAACATTTTATTGATGATTACAATTTAGGTGCATGTTTTAGATGGTTGTTAGATCAATGATGATTAGAACTAGCATAGTATTTATTGCTTTCTAGATAAAGTTTTAGATGGTTGTTAGATCAATGATGATTAGAACAATTTAAATACTTCATTGAATTAGTATCATGTTTTAGATGGTTGTTAGATCAATGATGATTAGAACTAAGCAAGTAAATCAAAAGCATGTTCCTTAGTTTTAGATGGTTGTTAGATCAATGATGATTAGAACTTATTGATAGGTGAATATTTGTTCATCTATGTTTTAGATGGTTGTTAGATCAATGATGATTAGAACAAAAGCAAAAAATTAATACGATAGAGCGTCGTTTTAGATGGTTGTTAGATCAATGATGATTAGAACGGATAATTTTCTATCACATCCATAAAATCAGTTTTAGATGGTTGTTAGATCAATGATGATTAGAACCTTTAATGCAATGAAAAATCATGTCTTCGGGTTTTAGATGGTTGTTAGATCAATGATGATTAGAACAGTCAGGACTGTCTTGCCTTTGTAAATCACGTTTTAGATGGTTGTTAGATCAATGATGATTAGAACTAAGCACATCACCATCTAGCCTAATACTATGTTTTAGATGGTTGTTAGATCAATGATGATTAGAACTAGGAAAACGCTCAAATAATTCTAATGATGGTTTTAGATGGTTGTTAGATCAATGATGATTAGAACTATGGTCTAACAGATTCAGTGGCCAAAGCGGTTTTAGATGGTTGTTAGATCAATGATGATTAGAACTGGTTATTTCTCCCAAAGAGTATACTATGTGTTTTAGATGGTTGTTAGATCAATGATGATTAGAACCCTATCCTGCCAAGGTTAAGCAAGATTTAAGTTTTAGATGGTTGTTAGATCAATGATGATTAGAACTTTTTGTAATTGGTTTCAGGTTTGCAACCCGTTTTAGATGGTTGTTAGATCAATGATGATTAGAACGAAGACGTCAACGAATATTATGGAATTGTTGTTTTAGATGGTTGTTAGATCAATGATGATTAGAACATTGATATATTGCTCCATGACCACCATTGTGTTTTAGATGGTTGTTAGATCAATGATGATTAGAACGGTTTCGTATTTACCGTCATTGTGTGTTGTGTTTTAGATGGTTGTTAGATCAATGATGATTAGAACATAAAATTCCTGAAGAAAAAAGGGATTCTTGTTTTAGATGGTTGTTAGATCAATGATGATTAGAACTTAAACGGCCAAGGAGACCAACAATCAAGTGTTTTAGATGGTTGTTAGATCAATGATGATTAGAACGGACCTTGATGTTCGGACGTCCATTTTGTCGTTTTAGATGGTTGTTAGATAAATGATAATTAGAACAAATTAACAGATTTTTGGATAGCTTGTTATGTTTTAGATGGTTGTTAGATCAATTATTAATATTAGTATCATCACGAATAGGCAACAGCAAGTTGAGCAAAGATATCTTGGACGAGTAACGAGTATTTATAAAACAGTGTTAATTGGGGTAAACTCTTTTGGCTTTCTTTTAGGTGGTCTTGTTGCCAAAAAAATAGGTTCAAGATCAGGCATTGGAGTATCAGCAATTGCACTTTTGCTAGTTACCATAATTAGTATTTATTTGCTGGCACCTAAAATAAAGCGTGATAACAAGCCTTAGTAGCAAAAACTTGGGCAAAAAAGAATTTAGAGGTAAGTGATAAACTGTGAAATTTTTATATATGCAGGTGATTTGTTTAAGATGACAGATGTATAAAAGACTATGATTCATAATAATAGCTGTGAAGTTAAGCCTAATTGCCACTTCAGTAAGACGGCTGGCTACAAGTCAGAAGAAAACAGTAGCACACTCAATTTGGATTAATGCGATAATTTCATATCTAGCAGAAAATAAAAGACTAATAAATTGCTTATTACTGCACAAATTTATTAGTCTTTTTGAATGTGAAAATTTTTAAAAATAGTAATTAATTACAATTTCTGTGATTTTAGTTATGAGAAGTTTTTGACCAAGAGTTATTGCCAACTATTAATCGTCCCAATGCCTTGTAGGGCACGATAGCTAGAGACCATCTGTATATATCAAGCAGAAAAATTATTTTTATTAAGATAGAAAATGATATTGGTGCATCAAATTGGGCTTCGCGCCATTGCTTGATGATTAATAGACTGTTTGACAAATACTGTACTAACAGCAAACCCACAATAATTGATATACTAAGCCACGGATTAGTTCTGGCGTAGATTAACAATGCTATTAAAGAAATCGCTGCTGCTGGTGTGATAATGATTGAAAATACAGGGATTAATAGGAAAAACATTACGAAAGTCTTGACCATAGTCGGAACAGAATTTGAACGTACGATGCGAATACCATAATTATTGAGACATTGAAAGCCACCTTGGCACCAACGTGTTCTTTGGCGTATTAATTTTTTATAATCAATAACACCTTGTTGCGCGATGCTGACAGTGTTGAGAAAGGTGCCGTGATAGCCTTTTAGTAATCCCTTTAAGGAAAATTCACAATCTTCTAGCAAGGAAGATGACCAACCCACGTCTTTAGCCATTTTTAAGGTCATAAACTGTCCGTTCCCAGAAGCTAAGGATGAGCCCCAGTTTGTCCTAGCCATTTGTAAAAGGGAATTATAAATGGAAAATTCAAAATTCTGCATTACTGCAATATTATGGTTGAGATTGTATATGTTCACTCTTGTTTGCACTAAATCATAATTTGAATGATCAAAAGCATGTACTACCTGTTGCAAGTATTTTTTACTAGGATGACTATCGGCGTCTACTACCCCGATAATTGTCTCGTCTATTGAATAATTCATTTTAAAAATGTGATTAGCAGCGTCCTGTAGCGCCGGACCTTTTCCCAGTTGTGCGTTAGGTTTGATGCGATGAATGACTATGATATCAGGATGATAAGCATATTTTTGTAATAAGGAAGATGTGCCGTCACTTGAATCATCGTCAATAAAGACGAGTTTAAGTTTGATAAAATCCTCGCACTGCTTTTGTAAATCAATTAATTTGGGGATATTTTTGCGTAAAGCTTGATATTCATTCATTGCCGGTATCAATAAGAACAGGGTTTTAAAATTGTGACAGCGTTTGCCGTATGGATCCTGCTTGACATTACGACTAAATGTCAAATAGAGCATCCAGAACAAGTCAAAAACGAATGAACAGCCACCCAAAATTAATACGATGTCTATAAATAATTTCAATTTAAGGGTCTCCGATTATTTTTCCATAATTCTAAATATATTTCATATTTATAATAACATTAATAGATATATATATAAAATATATAAGCGCTTAATTATTAGTTAAATATTTATATTTAAATACGCATACACCTATAAATACTGCTTTAATAGCATTAAATTTAAGAATTTAAAAGATAAAAATAATAATTAATTAAATTATTTTTATTTATTTATTAATATTAATAGTATAAGATGTAAAATTATTTTATTATTAATTTAGTAAATTGAATATTTTAGGGTGAATGTTATTTTTATATCCACAATTCATAAGTAGTTAGGATTCGGGTTGTCTGTTCAAACTATAATTTTTGCCCTTGTTGTAATTTTAACGAGTAAAACAACAAATAAAAAGACAAGCAGTTATCTGCTTGTCTGAAATTTTTTTGCCTGAAAAATATTATTATTCGCCTTTAAAAGTGCCGTTTTCTACTTGACTAATGAAATCAGCTAAATGTTTGTAATAAACGTCCGGATTATCAACCATGTGGTGGTGACCACCATTAGGCGTCGTAACTAAACGGGAATTAGGAATTTCCTTTTGCATAATCTGTGCCGTAGCGATTGGCATTGTTTCGTTTTCACCAAAGGTTAATAGTGTAGGCACTTTAATATTTTTGAGCTGATCCCTAAAATGCCAGTCTTTTAATTTACCGGTGATAACAAATTCGTTGTCACCTTGAAAGGCTTGGTAAACAGCCGAACCACCAATATCTTTTAGGTGATACAACTTAGACGGTTGTTTCCGATCAACAAAGTTAATGTTTAGAATGTTAACGTCTTCCTGGTAACGGGCATTGCCATAATCATTATTTTGTTCACATTCATGCATAAAATCAATTTCGGTTTGGGGTAAAACCTCTTGGCGCCTGCGATTAACGGCCTTGACATAGTCGTCAATATCATCGACCATTGAAGAAATAATTGCACCTTTTAAGTGTTGCCCATATTTAACGGCATATTCTTGTACCAAAAGTCCGCCCCAACTTTGTCCAATCAGGTAAAAATTATCTAACCCCAATTTCTCTCTGACTTCATCAACTTCATCTAAGAAATAGTCGTAGGTCAAATATTTGCTGGCAATGGCTGGATCTGAGTAATCTGGCTGGTCGGAATAAAGAGAACCCAGTTGATCATACATTGTTACTTGAACGTTCAAGCCTTGCTTTTGCAGTTGTGCCGCGGTGTCCTCCCAGTATTCATGGTTGCCTCCAGGTCCACCGTGCAGAGCTAGTAAATGAATATCTCCTTTACCTTGGGTATTTGTCCATAAATGATAGCCGTTATCAAGCGTAATAATTTTTGTACCTGTTTTCATATTTTTCTCCTTTTTATTATCAGTTAGACTCTATTTTAGCTCATTATAATGGAAAGAAAAACAAATCAAAAATGAAAAATGTTTTAAAAAAGCAAATTTTGCTAAGCGCTTACGTGTTACAATGAAATTATTACTTTAGCTAAAAATTAAGGAGAATGAAAATGGCTGAACCCAAATGGTTAAAAGATATGGACAAAGATCAATATTTAAAGGAAGACTTTGATGCTCAAGGCAAAAGCCGTTATACTGTGGCGGACCTGATTAAGAACGATCCAGATTGGCTTGATAAGGCGGCAGAAAAAACACATGCTGCTACGGGCGACGATTATGTCAAGCTTGATAGTGGACTGCTAACAGTTAATCAAATCAACTGGATGCTGCGCAATACCATCGGTGAACTAACTTTTGTTGACGATAATAACCAATTCTTGTGGTACAACCGTCCGGTTGATCCTAATGCTAAAATGAAAGCTAAAAGGGTACCGGCACAAGTAGGAAATACGATGGGTGAGGTTCATCCCGATGTGCGTGATGTCATTCCGGAAGCTAAAAAAGTTGTCCATGCTTTGCGGACCAAAGAAGGCGGACACGACACGGTTTACATGCCAGTACCAACTGGCAACCTTAAGCAATTGGTTTTGCATTATTATAAGCGTGTTGAAGATGATGAAGGCAATTATGCCGGTATTTATGAATGGGTGCAGGACCTTTATCCGTTAGTAAAATACTTCTGTGAAACAACGGGACAAAAGCTGGTAGTTGATCCAGACGCTACAACAGGAGCTACATATAGGAGAAATTCCGCTCCTGATGCTCAGACGGGAGCTTCAACTAAGGCTGCAGCAGCTGCAGAAGAAGCCAAGGTAGTTGAGCCGGACACTGCAACAGGAGCTTCCCATAACTAAAAATAAATTAAATATTTGCAAGTGGTAGTTAGACTGGTTCTAACTACTTTTTTGTTATACTGATAATAGGTAGGCTTATAAACACAGTTAGAGCTTAGAAGGAGGAAAATAGCTATTCTTAACTATATTTGGTAGATATAAAACGATTAATAGCAGCTTTTATAAGCGGATTAATTATAAAAAATAGGTTGAATTATTTTCATAGAGGTAATTATGTTATGACTTTTTACACACTTAAATATATTGAGCAAAATCAAAATACCAGTAAAACCATTCTATATGTTTTGATTGCTTTCGCGGCTTTGACCATGATTGCTTTCACCGTACTTTATCTCAGACACAGATTTGATACACGTTATCGTGATTTAGGGATTATTGCGCTGTTATTTTTATTATTATTTATGGGAACGCAATATGAAAAATACGTACAAACGAATGTAGTAAAATCGCAGTCTGAACAAATTGGCCCCTTTATCAAATCAGTGGCTAAAGATAATAGGGTCCCGGTCTCTGATGTGATGGTCAATTCTACCACGTTGCAAGATGGCTTAATTGTCAGAGTAGATTCAAAAGACATTGATTACCAGTTGGAATTAAATGATGACAATAATTCATATACATTAAAGCAGGCACACGTGATCAATCACAAAGTCGATGTCAAGAATTAGGAGGAAGCAATAATGAACTATACGCAGCTTTTTATTAAATTTGTTTTAGGTGTGTTAACTTTAATTTTTCAAATCAATGTTTTTGGCAAAAGTAACATTGCTCCTACAACCGCTTTGGACCAACTGCAGAACTATGTTCTTGGTGGCATCATTGGTGGTGTTATTTATAATGCCAATATTTCCGTTTTACAGTTTCTGCTGGTTTTGATTGTTTGGACATTAGTGGTCTTTATTTTGAAGTTTGCCCGGGAACACAGTAACTTTATTCGCAGTTTGATTGATGGTAAGCCAATTCAAATAGTTAAAAACGGTCAGGTTTTACCACGTAATTGCTTATCTGCTGGACTTTCGGCCAATGAACTAATGTTCAAATTACGCAGTCAGGGCATCTATTCTGTTGATCAAGTGAAAAATTGTATCTTTGAAAAGAATGGTCAACTAACCGTAATCAAAAAAGATGAAAATAATGTCCGTTTTCCTTTAATTAATGATGGTCAAATCAACCAAGATGTGCTTGAATCTATTAATAAGGATGAAGATTGGCTGAATAAACAGCTCAAAAAAGCTGGTTATGATGATCCCAGTGATATCTTTTTGGGTGAATTTGAAAATGGTCAAGTTTCTTTCACGGGTTATAAGCAAAAATAGAAAAGGGAAATAAATGGAAAATTTGGATAAGGCGCAAGACTTAGTGCAAAACGCGGAAGTTGTGGTGGTAGTTGCTGGTAATGGTTTAGCTAAAGCGGAAGGTCTTGACCTTTTAGGTGAAGAAAATTTTGAGCGGGCTTTTCCAGATATTGTGCAAAAATATGATGTCCACTCTGTAGGCTATGCACTTGACCAGCACCTTTCTTCCTGGTCTGAAAAGTGGCAGTTATGGTCGCGCCTTATTCAAAAATATTCTCTGGCGTATCGTCCCAGTGAAACATTAAAACAATTAAAGCAGCTAATTGGTAAGCGGCAATATTTTATTGCTACCTCAACTTTTGGTCATTTTTTCGAAACTGCAGGTTTTAACGAAAATCGTATCTTTAACGCTTTCGGGGATTGGACCAAGATGCAGTGTTCCAGTGGTGTCAATCATGGTCTGCAAGACTCTTACAACGTGATGCAAAAATTTGTTGCAGCTGAGTCAAGAGCAGCTTTAGAACATCTGGTTCCCAAGTGTGAAGTTTGCGGACAGCCACTAGAAATTCACATGCCTTTAAACGATCATTTTTACCCAGATACCGATGCCAATAGCCGCTTCCGTTGGTTTTTGACTGGCAATGAGGACAAAAATACGGTCTTTTTAGAACTGGGTGTTGATGAAACCAGTCCGCAATTGCGTGAGCCAATTGAGCATTTGGTTGCCGAATACCCGCAGTGGTCGTACGTTGCCGCAGATTTCCCGCAAGAAACGTTACTGCCCGAAATTCAGGAGCGTAGTGCCGGCGTGAATGGAAATACAGCGAGTTTAATTAATTATTTAGTGACGGAGTAACTGATTTTCAATGAGTATTTACGTAAAAAATGGCGTGCTGCATGTTTCTGGCGTTCAAGATAAAATAAGGGGCAAAGGGCAGGAATGGCCTGATTTTATTGCAGATTATACCATGCTTGATATTGAAACCACGGGCTTAAACCCATATCGCGATCATGTGACTGAAATGGGCGCAGTTAAAGTACGTAATAATAAGATTGTGGATGAATTTAGCCAGTTGGTAGTTTATCCGCGTTCAAACCGTGTTCCCAGTTTTATCACTAAGTTAAACGGTATTACTGAAGAACTGCTGCTTAAAGAAGGAAAGCCTGTAAAAGAAGTAATGACTGCTTTTCGCAGTTTTATTGGTGATGATATTATCATTGGTTATAATGTCAATTTTGACTTAAATTTCCTGTATGATTTAACGCAAAAGTTTCATTTGCCCGAACTAAATAATGACTATGTTGATGTTTTGCGTCTAGCTCGCGTTTATTATCCCAAGCAGCATAACCGCTTGCTTGACTGTATTCAACGCGCGGGTATTGCCCAAGTAGAGCAGCATCATGGTCTGGATGATTCTCTTGATACTAAAAAAGTTTATGATGATTTTCGCCAACATTTTACACCCGAACTTTTAGAAAAAGCACAAGGCAAACTAAAAAACTTTGATTTATTACAAGATGAACTTGAAACTTGGGAATTGGGCTTTCGTAACCCGGTTAACAATAAGAAGATTGCTTTTGCTCCCGAAGTAGAAATAGATGCTGCTGAAGCTGCACAAATGGTTAATAATATGAACGGGATTGCGCAAACTGGGGTTAAAGCGGATACTGATTATTTAATTATGAGTGATGATGGCTTTTTTAGTAAAAGCAATGCGGAAGCTCTCAAAGCGAAAGAATTTAATCGCGCTGGGAGTAAGATTAAGCGTCTGTCTGAAAGCTATTTCTTAAATATGCTTGATGAATGGGCTAGGAGTTAAAAAGTGCTAAGTTAAGAGTCCTGAAAGTTTGCCTACTTTTAGGACTTATTTTGTTAATAGATTTGCCTTTTTATTGTTCCGGTTGCAAACAGTAGTTCGTTTAGCTATACTTAATTATTATTAAATAAGGAGCAATTTGAATGGCACGCAGGCGAGGCAGACGGAGCAATAAAGCCAATATCAGCGACTTCTGGGCAATAGTTATTCTGGTTTTATTTTTAATCTGGTTTATTTCAACTAAAGGCGGCTCTGATCCGAATGGGCACCAAACAATTGACAGAATTACCCGCAGTGACCATCAGAAAAATAATAAGATTACGCAGGCAAGGCCGGCAGCTAAGGTTTATGGTGGTTTATCAAGTCAAGATTATCAAAAATTGGCTAATTTAGATTTTAAAAGTGGCAGTTCTGCATATATTACAGTTAATAATGATCACTCAACTTTGATTAAAAATGCTTGGCGGGTTAACCGAGTCATTTATGCGAATTTAGACAGCCTAAACCGCACTTCACATTCCAACACGGCTTTTTTACAAAAAAGGAATGTGGCAAATGATAGCCTTAGAGTGCGGCAATTCGTTGAGCCTACCGGTTGGCACTACAATCGGCGTAATGGAACCCAAATTTATAATCGCGGGCATTTGATAGCCTATTCGGTTTCTGCCGGTATTGATCAAGAGGGTAATTTTAATCCAGACAATCTTTCCGGTGATCAAAATAATCCTAAAAATTTATTCACCCAGTCTGCTTTTTCGAACCAGCGAATACAGACCATGTTTGAGAGTCGTATTCGTGTAGCCTTGAGACAGAATAAAAAAGTGATTTATCAAGCCACCCCTATTTTTCGCGGTGAAGAACTAATGGCACGGGGAATTAACTTGCAGGCAGTTTCAACTGACGGAGAACTTGATTTTAACGTTTACTTATTTAACATTCAGCCGGGCTACTCTTTTAACTATAATAATGGGCGGGCTAGGATTGATCATGAGATGCTGGTTGAAGAAAATTATAATTGATGTGTTCTAGAAAATGTAAATGAATAGGCAAATGTTCGGATAAAATAGTAATTAATATATACAGGAATTAAAAGGGGCAACGGTAAGATTTACAGCTGCCCTTTTTGTTAATGGTAATATGAGAAAAAGAGAACATTAAATACTATTTTTGTAAAATAATTAGCAATTAGCACGAGTAATACGAATATTTAGGTCAAAAAGGTGCTTATCACAACTGAACCCCGAATTTTCATTGAGCAAATAAGGTTGTGTTCTAAGAACTTTTATCATAAAATTAAAGAAGTAAAAAGTAAAATACAAATTATAGTGGTGCGAGTTAAATGGATAACAATAAGTTTGTTGAAGTAAAAAATTTGCGGAAAGTTTATGACAATGGGCATGAGGCGATCAAAAATGTCAGCTTTTCCGTTAAAAAAGGAGATCTGGTCTGTTTGCTGGGACCGTCTGGGTGCGGTAAAACAACCATTTTAAATATGCTGGCAGGCCTTTTGAACCCTACAGAGGGAGATATTTTATTTAACGGTAAGTCAGTTATAAAAGTTGCGCCTAAAGATCGCCATATTGGCTACGTTTTTCAAAATTACGCATTGTATCCTCATATGACCGTTTTGCAAAACGTAATGTTTCCGTTAATTGTGGGAGCTAATAAAAAGTCTAAAGCTGAAGCTAAAGAAATTGCTACCAAATATATGGAGTTAACTCAAATTACTGAACTGGCTGACCAAAAGCCGGGTAATTTATCCGGCGGTCAGCAGCAAAGAGTGGCAATTGCCCGCGCCTTAGTACAAGAACCCCAAATTCTGCTGATGGATGAGCCATTAAGCAATTTGGATGCCAGATTGCGTCTGAAAATTCGTGAAGAAATACGATCACTGGTAAAAACCGTAGGGATCACGACCCTTTTTGTCACCCATGACCAAGAAGAAGCGTTGTCTATTGGTGATAAGATTATTTTGTTTAATGATGGCATTATTCAACAAGATGATTTGGGTCAAAATTTCTATTTGGAGCCTAATAATTATTTTGTAGCCAATTTTGTAGGCAATCCGGTAATTGATAATTTTAAAGTAACTAAAACAGCAAATGAAATAAAGTCAAGCCAATTTACGATAAATCTTGCCGATATGGAGCAGTCACGTTTTAAGCGTGAACTCCCCGACGGTGAGTATGTCTTATCTGTGCGCCCAGAAAATATCGTTCCCGACCCTGATGGTCTTTTTGAAACAAAAGTGGACGATATTGAATTAATTGGACGTGAACGAATTTTAAAATTTACATTTGATAATCAACAAGTGCGTTCACTAATCAACTTAGAAGCTCCAATTAAACATGGTGATGTAGTAAAACTGAAAATGCGGCTAAATAGGGTATTCCTGTTTACACCTGAAGGAGAGCGAGTTTACTAATGAAGACAAATCAGAAAAAGGCTTGGCTTTTTTTAGCACCAACAATTATTTTCGTCACTCTGTTTAGTATTTACCCTATTTTACGTGCATTTGGCATGAGCTTTCAGGGTGGTTCCTTAATTGACTTACATTGGAATGGTTTTAGCAACTACCAGTATATTTTTAACGATCCCGAGTTTTGGCTGGCTATCAAGAATACCGTTCTTTATGCCGTTATTTCTGTGCCGGTTGGACTGGCAATTTCAATTATGCTGGCGTGGATTATTTTTGATAAGGTAAAACACAAGTCATTTTTTGAAACCACATTCTTCATGCCTTATGTTACTTCGACGATTGCGATTGGTATTGTTTTTCGTTATATCTTCAATGGTGATTACGGGATGCTGAACTTTTTGCTCAGGTCACTGCACCTGCCAGCTCCTGATTGGATTGATGATCCGGCAATGTCTTTGACGACTATTATTATCTTTGGTATTTGGTCGTCACTGGCTTTCAACATAGTTATTTTGATGGGGGCACTACGTAATATTGATCCCAACTTTTACACTATTGCCGATATGTATGGTGCAAGCGGCCGCGATAAGTTTTGGCGCATTACCATGCCCGAACTAGTTCCTACCATTGCATTTCTACTTACCATGAATGTGATAGGGGCATTTAAAATTTATACATCTGTTTATGCACTCTTTAACGGGCAAGCCGGAGTCGGAAATTCAGGGACAACCGCCGTCTTCTATATTTACAATAAGTTCCAAATAGTTGGCACTCCTGGAGTTGCGATGGCGGCGACAGTGATCTTGTTCCTGATAATTCTGTTTGCTACATTTTTGCAGCGAAAAATGATGAAGAAGGTAGGAGAAAATTAAATGAAACGAATTCGCTTAGGAGTTTTATTCAGTTACATTATTTTATTTATCTTTGCCATCATTACCGTTTTTCCCTTTATTTATATGATTTTGGGCGGTTTGATGAGTTTTCAGGAAACTACTTCAATTCCTCCTACATTAATTCCACATCACTTTGAGTGGTCCAACTACGCTACAGTTTTTGCGCGGGCACCATTTGGTCGTTACTTCTTCAATACGGTCTTAACTGCTAGCGTCACTACGATTGTTAGTTTGTTTAATTCTTTATTAGGTGCGTTTGCGATGGTTAACCTGCGCTTTAAGGGCAAAGGCTTAATTCAATTGGTGCTTTTGTCACTATTGATGGTTCCAGGAGAAGCAATCATCTTTACTAACTATAATACGATCGCGCACATGGGTTTATTGAACACTTATGTGGGTTTGGTCTTACCGTTCTTGACTTCTATTTTCTACATGTATTACTTGCAAAGTTACTTTGGTTCAATCTCAGATACGATTTATAAAGCCGCTATGATTGATGGAGCAAGCGATTGGGATTATATCTGGAAAATTTTAGTCCCGATGTCAAAAGGTGGTTTATTTACTGTCGGTCTTTTAAGTTTCATCTCTGGATGGAATTCTTTCCTTTGGCCTTTGCTTGTAACGAATGAAGATACTATGAGGCTGCTTAATAACGGCTTGTCAGCCTTTGCATCTGATGCCGGTAGTGAAACGCAGCTGCAATTAGCCGCTGCAACCCTTACGGTTTTGCCTATTTTGGTCTTGTACTTAATCTTTAGAAAACAGATTATTAAGGGGGTAGTGCGTAATGACCTCAAAGGCTAAGACCACCATTACCTTTTATAACGGCTTGAATACCATTGGTGGACCGATGATCGAAGTCGCTTACCGTAAATCGCATATTTTATTTGATTTGGGTGAGGTCTACAGACCGGAATTAAATCTGCCTGATGAAAAGTACCAGACTTTAATTAATAACCAGTTGATTGGAGATGTGCCCAACTTTTATGATCCCGAATTAACTGGGCAAACACTTGATCACGAGCGGTGGACACATGCGGCAGCTTACATGTCGCATCTTCACCTTGATCACAGTAAGGCTATGAATTTTTTGGCACCTGAAATACCTTTGTATGCTGGGCCGCTTACCGCTAAGATGCTGCCGGCTTTAAATGAAAAGGGAGATTTTCTGTTACCGGCAGCTAATCATGGGCTTGACTATACCCGTCCCATTATTGCAGCGCAGTACCAAAAGCCGATTGAAGTGGGCGATATTACAATGACGGTTTGGCCTAGTGACCACGATGCCTATGGTGCGACTGGACTTATTGTCAAGACACCTGATTTAGCAATTGCATATACTGGTGACATTCGCTTGCATGGTTATCACCCTGATTGGGTCAAAAAATTTTTAACAGTTGCAAAAGAATGTGATGTTTTGATTACTGAGGCAACTGGGTTTTCTTGGCCCGAAGAAAAGCATGAAGAAAGCAGCGAAGAATTTACCGGTCCTAAAAATGAGGCCGAGCTGACTGCTCAATTTATCCAATTGCAAAATGACAATCCCAAGCGGCAAATCACCTTCAATACATACCCTACCAATGTTGAACGGTTGCTGCGCATCATTTCTGACTCGCCACGCCGCGTTGTTTTACATGCTGCCAGGGCCCATTTGCTCAAGGAGAGTTTAAATAAGGACTTTTCGTATTATTACTTGCCAGGGGAGCAAAAATTCGCTGATCTGAAACCAGAATTAGCCGTTCATTATGAAAAACTGCTAAATGATGATCACGAATTCCTCTGGCAAGCAGTTGCAGATTTTGATCAGTTGCAAAAAGGAGGGCTTTATATTCATTCTAATGCGGAGCCCTTAGGTGATTTTGATCCAGCCTATCAACCTTTTATGCAAAAATTGGCTGATCAGGAGATTGAGGTTCAGACGTTGCGTTGTTCTGGTCACGCCGACGAAAAGGAACTGGCACAAATTATTGATATGGTTCAACCACCAACACTAATTCCAGTGCACACATTGCATCCGGAGTTGGTGGAGAACCCTTATGGTAAAAGGATTTTACCAAAGCGCAACCAAACAATTACGCTTTGATTAATCAAAAAAATGTTGTTTAGTTTATATTTGGGAGGTTTAACCAAATGAAGTTTCGTAAAAAGTTAGCCGCTGCGTTTGCAATTGGCTTAGCTCTGGTTGGTACTGCAGCTTGTTCTAATGGTGGAAACAATTCTTCATCATCTTCAAGTTCAGATAAGATTGCTAAAGTTAAAAAGACAACTAATATTGTCTTTTGGCATGGTATGACTGGTGTTCAACAATCAACTTTAAAGAAATTGACACAGGAATTTGAAAGTAAAAATCCTAAAATTAAAGTTAAGTTGGAAAATCAGGGTGCATATAATGACTTGCAAGCCAAAATTAATTCGACCCTGCAGTCACCTAATAACCTGCCTACTATTACCCAAGCATATCCTGACTGGCTCTTTAATGCAGCTAAGAAAAATATGCTCGTTGACCTAACACCTTATATTAATAATAAAGAAGTTGGTTGGGGCAGCAGCAAGGCGTCTGATATCAAGTCTGCCCTTCTGGATGGTGCGAAGATTGAGGGCAAACAATACGGTATTCCTTTTAATAAATCAATTGAAGTTTTGACTTACAATGCAGATTTGCTTAAGAAATACGGCATTAAGAAGGCTCCGGCAACTATGGATGAGCTGAAAAAAGATTCACAAATCATCTATAAAAAGAGTAACCATAAGGTAGTCGGTGCCGGTTTTGACTCTTTGTCAAATTACTATACTTTAGGTATGAAGAATGAAGGCGTCGACTTCTCAAGTAAAATTGATTTTACTGGCGACACTTCTAAGAAAGTTATTAATTTCTACGCAGATGGTATCAAGGCTGGTTACTTCAGAGTAGCTGGTTCAGAGCATTACCTCTCTGGTCCATTTGCTAACCAAAAGGTTGCAATGTATATCGGTACTTCTGCCGGTGAAGGCTTTGTTAAGCAAGGTGTCGGCAACAAGTTTACTTATGATGTTGCACCTCGCCCGGGCAAATACACTATGTCTCAAGGTACAGACATTTATATGTTTAAACATGCCTCAGCAGATCAAAAGTCAGCTGCATTTACTTACATCAAGTTCCTAACTTCAAAGGCGAGTCAACTTGAATGGGCTAATGCTACTGGTTATATTCCAGTTAGTCAAGCTGCTGCTGATTCAGCTGAATACAAGGACAGCAAGAAGCTGAAATTGCCAGCTAAACTTGAAGACGCAATGGCAAATCTTTATAGCGTACCAATTATTAAAAATGCTGGTGCTGCTTATGGTAACTTAAACCCAGTTATGCAAAATATTTTTGCTGCAGCACAAAAAGGGCAAAATGTTGATAACGCTATTAAAAGTGGTAAAGCAAAATTCGATGCCGCTTGGAAACAATAAAAACTAAATAGCAATTTTTATTACCGAACCTGTCATTAAATGACAGGTTCTTTTTTTGGCTTATTGGTTAAAAAAGAACAAAATAGCGGCGAGCGATTAATTGTTCGCAACGTATCGAACTTTAAATCAAAATAAGTTTAAATAGCCAAAAAAAAGCGAATTTTTTCAATTGGATTTATTGTATTCTGGTATTGTTTGCTATACAATAAGTGAGAGTTAAATGCTCAAGTAATCACTACTGGGCAATTGAAAATATTCTGGAGGAAAAATATATCATGAATTTTAGTAAAAAGCTGGCGGCATTTGCAGTCGCGAGCTTGGCGTTAATTGGAACTGCTGCTTGTTCTAACAATAACAATAGTTCATCATCCTCAAGCTCTAAAATACCAAAAGTTACTCAAAAAACCACTGTTGTCTTTTGGCATGGAATGCAGGGCTCTCAGGAAAAAACGCTAAAAAGTTTGGCTCAAGATTTTGAAAATAAAAATCCTAAGATTAAGATTAAACTTGAGCAACAAGGTGATTATGATAACCTGCAATCTAAAATTACATCAACTTTGCAATCACCTAAAAATTTACCGACAATCACCCAAGCATATCCTGGCTGGCTTGAAAGTGCAGCTAAAAATAAGATGCTGGTCGACCTTAAGCCATACATCAATAACAAAGATGTTGGTTGGGGCAGTGTAGAAGCATCAGGCATTAAAACTGATATGTTGAACGGAGCCCAAATTAAAGGCACGCAATACGGTATTCCTTTCAATAAGTCAATTGAGGTTTTGATTTATAACCCGAAGATGCTTAAGCGCTATGGCGTTACAAAAGTACCTACAACTATGAGTGGGGTCAAGGCTGCAGCTCAAACTATTTACGAAAAGAGTAATCACAAGGTAGTCGGTGCCGGCTTCGATGACTTGGACAACTACTATGTTTTGGGTATGAAGAACCAAGGTGAAGACTTCTCCAGCAAAATCAATTTTACGGGAACCAAGTCAAGAAAGTTACTCAATTACTTTATAGCTGGCGAAAAAGCGGGCTACTTTAGAATGCCAGGCTCTGATAAATACTTGTATATTCCATTTACAAATGAGAAGCTGGCTATGTTTGTGACTTCTTCATCAACAGAAACATGGATTAAGCAAGCAGCTAAAAAGGGTTTCAATTATGAAGTTGCTGCCCGCCCAAGTAAATACACTATGTCACAAGGTACCGATATTTACATGTTTAGTCATGCGAGTGCGATGCAAAAGGCAGCTGCCTTCAAATTTATGAAATACCTTTCTAGTAAAGAAAGCCAAATTAAGTGGGCTAAAGAAACGGGATATATTCCAGTTAATGAAGAAGCAACTAAGTCAGATACTTATAAGTCAAACAAAGACTTTAAGCTGCCTGCTAAGTTGGAAGATATTCTTAATGCCAATTCACTTTACAGTGTTCCTGTGATTAAGGATTCTAGTGCTACATTTAGTCAATTGACACCGATAATGCAATCTATTTTATCGGCTGCACAAAAGAACCGGAATGTTGAAAAAGCAATCACAACTGGTAAAAATAAATTTAATGCGGCATGGCAACAATAACAAAGCGCTATAAGATTAAAAAAACAGGTTGATGCCTGTTTTTTTTATTTGTCGTTTTTCACTTGAATGGTAAGATAATATTGGCATAAAAAAGCTGGTACAAAACCGGCTAAATATAACGGCCAGGGGTGAAAAAGTGATTAGAGAGCAAAAGTTTCCGGTGGAAACCAATTATAAATGGTATGACATCAGTAATTTGAGTGAAGAAGACAGCAACCGACTGCAAATAGATTTCCATTTCACTCCAGATATGATTTCTTATATTTCTGATAGACATGAAAGGCCGCACTATGATTACGATACGCATACTCATATTCACTTACTAGTTTATGACGTGCCGATTTGGCCCACTAAGACAATTAAGCACTTTACGGCACATCCAGTTACTTTTTTAGTATCTGGTCAAAATATTTTTACGTTTCACACAGAATCAACCAGTTATGTATTTGATGAGTTCAATGATAATACTTCAAGACGGGATTTATCCTTGGCTCAGGACGTGACTGAATTGCTAATGAAATTTTTGTTGTACTTATCACAGTATTTTCAACGTGCGGTTACGCAACTTGACGCTGAGCGCAACAGTTTAGATCAAAAATTATCTGGCGATATTAATAATAAAGATTTGGTTGAATTGTCAAATATTGAAAAAAGCTTGGTGTATCTTTCCAGCTCAATTCAAACTAATTTAATGATGCTGCACAGCTTAAAAATGTCTGAATTGGATTTTACTAAGCCTGGGCGTGAACGACTAGATGATGTATTGATTGAATCAAATCAGGCGGCAGAAATGGTGAAAATTTCGCAACAGGTTACGCAAACCTTGTCTGCAACTTCTAACAACATGATGAACAATAATTTGAATGATACTATGAAGTTCCTAACCGTTTGGTCTTTGGTTTTAACAATACCAACGATCTTAACCGGCTTTTATGGTATGAATGTGAGCTTGCCGGTTGGTCATAGTTCTTCTGACTGGATTGCGATCATAGTGGTGACAGTCTTTCTAATGGGTTGGTTGATTGTTTTAATGAAACGACATCATTTCTTTTAAGCTGAGGCGAATACATGAAAAATAAAGTTTTGCTAGGTTCATTAATTACAGCGCTTCTTGCTTTTATGCTCTATTCCGTTAATCTTAAGCGGGTTAAAAATACCAAATTAAAGATTGCAGGACCAAAGCAGGAACAAGTAGTAAAGAATAAAAAAGGTAAAAAAGGTCCCAGTGAGCCAAAAGTTGCCACTGTTGAATACCCTAATCACATTAAAGTAGCAGCAGGCAGTGAGAAAAAATGGGCACAGAAAATTGAGCAGGTGATGGGAAAAGATCATAGCTATCAGGTATGTGTTCAGGATCTGAATAATAATAAATTTGCCCGCGTTGCTAATACCAGTCAACGTCATAGTGTAAATTCTATCAGTCGTTTATTTTTATTGATTGCACTCACATACCAAGAGCAGCATGGCAAATCAATTAACAACAAGACGATAAAAATTAAAAAGAGTGATCGCGCTAAAAAGGAAAAATTGCTGCAAAAGGGGATAGCATACAATGCGTCCTACCTAAAGCAACTAATGCTGCAAGGCAATCAAACAGCTGCTAATGCACTCTTGCGGACGCTTAAACCAGCTAAAGTTAATGCTATTATTAAGAAAATCGGTGTTAAAGATACTGTCATTAAAAATAAGTTTGCCGCTAAAGCAGCAGCTTTGACTACTGCTAACGATTTAAACAAGATTATGGTCAGTCTTTATCATGATCAGATTTTAAGCAGACAGTATTCTAATCAGGTATTGGGCACTCTGAATTCCAGCAGAACCAAGCCTAAGATTATTCGTAATACTAAAGGCTTAATCTATGCTATTGGCGATAGTAAGGCCAATGTAGCTCTGGTACAATCTAATGGTAATGCCTACTGTGTCAGCGTTTGGAGTAATAATGACCAAGACTTTGTTAAACTGGGAAAAGCAGTTAACAGCTTCTTTAAATAACGTTTTTAAATAGTGCTTTACCAAATCTTAAAAAATTGGCCCTAATCAGAATTGAGTTTTAGGGCTTTTTTGATAATATAAAATAATTTACAGCTTGTAGATTGTATTCTTCAAACTGTAGTGCTATATTATTCAGTATGCTGTCAAAAGGAGGGGTGAAATTGGTTAGAAAAAGAAACCTTGATTTGGATAAGGTGATTGCGAAGGCGACGGAGCTGATTGGACGAAAGGGACTTTCCGCGACCACTCTGCCGAACCTAGCTAAAGAGTTAGGCGTTCGTTCACAGTCGCTTTATCATTATGTTTCAGGCCGAAAGCAACTGTTGTCGCTTGTAGGTGCAAGCAGAATTAAAATTTTAGGTAAAAAATTAGTTGATAATCTGATCGGAATTTCAGGTGAGGAAGCTTTACTCAAGTTTGCAGATATTGTCCGTGACTTTATTCTGGATGATCCCGCATTAATTAGTATTCTTTATCATTTGAACGAATACAAGAAAGACGATGCTATTACTCAAGAAATTTTAAAGATAATAGCTTTGGCTGACAAACTAAATTTAAGAAGTGACAGCACGGTTTCGCTCCATTCCTTAATTGGGGCAGTATTGGGATACGTTTTTTTAGATGTATCTGAATCTTTTACAGAAGAAACTAGTGATGAGGCTGATCAGGGTTATCATGAATTAATTATTCAACTAGTTCAGCCTAATAAATTATTGCAAAAAAATAGAAAGGAAAATCGGAGTGCATAAACTAGTAAAAAATCATATTTTCTCGTTAATTGCATGGATTTTAATTTTAATCATTTCTGTTGTGGCTTTGCCAGACGTTACAGGGTTAACCCGTGAGCACTCAAATATTTCCTTACCGTCTGACGTTCAAAGTGAAGTTGCAAAGTCAATTCAAAATGATTGGGGTCCCAAACAAAAAAATACTTATCAGGTTGCGGTAGTTTTTAATAAAGAAAAAGGCAAGCTGACATCTGATGATAAGGATGCCATTAATGAAACTATTGCTAAGCTGAAAGATAATCAAGATCATTACGGTATTAAAATGGTCTTAGGTCCTGATGATAATATTGCGACTAAGAAAAAACTGCAATCAAAGGATAATACCACATGGATAATGCAGTTAAATGTTGCTAAAAAGCACGGACCTATTAATGATGTTGAAGCGCAGCTAACTAAAGCAGTTAAAACAGCTGGTATCAGAACGTATGTTACTGGTGCGGATGTTTTGCAAAATGCCTTTTCAAATGCAATTCAAGAAGGAATTAAGAAAACTGAAGTAATTACAGTAGTCTTTATTTTCATTGTGTTAGTAATCGTCTTCAAGTCGCCGATCGTGCCGTTAATTTCATTACTAACTGTTGGTGTTTCCTTTATTACATCATTTGCGATTGTTACTAACTTAGTTAAATACCAGAACTTCCCGTTTTCCAACTTTACACAAGTCTTTATGATTATTGTGTTGTTCGGAATTGGTACAGACTATAACATCCTGTTATATGACAAATTTAAAGAGGATCTGGGTAAAGGGATGAATCGCTACGAAGCGATGAACAGTGCCTTAAAGGTTGCTGGAAAAACTATCCTTTATTCTGGTTCCTCCATCTTAATTGGTTTTTCAGCTCTCAGTTTAGCCAACTTCTCTATTTACCAATCAGCCGTTGGTGTTGCAGTTGGTGTCGCTGTTTTACTAATTGTATTACTGACGCTTAACCCATTCTTCATGGCTGTTTTAGGTGAAAAAATGTTCTGGCCGGTAAAGAAATTTACTGGTGAACACGAAGATAAATTGTGGCATGGTATTTCAAAAGGTACTCTTGCTCACCCAATTATCTATTTAATTGTACTGGCTGTGGTCGTTATTCCTTTTGGCCTAATGTACACTGGTCACTTGAACTATGATGATACTGACGAAATAGATAATAATGAAACTGCTAAGGCTGGGATGCTGATTGTTGAAGACCATTTTTCAAAGGGAATGGCCGAACCGTCAACACTCTACATTAAGAGTAATCATAAACTTGATAATGAAGCAGATTTACGTCTTATTGATCAATTGACTAGACAATTGCAAGCTTCTAAAGATGTGGCTTTCGTCACTTCTGTTACTCAACCTTATGGTGAGAGCATTGATCAGCTTTACGTTAAGAACCAGCTTAATACGGTTAACCAAGGTGTTGATCAAGCACGTGCCGGTTTAGGTAAATTAAGCAAAGCAAGTAAACAATTATCTGCTGGCGCAAATAAGTTGGCAGATGGTACAAGCCAACTGCAAAATGGTACAAGCCAACTCCAAGATGGCGCAAGTAAGTTGCAAAGCGGCACGAGCAAATTGCAAAATGGTGCAGGCCGTTTGCAAAACGGCACAGGTCAACTGCAAGGCGGCGCCAGTCGTCTGCAAAGTGGAACTGAGCAAATGACTAGTGGCTTAAATCAATTAAATTCTCAACTTGCAAGTGGTAGTGCTGGTATCGCAAATGCGCAGAAGAATACCAAAGCTGCTTTAGAAAAGAGCTATAAAGCTAACTTATCTAAGAGCATTAATAGTATTCCGGGCTTAACTCAGCAGCAAAAGATGGCTGCAATGCAAGCTGCAGGTGCCGCTTTAGAAAAATCCTGGGCAGAAGCTTCCGCATCAATGCCTAACGTATCTGGACAAATGGGTCAGCTTCAATCTGGTGTCGGCAGATTAGCCACTGCTTCGGGCCAATTGAATAATGGCGCCTCGACTCTGAACAGTGGCATTGGTCAACTTAATTCTAGTGCTGGTCAATTAAGCTCGGGTATTGGTCAAGTTAACTCCAGCACTGGTCAATTAAGTTCAGGTATCGGTCAATTAAATTCCAGTGTTGGTCAACTTAATACAGGTGCTGGTCAATTAGCAGCTAATACGCCAAAACTGACTAATGGTGTGGATGAAGTTAATAGTGGCTTAGGACAAGGTGCTGCTTACCTTAATGGCTTAGCAGGTTCTTCTGCCGCAGATACTTTCTATATTCCACAAGAATTTATCAAAAACGATACTTTCCAAACTTCGATTAAGAACTATTTGAGCCCTGACAAAAAGTCAGCCATGCTCATGATTGTCTTTAAGTCAAATCCAAGTAGTCTTAAAGCAACCAAAAAGGCGCAGGACATGAGCTTAATAGCTAAAAAATCTTTTGCAGGCACTCGTCTTAAGAATGCGACAGTAGCAATGGGCGGCGAAAGTTCTAACATTGCTGACATTAAGGATATTGCCAACAGGGACTTTATTAGAACTGCAGCCATAATGCTAATTGGAATTGGCATTGCCTTAATTTTTGTAACTCGTTCACTTTTACAACCTGTCTACATTTTAGGTACACTCCTGATTGCCTACTTCTGCTCATTATCAATTACAGAGTGGGTAGTTAAGGCTACCTTAGGTAAAAGCATGCTAACTTGGAACACGCCGTTCTTTGGCTTTATCATGTTAATTGCTTTAGGTGTTGATTACAGTATCTTCTTGATGACACGCTACCGTGAACTTGAAAACGGCAAGCCAAGTCAAAGAATGCTTAAAGCATGCGGTATTATTGGAACTGTGGTGGTTTCAGCAGCCATTATCTTAGGTGGTACATTTGCCGCATTAATTCCATCAGGAATTCCGACTTTGATTGAAGTTGCTTTGGCAGTGATTATTGGTTTGATAATATTAGTATTTATTATGCCGATTACCTTGTCAGCTGCAGTCAAGTTAACTTATGAAGGTGTTCATTGGCGCAAGAATAAACGTGTTAAAAATTAAGCGAAATTAATTAAAAGGTTGAAATTCTCAGTTAGAGGATTTCAGCCTTTTTTATTCAAAACAATTTTTTAATCCATTTACAAATGTTAATTAGTTATAGTATACTGTTTTTAATTAAATTTTAAGTAGAAGGTAAGGAATACTGGCATGTCAAGACAAGTAAATAATCAATAAGCTCTAGTTGTAGTTTTAAATCAATCACCACTTTTTAATTTTTAACTCAACGTAGAGCGATCTTATTTATCAAGTAGAGTAATTTTAGCAGCTTATAATTGCGGCTTACTTTACTAATTACGCATATACATTGAGGTATTATAGTGGAATTAATTAAAATAGATTATTTACAAGTTGACGTGGCAGCTTCTAAACTGCTGACTGTCTCAAATTTGAGCATCAATTCTAGACAAAAAATTGGTTTGATTGGTAATAATGGTGCCGGTAAAACCACTTTAATGAAGATTCTTGCTCAAGAAAAATTTACGGATTTGTTTACCATTAAAGGTGCAGTTATTAACAATTGTAATTTTGCTTATGTTCCGCAATTGCTTGATGCTGGTGATAAGAGTGGCGGGCAAAGAGAGAAATTAGCTCTCAATAGGGCCATTGCCAAATTAAAAAATATGCCTAACGGCTTGCTGCTTTTAGACGAACCCACATCTAATTTGGATATTACGCAGCAACAATGGTTAATAAAGTTAATAAATAAAAGCAAAATTGCCTGTTTAATTGTCAGTCATGACCAGAACTTTTTGGATAACGTCTGTAATTCAATCTGGTATATTCAAGATCAAGAAGTGCACAATTTCTCTGGGACTTATGAAGAATTTCGCAGCTTTAGACAAGATGAACAAAAACGAGCAGAAACGATTTATGAGCAAAAGGAAAAGCACCTTGAGCAGTTAAAGAGAAGTTATAATCAGCATTTTAATAAGGCCAGAACTTTTTCTCGTAACAAAAAGGGACTTTCTTCATCTGACTGGCGGTCAAAGTCGCTAGGAAAACAAAAAACAGCCAATAATGTCATCAGAGCCAGTAAAAGTCTTGCTAACCGCATCAATAAGGAAAAAGGAGAGCTAGAAAAGCCGCCAGTTCATCATGCGATTACCTTGAAAAATGGCAACAATGGGATAACTGACCTGTCTATTTCTTCGAAAAGCAAGGCATTACGGCTGGAGAAGCAACCGCTTAATGCTTATGGGCAGAAGTTGTTTAACATTACGCAAGAAGTAAATCTTGCTTATGGCTCAAAAATAGTTTTAACTGGGCAAAACGGTGTTGGCAAAACTGTTTTTCTGGAACAAGTTAAGGATAGGAAACTGCATGGTTTTTATAATCCGCAATTAAAAATAGGTTATTTTAACCAAAACATAGTTACAAGCCAAACGGATAAAACGTTATTTGATTCTCTTTTTGCCACCAGCATATTCGATAATAGTTCGACTATGCAGGTCTTGGGCGATTTGCATTTGCGCCAATATGGAGACCATAAAATAAGTGATCTTAGTGGTGGCCAGCTTGTGTGTTTCAATTTAGCAAAAATAATTACCGGCCAATATAATCTATTGCTGCTTGATGAACCCACAAACTTTTTAGATATTGCCTCTATTAATGCACTGGCGGAATTTGTGAAAGTTTATCCGTTTGCTATGATACTTGTGTCACACGATCAAGCATTTATCAAACAGCTTAAAGTTGAAAGATGGCAAATTAAGAATGGTCTGCTGCTCACTTCGCAGGCGCAAAAAGTGAAGCAGCAGAAAAGGAATAATAATGAGTTAGAACTACTCAAGTTTAAGCTCGATCAATTAATGCTTGATTCGAAAGCTTCAATTTCTGAAATAAAGCAAGTTAAAGCAAAAATTCAAGAATTACAGTAAAAGACTGTATTAAAATAGTGATAAAGAATTTTCCTTATCGCTATTTTTGTTTTATGATTAACCTATTAACAATTATTGATTAAAGGAAGCTTCTTATGACTACTTGTCCAAACTGTGGTCGTCCCATCACTGATGAGGATGTTAAATGTCCAAATTGTCATTTTGACTTACAAAAATATCGTGAGACTTTTTTCACAGATCAACACCAAAAGGCTGTTTTTGAAGATGAAACGACCGGCAAAAAAATTGCTAGTCGCAAATTATACCGGCAAGAATTTTATCCAGCAAAGCAAAACTCTGTTATTGCACGAATGCTAAAGTGGATTCATGTGAACAGTATGATCGTATTTCTGCTGGGAATTGCATTGTTAATCCTGATGAGTTTTTCTCGCAGTTTTGGTTGGATTTGCTTTTTTGCTTTATTAGTTTGGCTCTATTTTGTGTGCAGCCGGCAAGAAAAGATTGATCGCTACACCGTAGATGAACGCTTAACACAAAAAATAAATCAGCTCGGATCCAATATGTTTAATGACGTAGCTGAATCGAAGGAAAAGGTGAGATCAAAGAGCAGGCTAGCCCAGAAAAGTATTAAAAATAAGGAAAATGCCCCGATGAAAAAGCACTTTTCTTATGTACAGCTGTTAGTAGTTTTGCTGGCAATAATAAACTTAATTGTTTTATTTACTGGATCAGGTGCGTCTGTTTTAGACGTGACTTACAGTCAAAAAATGTCAATTACGCGGGTAACTTTCAGATTAGCCGGCAGACTCTTTTCTTCAAATGCCACTTTACTGTCTGGAGTAGTGCTTTGTGTAATCTGGCTAGTCATCGTTTTGATTCCGCTGTTTATTATTTACCATACAATGAAAGATACTAAAAAGAGCAGGATAATTGCTTTTTCACTGTCTTTAATTGAAAGTATTTTCCTAATTTACCTTATTTTTAGAATGTCAAACAGTTCATTGTCTAATCGGGGCATTTTGCATAGCATTACTAGCCAATTGCTTTTGTATGCTGTTTCAATAGGAGCTTCAACGTATTTCTTGATTTTAGCCAGCGTGATGACGACTGGACTAACCGGTTATAACCTCATGCGCCACCGTTAAAATAAATTTAATCAAATAAAAAGCTGATAAACTAGCGTCTATCAGCCTTTTTAATTTGTCTTCTTATAAATATTACTTGGTCGGCATAGAAATTACTAAGTGCTCGTTAACAAAAGCCATCAAGCCAAGATCGCTGAGTTCACGACCATAGCCGGATTTCTTAATGCCACCGAATGGTAATTCACCTGAACTAATCCAAGTACCGTTAATTACTGTCATACCAGTTTCAATTTGAGCGGCAACGTTTTGTGCACGTTCAAGATTGGAGCTGATAACTGAAGAACCTAAGCCGTAGCTGGAATCATTAGCTAAAGCAATAGCAGCATCTTCATCTTCTACTTCGTAGACAATAGCTACTGGGCCGAAGAATTCTTGGTCAAATGCAGGATTATCACGATCAATATCAGTCAGGATAGTTGGACGGAAGAAGGCACCATCAGAATCAATTTCAGGATATTGATAGAATACTTTGGCGCCGGCACCAATAGCTTGGTCAACTTGCTTGGTTAATTTATCCTTGGCACCTTGTGAATTCATTGGTGGCAAAGTTGTGTTTGGATCAAGCGGATCGCCAGCTTTTAAGCTAGAAAAGACGCTCTTTAATTCTTGGAGAGTTTCTTCATAACGTGATTTAACAACAATAATACGCTTAGAAGATGTACATACTTGTCCGTCATTATAGGTTCTAGCAGAACTAAGTGCTTGTTTTAAGACTTGCGGATCAGCATCATCAAGAATAATGAAAGCATCATTGCCGCCAAGTTCCATTGTCGACTTTTTCAGGTTTTTACCGGCATTTTCAGCAACAGAAGAACCACCACGCTCTGAACCAGTTAAAGCTACTCCTTGAATTCTAGGATCAGCAATAATTTGATCAAGTTGGTCATAACTTGGGTAAAGGTTGATTAAACTTCCTTCCGGAGCTCCTGCTTGTTTAATAATTTTAGCAATTAATGCTGCTGAACCAGGAACATTATGCGCATGTTTGAGAATAATAGGATTACCCACAATAAAGTTTGGTGCAAATACTCTGATTACTTGATAAAGTGGGAAATTCCATGGTTCACAAGCCATTACTACACCAGTTGCTTGCTTTAGGTAATATGCATCGCCCAGTTTGGAGTCAATTGGCTCTGGTTTTAACAATTCAGGACCTTTATCGGCAAAATAGTCACAAATAGAAGCGCAAAGATCAACTTCACCTTCTGCTTCACCAATCATTTTACCCATTTCACGGGTCATGATTTCAGCCATTTCTTTTTTATGCTCGCGCAAACCATCTGCTACTTGATGCAGGGTCTTAGACCGTGTTTCAGGCTTTTCATGACGCCACTTGTGATACAATGCATCGGTTAAATTAAGAGCATCCTCTATTTGATCAGAAGTAGGATTGTCATAATTGGCAAAGTTTTCGTTAGTATATGGATTAATTGATTGATATTTAGCCATAATATTATCTCCTTAAAAATTTGTAGGATAAGCTTATCAAGAATATAAAACGTTTTCATTAATTATTATAGCACATACAGAATATTTTACTAATCAATAGTAAGTAAAAATAAAAATTATTTTATTGCATTTAAAAGATAGTTTAGTGATTGCTCCAGATATTGAGTGGAATAAGACATTGCGTGCTTATTACCAGCTATTATTTTCAAGTCAACCGCATGATTTTGTTGAGCTAGAACAGCAATAAAGTCAAGCAAATACTTAATAGGCGATAATTCATCTGCAGAATTAATCATCAATAGCTGCTGTAAATTACTATAGTCATAAGAAGTAGCATCTATTTTCTTTAAGACTAGTGCGTCTTCTGAACTGGCATATGCTAAAGTAAAATATTTATAAAAGGCATCATTAATATCATGTAAATTAGTTAAGCCCAGTTCCTTGCGACCATCAACTGAAGCTGTCACTTTCTGGTGGTCTTTCATCCACTTTGAGTAGTTAACTGGTGCTGACCAAGTAACAGTGGGGAAACCATATTTGCCAGCAATATTAAGAGCCATTGTTCCACCACTGCTAGCTCCTATTTGAGTGATGTCTACCTTTTTATTAGCAACGTATTTACTTTTTAGCAACCACTTTACAAAATTAATGCTGTCTTCGTGTGCGGCTGGAAACGGGTGTTGCGGTGCAAGGGAGTAGTTGGGAGCAAAGACGGTAAAACCATGAGCGGCTATTTTACTACATAGTTCTTTAAAGCTGCTTTTGTCACCGCGAAACCAACCACCGCCATGCCAAAATAATAGTATTTTATTATTGGAACTATCATTATCTGGCTCATAAATATCTACTTGTAAATCTTTTTGTTTATCATAAGTGACGTCAGTAATAAATTTGGTCATCCGAATTTCCTCCAAAAATTAATTAAGTATTATTAACTATTATACTGTAATTAGGACAGCTGACCGTTTTAAAACAAGCTTCCTTTTATTTCATAAATGTAAATATTTAAGTTATTTTAATTATTAGTATTTAATGAATTAAAAAGTAATCACTTTGCTTATTTTTTGGTAAAATGAGGCTTAACATTGGAGGTAAGTTATGCATCTGTCTGCTAAAGCTAGTCGAAGATTAATTAACATCTTGACCGTTGTCAGCGGGATTATCATTATTCTATTGTGTATTTATTGGTACAAATTAGGAATATTTACTAGTCAAGCTAAAATGAAAGCATATTTGGCTGATAAGAGAATAATTGGGCCAATAATTTTTGTTGTGATTCAGATTATACAGGTGGTTATCCCTATTATTCCAGGTGGAGTCTCACTTTTAGGCGGAGTGATCTTCTTTGGACCAGTAGCTGGTTTTATTTATAACTATGTTGGAATCTGTGTTGGCTCAATCATCAACTTTTTTTTGGCACGCTTTTATGGCAGACCCTTTATCCTTCATATTGTTTCCGAAAAAACGCTTGATAAATATATGAAGTGGACCAAAAATCAAAGCAAATTTAACTGGTTTTTTGCGATCTGTATTGTAGCGCCAATGGCACCAGATGACGTTTTGTGTCTACTAGCAGGCTTAACAGATATGAAGTTCTGGACTTATTTTTGGATTATCATCTTAGGTAAGCCTTGGACTATTGCAGCCTATAGTTTTGCACTCCAGTTTGGCATGGATTGGTTGCTCAAATTGGTGGGCCATTAATGGCTAATCGCATTTATTTGCGCCCTTTTAACTTGTCGGATGCATCAACTTTACTTAAATGGGGGCAGGATGAATATTATCAGCGCTTAGCAGGCTTTGGTCATTATCAAAATCTAGGTGATGCCGAAAAAGCGGCTGGGCAATATGTGGCAAGAAAATATAGCTATGCTCTCTGCTTGTGCCAATCTCAAAAAATGATTGGTTTAGTTGAGCTATATGAGCGCGGCGTCAGTACCAAAGAATTGCAGGCAACTAAAGAAATTGGCTTTTTGTTAGACAAGGACTTCTCGGGACACGGTTATATGACTGAAGCACTAAAAATAGTGCTGGATTATGCATTCCAAAAACTCAATCAAACTGAAATTTGGGCTGGGGTTTTTGAAAATAATCTACGCTCAAAAAAATTACTAATACGCCTGGGTTTTAAATTTATCTATGCTGTTGATATGAGTAAAGTCAGTGAATTTTCTCAGTATCAAGAAGACTATTTCTTACTGCAAAAGGCACAGTGGTTAGAAGGGAAAAAGTAATTAGGAAATACCGAAATCTTTATCTCATCATTTAAAGTATGTCCGTATTTTTTTAAATACTTAATTTGCGCATAAATAATTGCAAATACTAATAAATACTATTTGCCAAAAAAAGCTTAATAGCTTAAAATAATATCCAAACACGGAATCCTAAGACTGTTTTAGAGAGTTCGCGCTCTGGTGCAAGCGAATAGAAGTCGTTTCCAGATTCCATTAATGTGGGTAATTAATAGTTACACGGCAAGCGGCATCGTTATCGCCGACTTAATGAAGCGCAGCTAACTTATTAGCTGAAAATGGGTGGTACCGCGAAGCCATGTGAAAGCCAATTCGTCCCAATTTTAAGGATGAATTGGCTTTTTTGTGTGGAGGTTAAAAATGCTGGATATTAAATTGATTCGTGAGAATCTTGATTGGGCTAAAGATAAGCTGGGTAGACGCGGCGTTAAGCCAGAAGAACTGGATGAATTAGTCAAAATTGACGCTGATAGACGTGAAGAATTAAATCGCAGTGAGCAACTGAAGGCTGAGAGAAACAAAGTTTCTAAAGAAATTGCTGAAATTAAGAGAAATAAGCAAGATGCTTCCACCGCTGTACAAAAAATGCGTGAAGTTGGACAGGAAATTAAGGAACTAGATGAAAAGGTTGCTGAATTAACTGAAAAGCAAAACTATATCTTATTAAGACTGCCTAATTTCCCTGATGATTCTGATCCAATCGGACCTGATGAAAGTTATAATGAAGAAGTTCGTAAGTGGCACGAACCAACAAAACTCGACTTTAAGCCCAAAGCTCACTGGGAACTTGGTACTGATTTAGATATTTTAGACTGGGACAGAGGCGCTAAGGTTTCAGGTGCGCGTTTTGTCTATTATAAAGGTGCTGGTGCCTTGCTTGAACGGGCAGTGTTTAACTTTTTCTTAGATGAAAATACCAAGGAAGGTTATACCGAAGTTATTCCACCATATTTAGTCAACGACGAGTCAATGCAGGGTACAGGTCAATTTCCTAAATTCCGCGAAGATGTTTATACAATTGTGGATAATGATGATCCTGATAAGCCACTCGATCTGACTTTGATACCAACTGCTGAAGTGCCGCTGGTTAACTATTTCCGTGATGAAATTATTCACGCAGACAAATTACCAATTAACGTTACTGCGCTTTCTCCAGCCTTCAGAAGTGAAGCTGGTTCTGCTGGACGTGATACCCGGGGCTTAATTAGAATGCACGAGTTTAGAAAAGTGGAAATGGTTAAGATTTGTAAGCCGGAAGAGTCTTGGAATGAATTGGACAAACTCACAAACAATGCTGAACACTTGTTACAAAAACTAGATTTACCATATCATGTTGTAGCATTATCAACTGGGGATGCTAGTTTTACTAGTGCCAAAACCTATGATTTGGAAGTGTGGATGCCGGCACAAGATAAGTATCGTGAAATCTCCAGCTGTTCTAACTGTACTGACTTTCAAGCTCGGCGTGCGCAAATTCGTTACCGCGATGAAGATGGTAAACTCCATTTGGCACATACGCTTAATGGCTCGGGCTTAGCTGTCGGCAGAACAGTTGCTGCAATTTTAGAAAATTACCAAAATGAAGATGGCACTGTAACAGTACCCGAAGTTTTAGTTCCTTATATGAATGGAATGAAAAAGATTACTAAAGAAGAAAGTTTAATCTAGTTAATAGACTTGTTAATTTCGTAAGCTGATCAGCTTACGAAATTTTTTTGATAAAAAATCAATCTGAATTTAGCTCCAAAGAGCCTAAATTACGAATATTTAACAAATTGGTCTAGTCAGAAAAAGTAAAAATAGCGTGTATCAGGTATTAGTAAAAACTAATTTGAGAGCAAAATAACTTAAATAACGAACAAAAATTTTAATTTGACGAACTAACACAAAGAGAGTAAGGTATTACTTGTGCTTGAGCGAGTTACAACAAATAACAAGTTCAACATAAATCGAGCAAAACCAGTTGACAAAAAGCGGCAGGTTTAGTAAGATAATAAACGCTGTCAGGTAAGACGGCAAAAACAAGTCAGAAAAAAGTGCTTGACAAAAGCAAATGAATCTGGCAAAATGAAAAAGCTGTTTTAAAGAAGACAGCAGGTAGTACCTTGAAAACTGAACAATGTTTTCGCAAAAATGTGCGGGTTTAAAGAACCCAAAACAAAAGAGCGAAGTCAATTTCGCAAGCAAATAAATCCGAGATGCGAATCTTGGAACGAATGAGCAAACATTCAAACAAACATTTAAAAAATGAGAGTTTGATCCTGGCTCAGGACGAACGCTGGCGGCGTGCCTAATACATGCAAGTCGAGCGAGCAATTTTGACGGAATACTTCGGTAGGAAGTCAGAAGCGCGAGCGGCGGATGGGTGAGTAACACGTGGGCAACCTGCCCTTTAGCTTGGGATACCACTTGGAAACAGGTGCTAATACCAAATAAGCAGCACGAGCGCATGCTCGAGCTGAGAAAGGCGGCTTTCGAGCTGTCACTAAAGGATGGGCCCGCGGTGCATTAGCTAGTTGGTAAGGTAACGGCTTACCAAGGCGATGATGCATAGCCGAGTTGAGAGACTGACCGGCCACATTGGGACTGAGACACGGCCCAAACTCCTACGGGAGGCAGCAGTAGGGAATCTTCCACAATGGACGCAAGTCTGATGGAGCAACGCCGCGTGAGTGAAGAAGGTTTTCGGATCGTAAAGCTCTGTTGTTGGTGAAGAAGGACAAGGGTAGTAACTGATTCTTGTTTGACGGTAATCAACCAGAAAGTCACGGCTAACTACGTGCCAGCAGCCGCGGTAATACGTAGGTGGCAAGCGTTGTCCGGATTTATTGGGCGTAAAGCGAACGCAGGCGGGAGAATAAGTCAGCTGTGAAAGCCCCCAGCTTAACTGGGGAAGTGCAACTGAAACTATTTTTCTTGAGTGCAGAAGAGGAGAGTGGAACTCCATGTGTAGCGGTGGAATGCGTAGATATATGGAAGAACACCAGTGGCGAAGGCGGCTCTCTGGTCTGTAACTGACGCTGAGGTTCGAAAGCATGGGTAGCGAACAGGATTAGATACCCTGGTAGTCCATGCCGTAAACGATGAGTGCTAAGTGTTGGGAGGTTTCCGCCTCTCAGTGCTGCAGCTAACGCATTAAGCACTCCGCCTGGGGAGTACGACCGCAAGGTTAAAACTCAAAGGAATTGACGGGGGCCCGCACAAGCGGTGGAGCATGTGGTTTAATTCGAAGCAACGCGAAGAACCTTACCAGGTCTTGACATCTAGTGCCAGTCCTAGAGATAGGATGTTTCCTTCGGGAACACTAAGACAGGTGGTGCATGGCTGTCGTCAGCTCGTGTCGTGAGATGTTGGGTTAAGTCCCGCAACGAGCGCAACCCTTATTATTAGTTGCCAGCATTAAGTTGGGCACTCTAATGAGACTGCCGGTGACAAACCGGAGGAAGGTGGGGACGACGTCAAGTCATCATGCCCCTTATGACCTGGGCTACACACGTGCTACAATGGTTAGTACAACGAGCAGCGAACCTGCAAAGGCAAGCGAATCTCTGAAAGCTAATCTCAGTTCGGATTGCACTCTGCAACTCGAGTGCATGAAGCTGGAATCGCTAGTAATCGCGGATCAGCACGCCGCGGTGAATACGTTCCCGGGCCTTGTACACACCGCCCGTCACACCATGAGAGTCTGTAATGCCCAAAGCCGGTAGGATAACCTGCAAAGGAGTCAGCCGTCTAAGGCAGGACAGATGATTAGGGTGAAGTCGTAACAAGGTAGCCGTAGGAGAACCTGCGGCTGGATCACCTCCTTTCTAAGGAAAAGCAAAGGCCGAGGCGGAGAGTAGGAATACTAAGAGAAGCCAAGGCAAGAGCAAGGAAAGCACATGAGTAGCGAAGACATTGTTTAGTTTTGAGGGTAATACCTCAAACGAGTTAGTACATTGAAAACTGAATATAATCCAAGAAAAACCGAGAAACAATCAAAAGAGAACAGATTGCTAAAGAGCGACCGAGAGAGTATCTTGAGTAAGGTCAAGTAAAGAAGGGCGCACGGTGAATGCCTGGGCACAATGAGGCGAAGAAGGACGTGACGAACCACGAAAGGCTTCGGGGAGCGGTAAGTACGCAGTGATCCGGAGATATCCGAATGGGGGAACCCAATGCATGCAGATGCATTACCAAGCGGTGAATAGATAGCCGGTTGGGGCAAGACGCAGTGAACTGAAACATCTAAGTAGCTGCAGGAAGAGAAAGAAAGATCGATTTCCTTAGTAGCGGCGAGCGAAGCGGAAAGAGCCCAAACCAGATGATTTATCATCTGGGGTTGTAGGACTGCGACAAGGCAGCGCAAAGGATAGCAGAATTATCTGGGAAGGTAAGCCAGAGAGGGTGAGAGCCCCGTAAGCGAAATCCGGAGCGCGCTGAGCAGGATCCTGAGTAGGTCGGGACACGAGGAATCCCGATTGAAGCAGCGAGGACCATCTCGCAAGGCTAAATAC
>NZ_JACFRL010000015.1:0-21939 GCF_016100925.1 Lactobacillus sp. W8093 | reverse complement strand
GTGGGGATGCGCGCGAAGCGCCCGTCTCTCGCTTTGCCGGGTTGCGGTTGCGGCGTGTTCGGCGTGAGACGTTACCTTCCGTTTTGGACGGGTTTGTGCCGGGAAATGATCCGCTTCAGCAGGCGGTAGAGCGATATGCGCGCGCCTGGGTGGATGCGGAGCGCATGGTGCGTCAGGAGCTGCCTGTGCTGGCGTGTCAGAAGAAGGCGCTGTTTGAAGCCGGGCGGGATTTTGAACGGTTGCGGCGTGGTGGTGAGGCGGATCTGCGGGCGGCGCTGAAGCATCAGCCGGAGATCCGGCAGGCGCTGTATGGTCTGGAAGGGCCGGCACGGGCGCGCAAACTGCTCGAGGGGCTGGAGTATGAGGCGTGGGTGCGGAAGAGTCCGGAATTGCGGGCAGAGCGCTTCGTGAAAGTGTGGGAAGGGCTGAGCCGGGAGCAGCAGGGTATGGCGCTGAAGGCGCTGAAGCGGGACGTGCAGCTTGCGTCCATCTTGCGGGAGAAAAGCCGCGAGCTGGGGATCAAGAAGGGGTCATCGCTTGATCGCGGGCTGCATCCCCCTCAGCAGGAGCACTCCCTCTCACGCTCCAGGTCGCGGGATCGGGGCTGGGATATGGGGATGTAATCTGCTTGAGAGAGGATGTGTTGATGTGTATAATTATCACCGGAGATACACATCATGCGAACCAACATCATTATTGACGATACCCTCATGACAGATGCGCTGAAGGCGTCTGGCGTCAAAACCAAGAAAGAAGCCGTCGAACTCGGATTGCGGACGCTGATCAAGTTGAATCAGCAGCGGCAACTGCGTTCCATGAAGGGCAGTCTGGAGTGGCGGGGTGATCTCGCCGCCATGCGTTCCGACGCATGATTCTGGTCGATTCATCGGTCTGGATCGATTTTTTCAGGGGTACGGTGACGCCACAGGTTGATGCTCTGGACCGGTTGCTGGGAGAGGAACTGGTCGCCATTGGGGATCTGATGATGACGGAAGTTCTTCAGGGGTTTGCGATCGAACGGGATTTCAACAAGGCGCGGAGACTGCTTGGCGCTCTGGATCTGGTCGAGATCGGGGGGCGTGATGTCATGATCGAGGCGGCACGATATTTCCGTGACCTGCGCGCCAGAGGCATCACCATCCGGAAAACCATTGATACCCTGATTGCCACACGGTGCATCGTAAGCGGATATCGGCTTCTTTACAGTGACCGGGACTTTGATCCGTTCGTGACACATCTGGGGCTGGAACGGGTTGTCTGATTTCGGCGTGGTGACTGGAGAGGACATGCAGAAAAAAGAAGCGGCCGTTCGGCTGGGATCGTTTCTGGCGTCTATCGGTCGTGAGGCTGGTGTGCGGGTTCTCAATCCGTGGGAGAATATCTGATGTCCGAGACAGATCCGGCAGCGCGCGCGTTCGAGGATCTGTGCGCTGAAATGACGGTACTCCGGCGCAGCGTGGAAGCGTTGCCGCAGGCATGGCGGGACAATCGGCCTCCGGATTACACAGAGGATCTGGCCCGTGTCGTGAAGGCTATGAATGCAGTCTGTGCACGAATGGAGGCGATTGAGGGCACTGTTGCAAATAGTCGGTGGTGATAAACTTATCATCCCCTTTTGCTGATGGAGCTGCACATGAACCCATTCAAAGGCCGGCATTTTCAGCGTGACATCATTCTGTGGGCCGTACGCTGGTACTGCAAATACGGCATCAGTTACCGTGAGCTGCAGGAGATGCTGGCTGAACGCGGAGTGAATGTCGATCACTCCACGATTTACCGCTGGGTTCAGCGTTATGCGCCTGAAATGGAAAAACGGCTGCGCTGGTACTGGCGTAACCCTTCCGATCTTTGCCCGTGGCACATGGATGAAACCTACGTGAAGGTCAATGGCCGCTGGGCGTATCTGTACCGGGCCGTCGACAGCCGGGGCCGCACTGTCGATTTTTATCTCTCCTCCCGTCGTAACAGCAAAGCTGCATACCGGTTTCTGGGTAAAATCCTCAACAACGTGAAGAAGTGGCAGATCCCGCGATTCATCAACACGGATAAAGCGCCCGCCTATGGTCGCGCGCTTGCTCTGCTCAAACGCGAAGGCCGGTGCCCGTCTGACGTTGAACACCGACAGATTAAGTACCGGAACAACGTGATTGAATGCGATCATGGCAAACTGAAACGGATAATCGGCGCCACGCTGGGATTTAAATCCATGAAGACGGCTTACGCCACCATCAAAGGTATTGAGGTGATGCGTGCACTACGCAAAGGCCAGGCCTCAGCATTTTATTATGGTGATCCCCTGGGCGAAATGCGCCTGGTAAGCAGAGTTTTTGAAATGTAAGGCCTTTGAATAAGACAAAAGGCTGCCTCATCGCTAACTTTGCAACAGTGCCCCGTGAAGGATCTGTCAGACCGCAGGATCGGCCTGCGTGTGCTGACCGGAAAAGGCGCTCAGATCGACACCACGACCGCATCCGGCCGCATGGTGTTCGGTATCTTTGCCACTCTGGCCGAGTTCGAGCGGGATCTGATCCGCGAGCGCACCATGGCTGGCCTTGCCGCAGCCAGAGCGCGCGGACGAAAGGGAGGGCGAAAATTCGCCCTGACCAAAGCACAGGTGCGTCTCGCCCAGGCCGCCATGGCGCAGCGCGACACGTCTGTTTCCGATCTGTGCAAGGAACTCGGGATCGAGCGCGTCACTCTATACAGATATGTCGGACCGAAGGGCGAGCTCAGGGATTATGGGAAGCGCGTTCTCAGCTTAGCGTAGGATTTCGCCCCCTCCCGCAAACGACCCCTGAAACAGAGCGCGTCTGCGCTACCGGAAAACAGACCACCGTTCACATATGGGAATTTGTCAGCCTAGCAGGGCAGACTCTCGGCTTTCCGGTCGGCAGTTTCTAGTATTCATGGCATGAAATAGTGTTGAGATGACTGTATTGATATCTGAGGAATCCTTTGAACTCATCTGCTCAACGGTGACGGTAAAACTCTTTTCGCCGCCGAAAATATCAGTATCCTGAGCAAAGAAGTAGAAAATCAACCGTGCCATGAAATGGTTCATGTCATGGTCACGTTCAGATTTAGCCCAGTCAGGATTATCTTTCAGAAGTTCTACATACAGGCGATTCAGGCGGCTGGTAGCCCGATATCGAAGGTTTCATCACGGATTGCTTTAATGATCGTGATGACTGCAAGTTCGAGAAAGACGCTGAAATGATTGGCTCTGTTCCCGTTGTGTGTCGGTATCGAACCCAAAGACAAAGAAAAGGGCCTATTTCTAGGTCCTTTTAGATCAAACACTTAGAATGGAATAGAGGCTACTTGGCGGTCTTCCTGATGGGCTTGTTCAGCCCAGAAAGTTTCGCCTGCCAAGCCTCTACTTCACTGTTGAACATGCTCTTGACCCAGGCGGGGACTTCCGAACGAGCAGGGATCTGGATGTCTTTCAGTGTCCTATTGGCCTGGCGTCCATAGTTGAAGCGGTAGCGATTGGCCCGAATGACCATGCAGTAATACAACTTTTCCTGCAAGGACATGTCTTTGGGAGGCACCAGGTAGTAGAGGTCTCGCCCACTGTAAAACGGCTCGGGCTGAACAAATGTTTCAAGGACGCTTCCGCCCCCAGCCACGGTCATCAATCCTGCTGAAAGTGGCTTCACGCCATCAACGAGAGCAACCTTCGCTGATACACCATTGTTGCGAGCCGAGCGGGACACAAAGTTGATGCCGCTGGGTTCCTGCTTCAACGCATTGAGTTCCATGTTCACGCCATAGTGAACAGAAAAAATGCTGCCAAGCGCGACGAGTTTTGGTGCGTTACTCATTTTCTTCCTCTCCTTCGTCGACTGCGGCAGCCCTAGCTTTTTCTTCTGCTTCATTGACGAGTTGGAACATCAAATACTTCCGCACGGCATGCTGGAAGTCCGTCTCTGTCAGGGCCGAGTAGTCGGTCTCCATGTAGGCCTCGGCACACCATTCATCTTGTTGGCTGTTATCGTATTTGACGGCTTTCAAGATGCTTTCACCCGGCTTGACGCGTCGATTGCGATACATATCAACCCAGTGGTCTCGCAACGCAGGCCAGCCTCCTTCCGCGTCTATGCGGCCCTTGTGCTTGGTCTTTATGAAGCCATCTTCCTTCCAGTAGCCAAACCAAGTATCTCGCTTCGATTGTGCGTGTGGCTTATGTGCCGTCCACACCATAATGCAACACACGACCCCCACCGGATAAAACAGCTCTGTTGGCATCGACATCACCGCTTCCAAGGTGTGCTCTGCCATCAACTCTTGCCGCAAGGGATTGGGTGCGATGGCGCAACCCATGGGAACAATGGCCACACCCGTGCCGCCTTCCTCCAACAAGGCCAGCATTTGCTGGATAAAGCGCAGTTCGTGAAGGTCCGCCGTGCCTTGGGCGAATGGAGGGTTGAGCACCCCCACATCTGCCTTATGCTTCTTGACTGCCGTGGCAATGGCGTCGTCAAAGCAACTCCCCTGATAAAGATTGGCTTTGCCATCCCCCCTCAAAATCATGTTGCTTGCAGCCAAAGTGAACATATTGGGCTGTTGCTCAATACCGATAAGACCCTTACTTTTGATACGGGTTCGCTCTTGCTCGGTGGTTGCCTCCTTCATCATTTGGGACATGGCCGATACGAGGAACCCGCCAGTGCCAGCGCAAATGTCCAGCACGGTAGATTTCTTGTTGACATTCGCAAGCAAGGCGAACAGTTCCGTTATATGTCGTGGCGTCAGAACAATACCTAACGCTTTCTTGTCGCCACCTGTGTATTTCAGAAACTCGCCGTAAAAGTGCCCAAGGATGTCCGTGCCTTCCTCTGCCGTCATGAGTGGCGCGGCTTTCTCATGAATACGCTTGATAAGTTCGTGCAGAACCCCCTTCGGATACTCCCTACTCTTTTTGGCGAGTTCCGGGTGAACAGAGATGGACGCATATGGCTGTGCCATGTTGTCCTTCTTGGCCTGCGGGATTTCTGCACGGTCAATCTCGTGCTTGATGGTCTCGATCCATTTGTCAGGAAGATCTTTGGTGTCGTGCAGACCATATGAGGCGGCAAACGCCTTGTTTTGAAGCGCAATAAGCGTTCCACTTACAAGTAGCGGCTTTTCGCTTTCCGTGAGCTTGGCATAGTCGCGCATGAAGGAGTGTAGTTCGCGCGCAAACGCCATCAGGTCTTCAAGGCGAGCCTGTCGAACAGCAGGATCGAATACGGCGTGATCCAGGAAATCTTTCCACGGCAGGATTTCCTGGATCGGTTTATTGTTGCTTTTGCTTACCAGGATCCGGGCCGTCTTCGCGCCCTTGGAATGGAGGTATACGGACTTCTTGGCGGTCGCCTTCTTCTCCCCACTCACAGCCACCGCGATGACGTTGTAGCCTCTGGATAGCAGTTTCGCATAGTGAAGCACGCCATCTACAGCGTATCGCTTGATTCGCCTTGCCGTGTCCTCCTCACTCTCGCCCAAGTCATTGCCAGCAAGAATGGAAGCGACGCTGGCGCTTTCGTGATCGGACAGGGATGCCTTGCATTCGTAGACGATTAAGAAATCGGGAGTGTCGGCGTTGCTTACCAAAAACTCCGGATAACCTCGCCCGCCCTTGGCGCTCTTGCTCCCGTTCTTGAGTAGCCGCTTTACCTCGTCGATAACGCTCTTTTGTTCCTCGACAAGGATGTTGTTTCCTTCATCGTAATAGTCGAGTTCACGCAAGGCGTTGCGCACCAAGTTCTCGGTATTGCGCTCGTTCTTGTCAGTGTTCTTCTTGACCACTTCGGCCCCCATTTATACTTTCCATTGTTCTATTAGAAAACCGTGCCATGTCAATGGCACAAAACTCAGTCCCCCAACGCCTCCGCCTGGAACTTCGTCGGGGTCGGCTTGGTGGCAGGCACATCCAGATAGTGGTGTCAGCCCAGGTAGTTCGGCAGGTTATTGGTGGCAACGCCACGGAACCGGAACATCCGGCCCTTCAAGCGGCTGTCGTAAGCGTTGACATTCTGGATGTGGAGGGACCGAAGAACCCTTGATTGATACGCTTGCCTGGTGATTTCAGGTTTTTGGCGATTTGATTGACTACTTTTGGGTTCGTTTTCGATCTGCGTTTTGAGCAGATCGAGTGCTGCCCCCCGCTGGATTGCTATGCATTCGCGCTGATCCGCTCCAGGAAGAGGAAGCGGCGCATATTATAGACGATATTGGCCAACCCGATCCTCATGGTGGCCCGCGTTATGCCGACGGTTCGGACGAACAGCCCGGTCTGTGATTTCTGATCAGCAAATACATGCTCGACACGCGACCGGATAACGGACTTTCCGGCGTTGGATTTCTGGATATGCCTGGGCATAGGCTTGAGATGCGGCTTTTTCCTGTGAACCTTCGAGACAAAGCCCTGCTCCTCCATGAAGTCCTCATTCGCTTTTGAGCGATAGGCCGTGTCAGCCCAGACCGTTGAGGCCGTATTGGTTTTATCCAGCAGCCCCTCTCTCAATCGCGCGCCATCACTGGCGGCGGCATGCGTTGTTTTCCATTTCCGGATGAACCGGTATTTCCGATCGATGGAAACATGCGATTTATAGCCAAAGAACGGGATGGCGAGATCGCTGGAGGGCATGGTTCCATCATCCTGCCGCTTCGCCTTCGTGAACTTCAGTGTCCAGCGCGCATGACGATCCTTGTGCGACAGCTTTGCGGGTTTGTCCTGCCAGTCTTCAGGAATACGTCCTTCCCGAAGATCGGCTTTCTCTGCCTTGGTGTTCCGCTGCTTCGGAGCCGCTACCAGCGTGGCATCCAGGATCTGGCCTGACATCGGCAAATACCCGGCGTTGCGCAGGGTCGCATCAAAGCGGTTGAACAGCCCATCGATCGCACCCGCCTGGGTCAGACGCTCGCGAAACAGCCAGACCGTTTTGGCATCCGGCACCCGATCTGAAAGTCCCAGACCAAGGAAACGCATAAAGGAGAGGCGATCGTTGATCAGATATTCCGTCCGCTCATCAGACAAATTGTTGAGCGTCTGGATCACCAGAATTTTGAACATCAGCACCGGATCAAATGGCGGTCGTCCGCCTTTGCTTCCGTCAGAATACGCCAGAGCCTTCTCCAGGTCAGGGCGGAAGACTTCAAAATCCACAGTCCGGGAAAATGCTTCGAGCTGATCACCAAGCCCGCTCAACCGGGCAAGCCGCTCTTCAACGTCAAAAAATCCCGTCTGCTTCATGATCCATACTCCAATCAACGCAAGGAAAATGGAATCACAGAGCAGACCGCAATACCAGAGGGTTTTTCGAACCCTCCAGCTGCAAGGAGCAGACCTGAGGGAACGTCTATGGCAAGGCGTTAGCCGAGGCGGGTCTCGTCGTTATCGCCTATAACGCCTCCTATCAAGGTGAAAGCGGTGGCGCGCCGCACTGAATTGAAAGCCCGACCCAGCGGGTCGAGGACATCAGCCATGTGATCGATTGTGCCGTGACGTTACCTTATGTGGACGCGGACCGCATCGGCGTGCTCGGTGTCTGTGGGGGCGATGCGCGATCGAGCCTGCGCCGGAAGGCAACCTCATGCCAGAAGTCGTGGCTAGCGAAGGAGACCTGCCGCAGAATCTTAAAAGCCGCCGAGACACCGGCTTTCAGCCGAACGACCGCGTCGAGCTGGGCCATGTCGAGCCATTGATAGTCCATCAATGCCACTCGCACGTCACGGTATTGGCCAGACCCGTGCCCAACGAAGCTCTCCAAGCTCCGGCCGATGGAGTTCACGTCCTTCGCGAGATTGGCCAGTATCTTGGCATCCCTGTCGTTCGGAACAGAGATGCTGAGTGTCACCCGGAAGAGCGCAAGGAGAATGCTCTGGCTCAGATGCACATCCGACAGTGGTCCGTAGGTCAGCGGACTCACGGCCACCTTGGTTATCCTGCTTCCCGCAGCTATGGATGGTAACTCTGCATTTCCGCCGCGAAGATAGGTTTCGTGTCTCACCAACTGCTTCAGCATGGCTAGATAACTGGTGTCATAGTCTAGCAGGTATTGTGCCATGTCGCCTGATAGGGCCATTTTGGTCAGCGATTTAGACTTAACTTCAAGCAGAGTGATTTCGTCATCCTCTGTCGCCATTACGTCTATTTGAAAACGCTGCTTGCCGACGTGGTAGACAAGATCCGTTGCAACACTGACACTTGGGAACATGGCGCAGATCGAAGTGACCACGCGCTCGCAGATGGCCCCCACCGCCTTCTTCGCGGCTTCGTTTTCGAGGCACCGCCAGATTCGCGTCACCAGCATCGTGACAGCCTGCGCAGCCACAACGGTGTCCGGAAGAATCAGGTATTTGTCACCCATTTCAAACAGAATCACGCCGTCTGACGTCCTTGCTTCGGCGTGGAAGGGATCAACGAACTTCTTGTTTACGTCACCTTGGCGGGCCGATGCTAGACGCAGCAGATTCGGCAGCCTCCGCTCGGCCTCCGCCCGATGCATCGTCATCGGAGCCTTGGCGCTCGCCATCTCGAACAGCGCCCTCAGTTCCGATGCGAGTGTCGTGGGCTGGACACCGAACGCTCTCCACTGGGCCGCATCGAGTTCCTCGCGCATGGCTTGCACAAACTGAAGGACCACGGTGCTTCGGTAGCGAGGAAAAGTGAAAAGCTGGTGCCAGCCGAGGGTCTCGACTAACGTCGGGATCAATTCAGTGAAATCGACATCAGTTCGTGGCAGATTGTCGTAGCGCTCCACATCGACGAGCGCGGCATAGTCTCGGGACAGCTTCACGAGATTGTCCCATGCAACTTCGGGCTTCCTTAGTTTCGCAACGGGTTTCACGTGCTTAAGGGCCAAGGTAAAAAGCCAGCCATAAGGGATCGTAGGATCTTTCCGCTGACCCATCGGCGGAACGATGTCCCCGAGCAGCCACATGCCGTCCTCGAAACGTCCCTGCTCATTCAGGATGCGGAAGAGCCGCTGGAGGACCTCGACGGCGCCCAGGTAACTGACCAAGCTATTGATCCGCCGGAGCAGTTCAAGTCGGCGCCTCTCAGCGATACGGCAACCGTCGGCCCCAACCGCGACGGGGTATCCTGCCTCGCGCAAGCGGATAGCAGCCGCGCCGACCTCATGCTCGCGGGTTGTTGAACCGGGAGCCAAGTCAGACCAAGTGTTAGATGCGAGGTCGTCGATTGCCCATCTCAGGGCAGCGACCCAGAGGTCCGCTACCTCGAGATCGACAAACCGGCCTTTACGCGCCTTCATCGCCAACCTTTCGGTGGCGCGCGCGACCTCGTCCGCCATGTCGCCGGTCGCCGCAGCGATCCTCGCCAGTTTCGCAAGGCGTCGGACGTCACCCGAATGCCACGTACCTTCGGTCGCCGACAGAATCGAATCCGGTGCCTTGCCGGAGCCGAGGGGCATCCGAGCTGCCCGTTCATATACCCGACCGAGCGTCTCAAGGATGTTTGACTTCATCGACATCAAACTACGATAAGTGCAAAAGAGTGGGTAGACTAGTCAGTTTCGATCGAACCCTGTCGGATGACTCAGAAACCGACATTCAGGGCACTCCTGAGAATTCCTGTCTGGTAGTAGCCATAGTTGCCCATGGCCGGTTCTGGCACAATCAGACATCTCGGGAGGATCATCGGAGTGGCCTATGTTGGTCGGTAGCAATCATGAGCGTGAGAACTTCGAATGACTGCTTTTGGCCATCCCTATTCCAAGGCCAGACATGCCGCAATCCCCTCATTTCTTCCATTCAAATTAGGTTGAGCCAAACAGTCTATAGTCTGATTGGGACAAGCCGGAGCCACGGTGTATCAAGGGCTGCATGGTGGTTTTTCCGGGAGGGTTCAAATGGGACAGCGCGCGGTCATCTATTGTCGGGTTTCTACGGCCGATCAGTCATGCGTGCGCCAGAAAGACGAGCTGAAGCGGTTTGCCGAACGCGCGGGCTATGAAGTGTCTGGCATCTTCATGGAGACAGGATCTGGCGTCCGGGTGGATCGGGCCGAGCGTCGAAAGGTCATGGCACTGGCCCAGGCTCGTGAAATTGACGCCATTCTGGTGACGGAGCTGTCCCGCTGGGGGCGCTCGACCATTGATCTCATCTCCACGCTTCAGGAACTGGAGAGCTATCGTGTTTCCCTGATTGCTATAACGGGAATGACGTTTGATCTGGCGACACCACATGGACGAATGCTGGCGACGGTTCTGGCCGGGATTGCGGAGTTCGAGCGGGATCTGATCAGCGAGCGGGTGAAGTCTGGTCTGGCCGCTGCCAGGGCGCGCGGGAAGGTTCTCGGCCGACAGAAAGGACAGCGGCCAAAGTCTGATCGTCTGGCTCCGAAGGTTCTGGCGCTGGTAGCAGAAAAGCGGAGTTATCGGTGGATCGCCCGTGATCTAGGGATCAGCAAGAACACTGTTGCTGCCATTGTGCAAAGGGAAAAGTGAGTTTATCGACCGTTGAATATGGGTTGCTTTCTGTCGTTCTCTATTGCCGATCTAGTAGGTTATCGCGTATGACCGCATGCAAACATGAGGTCATGTAAGGACGTTCACATGCCAACAATAGCGATTATCAGTCAGAAAGGGGGAGCTGGAAAAACCACTCTGGCTTTGCATCTGGCTGCTGCTGCTGAGGCTACTGGCCACACGGCATTGGTGATTGATGTGGACCCACAGGCAACTGCGAGCCAATGGGCGGCATGGCGTAAGGATGCTCCGCCGGTTGTGATTGACAGTGCTCCGCCACGCCTCGCGGCTAAGATCGAACAAGCAATGAGTCAGGGCGCTGAGTTCATCGTGATTGATACTCCGCCTCACGCTGATAGTGCGGCTAGTGCTGCCGTTGAAGTCGCCGATTTAGTGTTAATTCCATGTCGGCCGAGTGCATTCGATCTGGCAGCGATCAAAACTACTGCCAGTCTTATAAAAATGCGTGGCAAACCAGCCTTCGTCGTTTTTACAGCGGGAAGTCCGACCGCTCCGCGTATGTATGAGGAGGCCACACAACTCGTAGAAAGCTACGGGCTAAACGCATGTCCACATATTATCGCTGATCGTGCAGTTTTTCGTCATGCAGCGGCGGAAGGGAAAACTGCAATGGAAATAGAGTCAAAAGGCAAGGCGGCTGATGAGGTAAGGCGGCTTTACAAGTGGACATGCAAGCATGTGAACATGCAAGCATCGAGAAAGCGGAGAGCTAGCGCATGAGCCGGAAGGGGTCTCTACTATCGTTGCGGGATCGTGATTCCGCAATATCGTCGGCTGTAGCCACATCAGAAAGTAAGGTTACTGCCACAGACAGCAAGCCGGTTGCACCGAGCCGTCAAGGCAAGAAAGCCATGACTGGTTATTTTAGCCCAGAAATGTCATTTGCCATGCATATGACCGCCAGAAAGCATGGAATGAGTTTACAGGACGCGATGGCCGACGCGTTTAACGACTGGCTACGCAAGATGGGAGAAAGTCCTGTAGGCAAGTAGTTAGGATTACATGCTGTCATGTTCTTATGAACGCATGTACGCATGACAGCATGTACTAGAATTCAGCGCATTGGGCTGCGTTCGTGCCGTTTTTTACAAAAGCCAATAAAGGCACCGGCAGGGCTTTTAAGCTCGGGTTTCCCCATGTCGTGCCACCATGAAACCCATTCGTCATGGAGAGCATAAATGTCATATCCTGGCGCAACGGTTTTAGCGTCATGCATGGTTTCGGGATCAATGTAGGGGGCATCCCTGACAGGGACAATAACGTCGGCCTTTGTTTTAAGGCTCAAACGGTTGCGAAATAGAATGATGTCGTTGGCCATTGTGATGGCATAGTCAGGAAAATGAGCATGGCTGGTGTCATGCGCACAAACTTTCTTAACCAAGGATCGAAAGACGCGAAGCGGGCTAGTTGAGCCACATTTTTTTTGCAGCAGCTCTAATCCGATCTTCCATTCATCTTTCATACCGCAGTGTTTGCGGGCTAGCTCGTACATGCGTCGTTCAAATGGTTTACGAAGTCGGAAATAGTCTCGGTGAAGTGTTAGGACGTTCTTGCTGATGACTGAACGATAGACCCACTCTGACAGAGTGATTTCGAGGTCAAGCATTCGGCCATCGAACGTCTTACGGGTGATTCTAGCTTCTTCGATCAAACCGAAAATTCGCGTCTCTTCAATGCCGCCTGTTTGAATGTTGGTTCGCACGGTTGTTCCGCGCAAGCGCGTCAATGCGTCGGTCAGTAGTCTATAGCCTGCTCCGCTGGTTTGACGATTGGTAGCGACCAGCATGTCATAAGCTTGAAGGCGGAGTGTTCGGCTTGGTTGTTCGCCGTGATTCATTTTCGCAACGAGCTGAGAGATGCAGTAGATTAGGATATCCTTGTCATGGATCGTTGCCAGCCCTTTGCCAGACGGGATGATCTCTATGATATTCCCATTGTGTTCATAGCGTCGCATCCGAGTATCAGGCTTGGTCGAGAGCGAAAAAACAGGATGCTCCATTGACGCCATATCATCTTTGGGAATGGCATCGAGCACGTCACAGATGAATAGGTCCTGATTTGGATGGCGGACTGGCAGGAGAGGTGTGCGATCCTCACCTTCCATAGCCAGGGAAGGCGCAATGTCGAACAAGGAAGGAGAAGATTCTATCGTCATTTCAATTACAGATAGCTACTATCGTCACTTCACATACGCAAGCCAATTATCGTCATAGTGGATTCAGTTTATCGTCATAGTGGATTCAGTTTATCGTCATAGTGGATTCACAAGATGATGGAATCATCCAATAAAACCTTTGTTATTCAATGTGTTATTCCAACTCTGAAAAACCGTAACACTACTTAAACACCTATTAAACACTCTAAGGCTGTGGATAACTTTCTATCGCTTAAAAATTTCCAGCTAAATTAAACCCAAGCACCGCCTCTTGGGGGCTCCGCCCCCGCCGGCTCGCGGCCTACGGCCGCCCCGATCGCGCTTCGCACGATCTCCATCCCGGCATCCCCCTGCTCGCCCTTTCAGGGCTGCGCTAAACCGACACGCCTACGGCGCGAAATCATAATCTGAATTTGACGATGCATTGCATCGTCTCGCCAATAGCCACTTTCCTCTCTCGCGTCGGCGCCTCTGGCGCCCTACGGGGCTCCCGCTCCGCGCTCGCCCGACGCCTGCAACATCAGAAGAACCGGGCAAGATCACAATTTGCTCAAGATACATCAGAATTCAGGCGATCATTCAGCGGTTCACATGTCACAGCATGCCCGCCTGACGCCACAGGAAGGCCGTACAGACGTTATCAGGTGTAGTAGCTGGTTTGGGTCTGTAACGGGAGGTAAGCTCTGTACGACCTTCCAGAATGCTTCTCTGAATGATCTGGCCGAGATCGAAATCACCCCGTTGGGTAGTGGCCTTCACTGGCCTCGTCTTGATGTCGATAAGCATGATGGTTGCTGAAACCACAAAAAGTTATTACATTAGTAATAACATTAGGGAGATTCATTTATGGTCGAGCTGAAAGTACGAAAGTTCGGAAACTCACTCGGGGTCGTGCTGCCCAAGGAAGTGATTTCACGACTGAACACCCAGGACGGCGCGCCCCTGTATCTGACCGAAGCACCAGACGGCGGCTATCGGCTCGTACCCTATGATCCTGACTTCGAAACCAAAATGACAAAGGCTGAAGATGTTATGCGGCGCTATCGTGATACGCTGCATGTTCTGGCGCAATGACAGTTTTCGTCTGGATAGACGAACGCGAAGCCCTGATCCTGCATGACCGGCTGTTGGGGCTGCATGGTGGCGCTTCCGGCGTACGGGATGCAGGTCTTCTGAAATCCGCACTTGCCCGGCCACAGCAGCATGCGGCCTATGCGGATCCGCTGGATCCAGTGCATCTGGCGGCCGTCTATACGGCGGGTATCGTCAAAAACCATCCCTTCATCGATGGGAACAAACGTACGGGTTTTGTGCTCGGCGTGCTGTTTCTGGAACTGAACGGCTATCGTTTCACGGCAACCCAGGAAGATGCTGCGAATGCGGTTCTCGCGCTGGCAGCGGGTCAGATGGATGAACTGGGCTATGCGGCATTCCTGACCGCCAATGTCGCATCCGAAAGGGTATGACGGTAGACGAGGAACGCGATGAGTGTGCTTTTTTCGTTTCCTGAGGTGGTCCTGGCGACATTTGCCTTGATGGACCAGACTAATATGACTAAGTCTTTTTGAGTAAACTCAGGAGGCTTTCGCCATGCGCACAGTCAACATCCACGAAGCCAAGACCCATCTGTCCCGGCTGATTGACGCGGCCATGAAAGGGGAAAGCTTCATCATTGCCAAAGCTGGCCGACCGATGGTGCGGGTCAGTCCGATTACGGCTCCTGAAGAACAACAGCAACGGCGTCTGGGGTTTCTTGCCGGAAAAATCTGGGTGCCCGAGGATTTTGACCGCATGGGACAGGACGATATTGTGTCTCTGTTCGACGGTTAGGCATGAGACTCCTTCTGGATACCTATCTGCTGCTCTGGGCGGCCGGAGAGCCTGATAAGCTGTCAGCACGGGCGAGAACCCTGATGGAAGATCCAGACAATGTTCTGGTCTTCAGTGCGGCCAGTCTCTGGGAGATCACCATCAAGACCGGGCTGGGACGGGCAGACTTCCAGGTCGATCCTCACCTGCTGCGACGCGGTCTGATCGAAAACGGTTATGAGGAGTTACCGATCACCAGCCAGCATGCCCTGGCAGTGGGACACCTGCCAGATGTGCATCGGGATCCCTTTGACCGGATACTTGTGGCACAGGCCATGGTGGAAGGATTGCTTCTGCTGACCCGTGATCCGCTGGTAAAGGCTTATCCTGGTCCGATCGAAGCCGTCTGAAGGAGATCGGGCGATGTAGGTACGCTCGGAAATCACTCCGCGCGTCATGGAGGGAAAGCTCCCCATGTCTCGCACCTATCATCACAGCCGCAAACACGGCCGAGATCATCGCTGGGCCAACCGGTCGGATCGCTGTGGCTATGGAGGCTCACGTGAAGCCTCTGAATCTCCAAACTGGTACAGCCATCTGCACGATATCCGTCCTGGCCGTCATCATGACAGGTATGTTGCCCGCCTGATCAGCAAGGGCGACCTTGATCCTCTCGAAGCGGTCTTTCCATATACCGGAACCCGGCGGCCCCACGAATATTACTGGTAAACTTCAGCGCGGGAATGAGAGATCGTTCCCGCGTTCTGTTTCCGTCTGGATTTTCAGGTCAGTTTGGATCTGCGCTTCCGTTTTCAGCTTGGTGTGGGATTTCGTTTCTTCCCCCAAATACCCCAATCCGACCTGATGATTGCAAACTGCGAAGTCAATGACTACAATGCTGTCATTGCTTTCAGGAGGTTTCCATGGCCGTGATGACCATCCGCAATATTGACGATAGTCTCAAGCAGCGGCTTCGTCTGCGCGCAGCCCAGCATGGGCGTTCTATGGAAGAAGAGGTGCGCGATATCCTGCGCTCGGCTCTTGCCGCTGAAGTCTCTCAGGGGGTAGATGCCGGTCAGGCCATCCACCAGCGTTTTGCCAGGCTGGGCGGGGTAGATCTGCCTGCCGTGTCTCGTGAGGCCATCAGGGACGTGGATTTCGGAGTGTGATCGTTCTCGACACCAACATCCTCTCCGAACTGATGCGCTCCGGGCCTGACGGGGCGGTGCTGGCCTGGATGTCCCGTCAATCCATGATGACCCTCTTCATCACGACCATTACACAGGCCGAGATCCTGTATGGGCTGGCGCTGCTGCCGGAAGGGCGACGGCGAGAGCTTCTGATCGCAGCTGCCCGTGCCATGTTCGAAGAGGATTTCTCCGGACGTATCCTGCCTTTCGACGGAGAGGCGGCCTGTGTTTATGCTGAGATCGCCTCCCGATGCCGGCAGGCCGGAGAACCCATCAGTCAGTTTGATGCACAGATCGCGGCCATCACGCAGTCCCGTGGCGCATTCCTTGCGACACGGAATACACGCGATTTCCTCAACTGCGGTCTCACCCTCATCAATCCGTGGGACGAGGGGTAGGAAGGGCGTCAATGGCCGCCTGAATCCGGGCCAGATCGGCGTCCAGAAGAGCAAGAACCTGATCGGCCGGGACAGTGGGTTTCGTGCTGTTGCGTGCTTTGCGGATTGCGGCCCTCTTGACAGCCCGTCCGTCGGAAAGATCCGTCATGGTCATGTCTTCATTGCCTCGTGTTTCGTGGCAGCGACAGGGGCAGAAATCCACCATGCGTAATCGCAGACATTATCCAGAAATTCTGCTCGTTGTGTCTGACTGTAAGCTATAACGAAATCAGCGACGATTTTTTCTGGCACACCTTCCCGAAGGAGGTTGGCAGCCGTTTCCGCTATTTCCAGATTGACCGCCTCATTGAGCAAGATCAAGGCATCCGTATCGGTCATACGCTTTGCCGCCCGTGCAATGAACCGGGCATTCAGATTCCACATCCATCGATGACGGTTGATTGTATCAGAAAACCATTCTGGAGAAGGGTATTCTGGAGCCATTAGGTATCCTCTTGAAGTGTTTGTGTCGAGGCCGTCAAATTGTTCTGTGGCCGAGATTACAGTCTGTCCGTTTCGGATGATCGTATTTTGCAATCAGTCATGTTCCCGGTCCCTGTCGAAGGCATGAAGCCCCGCGCGCCTCCAGCGCGTTTTCAGATCAACCGGAGTGGTATCATTGCCGCCCTGAAGCTGCGCCGCAATGTCCAGGAACGCCCCGAGCAGGGTGGCGCGGTCATCATCGGTCAGATCGACCAGTCCTGCCTTCTGGACCAGGCCCCCCAGCTCAATCAGATGATGGGTACGTTCCCGTCGCGCTTTCGCCCAGTCGCGCATGTCGGTGCGTGCCTTTCGTGCCTGATAGCGATGGATCAGGGCCGCCTGCTTCCTGATCCGTCTTTCAAGCGCCAGCAGATCCGTTCTGATCGTTTCCAGTTCCTTTCCGGCCGCCCTTTTTTGCGCTGGTCTGAAAGAACGTTGTCCCCCGTTCGGTCCACCTCGCGACAGCTTCTGGTTTGCCATCCGCCTGTTCGACAGCCGCAAGAAGAACACCAGCAAGAGCCTCGATCGACAGGGTATCAGCTCCAGTCGCCTCGACCAGTTCACCGAGCTGGAGGGTTCTTTGCACCTTAAGCTGCTTCGCCTTTTCCTGAAGCGCCTTCAATTCCGCATCAATGTCCCGTGGTCTGCGCATTTTTCGGCCTCTTGTCTTGCTGATTTGTGCCATACTCTACCACACAGATGAGAACCGCGTCACTCATCCAAAGCAATCAACCCTTGTGGCACAGTAAAATGTGAGTGCGCGCTTATACGTCACTTCGTGACGTGCGCTTAAATTGTGTGATATGATTGCGCTCATGGCGATCTATCACCTGCATGCAAAGGTCATCAGCCGTGCTACCGGTCGGAGCGCCGTGGCGGCTGCTGCCTATCGCGCGGCGTCCCGCCTGCATGACGTGCGTCTGGATCGCGACCATGATTTCTCCAACAAGAGCGGAGTGGTGCATTCCGAGATCCTGCTGCCTGATGGCGCTCCGGAGCGGCTTCTTAATCGGACTGTTCTGTGGAACGAGGTCGAAGCGATCGAGAAGCGCAAGGATGCCCAGCTTGCCCGCGAGGTGGAGTTTTCAATCCCGCGCGAAATGACTCAGGCGCAGGGGATCGCGCTGGCACGGGATTTCGTGAGGGAGCAGTTCGTGGAACGCGGCATGGTGGGCGACCTCAATGTGCATTGGGACATCGGCGAAGACGGGCTGGCGAAGCCGCATGCCCATGTGATGCTGTCCACGCGGTCTGTGGACGAGAACGGGTTTGGCGCGAAAGAGCGGTTGTGGAATGACAAAGAACTCCTGCTGACATGGCGGGAGCGATGGGCGTCACTTGCCAATGAACGGCTGGCCGAGCTGGACCTGGATGTGCGGATCGACCATCGGTCGTTCGCGGTACAGGGGATCGACCTTGAGCCGCAGAACAAGATCGGTCCAGCCGGCATGCGTCGAGAGGAGCGGGGCGAGGATGCGGAACGGGTTGCCGACCATCTGGAGATCGCGCGACGTAATGGTGAGAGGCTGCTGACCGAGCCGCATGTGGCGCTGGAGGCGCTGACCCGGCAGCAGAGTACCTTTACCCGTCAGGACCTGGCGCGGTTCGTGGACCGGCACACGATGGATGCAGAACAATTCAGTGCTGTCATGGTGCGGGTGGAGGCGTGTCCGGAGCTGGTAGCACTTGGGAAAGATGGTCATGGGCGGGAGCGGTTCTCCACACGGGAGATGATCGGAGTCGAGAAGCGGCTGGAAGAGGCATCGCTTGCGATGGGGCAGTCCCAGGGGCATGCGGTGCCGCTGGCGGTGCGTCGGGCAGCGATGCAGCGTTCTGGTCTTGGGGACGAGCAGGCGCTGGCGGTGGGTGAGGTTACGAAGTCCCGCGACCTGTCCGTGGTGGTCGGGTATGCCGGGACGGGAAAGAGCACCATGCTGGGTGTCGCCCGCGCGGCGTGGGAAGAGGCTGGGTATCGGGTGCGTGGAGCGGCGCTGTCGGGGATTGCGGCGGAAGGGCTGGAAGCGGGGTCCGGGATCGAGAGCCGGACGCTGGCGTCCCTGGAGCGGGCGTGGGAGCGTGGGTTCGACCTGCTGGAGCGCGGGGACGTGCTGGTGGTGGACGAGGCCGGCATGGTGGGGTCACGGCAGATGGAGCGGGTTCTGTCTGTCGCCTGCGAAGCCGGGGCCAAGGTGGTGCTGGTGGGTGATCCCCAGCAGTTGCAGGCGATTGAGGCGGGTGGTGCGTTCCGGGCGGTGGCCGAGCGGGTCGGGTCGGTGGAAATCACCACCGTACGCCGGCAGCGTGAAGGCTGGCAGCAGGCGGCGACGAAGGAACTTGCGACCGGGCGGACAGAGCAAGCGCTGGGACGCTATGAGGTGGCTGGCCTGGTGCGCGGGCATGACACGCTGGAAGAGGCGCGGGCCGGGGTCGTGGCCGGGTGGGAGGAAGCCCGTCAGGCTGCGCCAGAAGAAAGCCAGATCATGCTGGCGCACCGGCGTGATGATGTGCGGGCGCTGAACGAGGCGGCGCGGGAGATCCGTAAGGACGCGGGAGAGCTGGGTGACGACGTGCTGGTGCCAACCGCCCAGGGCGAGCGGGTGTTTGCGGACGGGGAGCGTGTCTACTTCCTGCGCAATGACCGGGAGCTGGGGGTAAAGAACGGCACGCTGGGCACGGTGCGGGGTATCGTGGGGTCGGTTGAGGCTGGGGATCTGGCGCTGTCGGTGCAGCTTGATGGGAAAGAGGGAGCCGGGCGTGGCCGGGTCGTGTCCGTGTTGGTCTCGGAGTATGACGCGCTGGATCATGGTTATGCGGCCACCATCCACAAATCGCAGGGTGTGACGGTGGATCGGGCGCATGTGCTGGCGACGGGGAGCATGGACCGGCATGGGGTCTATGTGGCGCTGTCAAGGCATCGAGACAGTGTGTCTGTCCATTGGGGCCGGGATGATGTGGGCGACCGGGACGGGCTGGTGCGGCGGCTGTCACGCGAGCGGCTGAAGGACACCACGTTGGATTATCCGCATGTCCGGGATCGGGATACCGGGTTCGCGCGGCGGCGCGGACTGCATGTCCCCGAGAGCGAGATCGTGGTGGGGCGCGGCAAGGCTGCCTCTGCTCCTCAGAAGGACAGGCAGGCCGAAGCGGTTCGTACATCAGATCCGGCACCGGCCCAGCAGAAACGCGGGATGTTCGATGGGCTGGACCTGTCCGTGCGGTCGGGGCATCGCACGGCGGAAAAAGACGTGTCGGCTGAGATGGAGGGTGCGGCCAGCCCGGAAAAGAGTGGGGATGCGCGCGAAGCGCCCGTCTCTCGCTTTGCCGGGTTGCGGTTGCGGCGTGTTCGGCGTGAGACGTTACCTTCCGTTTTGGACGGGTTTGTGCCGGGAAATGATCCGCTTCAGCAGGCGGTAGAGCGATATGCGCGCGCCTGGGTGGATGCGGAGCGCATGGTGCGTCAGGAGCTGCCTGTGCTGGCGTGTCAGAAGAAGGCGCTGTTTGAAGCCGGGCGGGATTTTGAACGGTTGCGGCGTGGTGGTGAGGCGGATCTGCGGGCGGCGCTGAAGCATCAGCCGGAGATCCGGCAGGCGCTGTATGGTCTGGAAGGGCCGGCACGGGCGCGCAAACTGCTCGAGGGGCTGGAGTATGAGGCGTGGGTGCGGAAGAGTCCGGAATTGCGGGCAGAGCGCTTCGTGAAAGTGTGGGAAGGGCTGAGCCGGGAGCAGCAGGGTATGGCGCTGAAGGCGCTGAAGCGGGACGTGCAGCTTGCGTCCATCTTGCGGGAGAAAAGCCGCGAGCTGGGGATCAAGAAGGGGTCATCGCTTGATCGCGGGCTGCATCCCCCTCAGCAGGAGCACTCCCTCTCACGCTCCAGGTCGCGGGATCGGGGCTGGGATATGGGGATGTAATCTGCTTGAGAGAGGATGTGTTGATGTGTATAATTATCACCGGAGATACACATCATGCGAACCAACATCATTATTGACGATACCCTCATGACAGATGCGCTGAAGGCGTCTGGCGTCAAAACCAAGAAAGAAGCCGTCGAACTCGGATTGCGGACGCTGATCAAGTTGAATCAGCAGCGGCAACTGCGTTCCATGAAGGGCAGTCTGGAGTGGCGGGGTGATCTCGCCGCCATGCGTTCCGACGCATGATTCTGGTCGATTCATCGGTCTGGATCGATTTTTTCAGGGGTACGGTGACGCCACAGGTTGATGCTCTGGACCGGTTGCTGGGAGAGGAACTGGTCGCCATTGGGGATCTGATGATGACGGAAGTTCTTCAGGGGTTTGCGATCGAACGGGATTTCAACAAGGCGCGGAGACTGCTTGGCGCTCTGGATCTGGTCGAGATCGGGGGGCGTGATGTCATGATCGAGGCGGCACGATATTTCCGTGACCTGCGCGCCAGAGGCATCACCATCCGGAAAACCATTGATACCCTGATTGCCACACGGTGCATCGTAAGCGGATATCGGCTTCTTTACAGTGACCGGGACTTTGATCCGTTCGTGACACATCTGGGGCTGGAACGGGTTGTCTGATTTCGGCGTGGTGACTGGAGAGGACATGCAGAAAAAAGAAGCGGCCGTTCGGCTGGGATCGTTTCTGGCGTCTATCGGTCGTGAGGCTGGTGTGCGGGTTCTCAATCCGTGGGAGAATATCTGATGTCCGAGACAGATCCGGCAGCGCGCGCGTTCGAGGATCTGTGCGCTGAAATGACGGTACTCCGGCGCAGCGTGGAAGCGTTGCCGCAGGCATGGCGGGACAATCGGCCTCCGGATTACACAGAGGATCTGGCCCGTGTCGTGAAGGCTATGAATGCAGTCTGTGCACGAATGGAGGCGATTGAGGGCACTGTTGCAAATAGTCGGTGGTGATAAACTTATCATCCCCTTTTGCTGATGGAGCTGCACATGAACCCATTCAAAGGCCGGCATTTTCAGCGTGACATCATTCTGTGGGCCGTACGCTGGTACTGCAAATACGGCATCAGTTACCGTGAGCTGCAGGAGATGCTGGCTGAACGCGGAGTGAATGTCGATCACTCCACGATTTACCGCTGGGTTCAGCGTTATGCGCCTGAAATGGAAAAACGGCTGCGCTGGTACTGGCGTAACCCTTCCGATCTTTGCCCGTGGCACATGGATGAAACCTACGTGAAGGTCAATGGCCGCTGGGCGTATCTGTACCGGGCCGTCGACAGCCGGGGCCGCACTGTCGATTTTTATCTCTCCTCCCGTCGTAACAGCAAAGCTGCATACCGGTTTCTGGGTAAAATCCTCAACAACGTGAAGAAGTGGCAGATCCCGCGATTCATCAACACGGATAAAGCGCCCGCCTATGGTCGCGCGCTTGCTCTGCTCA
>NZ_JACFRL010000014.1:0-25364 GCF_016100925.1 Lactobacillus sp. W8093 | reverse complement strand
TCTTTAAGCAAGTTAAGCGCTTGTAATTTTTGTTTGACGGTAAATTTAACCATAGTAAAACCCTCCAGTTGGATTTTTGTCCAATCTAGAGGGTTAACTTCATGCAGCAGATGGCTGTAATCATCTTTTTTGTTAGTTAGATTTTTGCAATTAGCTTTTTGGTAATCATATTAGCGTCGCTCCGGTAAAAGAACCCAACGTCCGCGTTAAAATGCCAATTGACTTTTTTACTTATAAGCGGAGAACAAGAGCTGGCTAAAGTTTCATGGACTAGAATAAGGTAATTTTTGACGATAGCTTCGTTGACGAGTGCCTTGTTAAAGACAGAGTAGCTAATCAAGTGGGTCTTTTGACAATTACTTTTAATAAAATGCCTGATCTGTCCCGATTGTTTTAAAACAGAGCTATTAATAATGAGTATTTTTTGCTTATCCAAGTCGGAAATCGTCAATTTTTCTTTTTGCGCCAGCTTGTTTTGTGGCGGAATAGCTATTAGCAATGGGCTAGTGGTTACCTTTTTGAATAAAAAGCCTTGTTTAGGAATGGGTTCTTGGGAATATAAACATTCTATAAGGTCAATGTTTTGCGGGATTTTTTCATAGTCTTTAATCTCTTGAAATTTTAGTTGGACATTATTTGCGCGTAAAAAATCCAGCCAAAACTTATCAAGTAAGTTGGTCGTGCTTAGGTAGCCAGTGCCTACTACTAGCGTGCGCTGGTATTTTTTCATTATTTCTTCGGTTTCTAAGTATACCCGCTTAATTTTACGGCATTGCTTTAAAAATAATTTGCCAGCTTCGGTTAAAGTAACACCGTGTGAATCACGCTTAAATAATTCACAGTCCATTTTATTTTCTAATAAATTAATCTGTTGCACTACGGCTGATGGCGATATATATAATGTCCTGGAGGCAGCGGAAAAGCTGCCGGCTTCTGCTACTGTGAAAAAAGTGTCAATTTCATGGTCATACATTTTTATACCTCATATAGTGTTAAGTCTAACCTTAACTCTGCATGTGCACAATCAAGAAAGCGCTTTTTAATGAAAATAATATAATTTAGTTAGATACAAAAAGGAGTGAATCTTTATGACTAAATTTGATATTGTCGTTATTGGTGCTGGCGCTTCGGGAATTGGCGCAGGCTTAGCTGCTGCACAGAACGGCGCTAAAGTTGCGCTTTTGGAAAAGGGCGCTAAGTTTGGCGGTGCCGGTAAGTTCGGTGCCCAAGGGCTGTTTGCGGCTGAAAGTGCAAAGCAAAAGGTAGCAAACGTCAACTATACTGTCAAAGACGCTTATGAAGAAATAATAAATTATACCCACCATTCTTCCAATGCCAGAATGACTAAAGCTATTGTCACTAAATCGGCTTCTACAATTGACTGGCTTAAAGAAAATGGTTTAGATACAGAGCTTGTAACCAATACCCAAGAAGTACACCAAAATCACCCCCGGACTTATCATCAGTTTATAGATAAATTTAATGGTTTTGACAGAGTAATGAACAACTTTAAAAAAGCTGGTGGCGTCTTACTGACTGAAACAACCGGTAATAAAATAATTCAGGAAAATGGTCGGGTCACTGGAGTTGAAGTTGTCCAAAATAATCAAACCAGTATTTTAGCAACTAAGGCAGTCATTTTGGCTGATGGCGGTTTTGTTGGTAATAGACAGGAAATTGCCCAAAGTCTGGCAATTGATCCGGATGATTTATACTCAATGGGCGAAAGAAAGGCCACTGGCGACGGCTTAAGAATGCTGCAAGAAGTTGGTGGAATTAATAATTATAAGCGAATATTTGAAAATCATGCCGCTACGGTTTTTTCAGCCTCTAATCCTAAATGGCATAATGACACAATATTTACGTTAACGTGCTTGCCTTTTTTATGGATAGATAAAGAAGGCAAGAGGTTTACCAATGAAGATTTAGTATACGATTTTGCTCTTTGGGGCGACACGGTTTATGCCAATGGTGGCTACTATTATTTCTTGTTAGACCAAGCTCTAGTTGATTATTTGAAAACTGCCAGTCTTAATTGGACCAGCTCTTTTGAAAGAACTTTTAGATTATTAGACGGTCAGCCTATGACACATAAGGTAGGACCATTTGCTGAGATTGAAAGTGACTTGCAAGAAGCTGTGCAGGAAAAGGCGGCTTATAAAGCTGATACTATTTTAGAATTGGCTGATAAGATGAATGTTGATGCTAAAGTGCTGCAGCAAAATGTTGCCCGCTACAACGAACTAGTCACAAAGCATGATGACACTGATTTTTATAAAGATAGTTCGTTTATGTCAATTTCGGTGGCCAAAGCACCGTTCTATGCTGTACGGGCAAATTCGACTACACTGGGTACTGTTGGCGGCGGACTCGTGAATGAAAACTTTGAAGCGCTAAATGCTAGCCGCAAAGTTATTCCTGGAGTTTATGCGGTTGGTAACAATGCCTCCGGAATGTTTGATTCGTCTTATCCAACAATTGAAGGCTTGAGCAATGCGTTTGCGTGGAATTCAGGTCGGATTGCCGGTGAAAAAGCAAGTGAGTTTGTAAGGGAATAATAAAAAACTATTTAAGTCAGCTTTAATAGATATGAATAAAGAAGACTGATAAGCCGTTATGTTTAGCGGGTTTAGCAGTCTTTTTATTTGCGCTTGGCAGGGATACTATAATCCTACTTTTTCCCCAACATGGTTATGAATACTAATGAAAATCTCTCGTCTTTTTTGTATTTAAAAGGGTGTTCATTTTTAATACTTCTTGCTAAACTGGTAAATGGAATCTAAAAATAGAAAGGACTGAATAAATGAAACTTAAACATGATTCTAATGAGGAAACAGAAATTAAGTTGCGCTGGCTTTTACTGGGGGAGTTAGCAACGTGGATTGGGTCGAGTTTTGTTTGGCCCTTAACTTCCGTTTATTTAAACAAACAATTACACATCAGCCTTTCTGTAATAGGGGTTGTTTTATTTTGCAATTGCGCCAGTAACGTTTTGGGTTCCCTAATAGCAGGTCGGCTATACGACCGAGTTAATCCGTACCCGCTAATCGTTACTGGACTGGGGCTTGATGCACTGGTCTTATTCTGTATGGCGTTTTTCCATGGCTGGCCGGAATACTGGTTTTGGCTTATTCTTACAGGTTGTATTAGCGGCTGGAATGGGACTTTAATCAACTCAATTGCAACCAGTTTGCGCAATTACTCGGGTCGCTATGTGTTTAATTTGGTCTATTTTGCCCAGAATGTAGGAACTGTTACAGGTACGCTGTTAGTAGGGTATCTGTATGATTTTTCAATCGAATTTCTGTTCCTTTTGGCAGCGTCATTATTTGCGATTGCCTGCATTAACGCCGCAATTCACTATCGCCCTATTAGTACTTATCACAAAAAGCGGCAAAAGAATGTTGCTGAAAAGGGTGAGAAACCTAAAAGTGAATCAATGCCTAAGTATAACTTTATGCTCATGATCGGATTTTTGATTTCACTTGCTGTGACTTGGCTCATGTACATGAACTGGGAGTCTAATTTATCCGTTTATATGGTTTCACTCGGGATACCATTTCATTTATATAGCTTGTTATGGACGTTAAATGGTGCAATTATCGTTACTGTGCAAGTGATTTTGGCACGCTTTCCGCATCTTTTTAAAAATCTTTTCCACCAAATAATTTTTGGGACGCTTATGTTTGCTATTTCATTTGCAACGTTGATTTTTGCCAAAGATTTTGCCCATTTCGCACTCTCAATGGTAGTTTTGACTTTGGGTGAGGCGACTGCTTTTCCAGCTGTTCCAGCTTATATTAACGACCTGTCACCTCTTAGCAGTAAGGGTAAATATCAGGGCGAAATTAATGTTGCGCGGGGAATAGGACAAGCTTTTGGACCACTGTTTGGTGGTTTAGTGATTGACCGGGCAGGCTATATTCCCTTTTTCATAATTGCTGCTTGCGGTATTTTTATGATGATTGTGCTTTTACTGCCACTCCATGCTAAATTGCGTAAGCACATTACTCTTTACAAGTAATTTGTAAAGACTTTTTAATATTAACAGCATGATTAAAATGATAATATTAATTTAGTCTATTTTTAATTTAAATGAAAAGGGAGGACTCTTTTAATGAATAAAAACTTCGCAGTTCGCGGCGGTAGTGGTAATATTATCGAACCCAATGTTGGGGCGCGTCCGCAAGATAACTTGTATTTAGCAATTAACTCTGAGTGGATTGAAAAAACCAAAATTCCTGAAGACCGTTCACGGATGGCTTCTTTTGACGGTATTGACGTTGAAGTTGAAAAGAACTTGATGCAAGACTTTGCAGATTTTGCTTCTGGTAAAAAAGAAATTCCGAATGTACCTAATTTGGCGGAAGCCGTTAAGTTGTATCAAATTGCCAAAGACTTTGATAAGAGAAATAAAGACGGGGCTGAACCAATTCAAGCTGATTTGGAAATGCTTGCCGGATTAAAGGACTTCTCAGATTTTAATTTGAATGCGCCTGATCTCAATACTATTACTGCAGTTCCATTTAGCTTTGATGTTGAACCAGATATGAAAAATACCAAGGTCAATGTTTTGTGCTTCTCGGGTCCCGGCACTTTCTTACCTGACACTACAACTTATGAAACACCAGATGCACCAAAATTGCTGGACACTTTGAAAAAGCAAACTGTTAAGCTGTTAACGATGGCTGGTATTGCTGAAGATAAGGCGCAAAAATACACTGACGACGGAATTAAATTTGACGCCAAGTTGGCAAAAGTTGTTAAATCAACTGAGGAATGGGCAGATTATCCTGCTACTTATAACCCAACCAAGATTGCTGACTTTGAAGCTAAGTTCAAGGAATTTAAGATTTCTTATTATCTTAAAGAAGTGATTGGTGAAGAACCAGACAGAGTAATCGTCCAAGAACCACGTTACTTAGATCACATTAACGAACTACTTAATAAAGATAACTTTGAAGAAATTAAAGGTTGGATGCTGATTAACTTTATCAACAATTCAGCTGCTGTTTTGTCACAAGATTTCCGTGATGCCGCATTTCCATTTAGTCAAGCTTTATATGGTCAGCCTAAATTATCCAGTGGTGAAAAGCAGGCTTATCACCTTGCAAATGAAACCTTTAGTGAAGTAGTTGGTGTCTATTACGGACAAACCTATTTCGGTGAAGATGCCAAAAAAGACGTTGAAGATATGATTCACCGTATGCTTGAGGTATATAAGGAGCGCCTGCAAAATAATGATTGGCTTTCCGAACAAACTAAGAAACGTGCAATCATTAAACTAGACGCATTGGTTTTGAAGATCGGTTATCCAAGTAAAATTGAAGAAATTTATAATCGCTTAAAGGTGGTTCCCGCCAGTCAAGGCGGCAGCCTTTATTCAAACGAGCGTGGCTTTGCAATTGAAGCTCAAAAGTATAGTTTTGAGCAATTACATAAAGAAGTAGACAGAACTGTTTGGGCAATGCCGGGTAACTTGGTAAATGCCTGCTATGATCCACAAAGAAATGACTTGACATTCCCTGCAGCTATTTTGCAAAAACCATTTTACGATTTGAAACAAGATAGAGCAGCCAACTTTGGTGGTATCGGTTCTGTTATCGCCCACGAAGTTTCCCACGCCTTTGATAACAATGGTGCTCAATTCGATGAATTAGGCAACATGGAGAATTGGTGGACTGACGAAGACTACGCTGAATTTAAGAAGCGGACGCAAGCTGAAATTGACTTGTTTGATGGTATTGAATACGGTCCAGTTAAGCTTAACGGTAAGCAGATCGTTTCTGAAAATATCGCTGATCAAGGTGGTTTGACCGCTGCAGTTGAAGCCGCTAAGAATGAAAATGATGATTTAAAGAAATTATTTGAAAACTTCGCGCGGATTTGGGCTAATAAGCAATTGACTGAGGCAATTAAGAGCCAGACTGCAGTTGATGTTCACGCGCCTGGTCCTCTGCGTGCTAACGTTCAAAGTCAATGTCAAGATGACTTCTACAAGACTTTTGACGTTAAGCCGGAAGACGGTATGTGGCTAGACCCTGAAAAACGTGTACACATCTGGTAATTAGTTTTAAAAACAAAAAAGAAACATTGCTCGACAATGTTTCTTTTTTTGTTAGCTTAATTTTAAACTCTATTACTTAAAAACTAAAGAGCTACAAAATCTACCAACTTTTCGTTAATTAATATTTGATAAGCATAATATTCAGGCCCAATGTGTTGCACAATGGAGTCGCTTGTATCAAGCTTGTCAATATATTTATTCATAATTCGCTGGGCTTGGTCTTCACTTATACCTTTATTCACAGCAAAGACGATCATTTGCTTAAGGAAAATATCTCTATCCATTGTACTTACACCTCACTATCTTAATTCGATCAACTGTTATCTGTTTGCATAAGCTTTCACTAATTAAAGCTAATTGATCATAACTTGTTTCATAATGTTTATTATAGACGCTCTTTTTAAAAGAGGCAAAGTCTTTATTTTCTTTATATTTAGTTACAGCGCTTGTCAAACTACCATCGGCTATGCAACCATAAACATATTCTAAGCTATCAAGTTGTTTGTAGCCCAAACGATTATTTAATACAAATCGTGCCCAATTTTCGTCCATCTCCGGAAATTCTTTTCCAAGTCCTGTTAGTATATTTTTCATATTAATAATTACTATAGCAGGATCTAAATTATATAAACCTAAAGATGACTTTCTAACAGCCCATTTAATAGCCTGACTTTTATTTGAAGTTAAATAAAAAGCTGGTCCAAAATCATACGTATTAGAGGGAAGATGCTTTTTTGCAAATAGAGGGTCTATTCCATTTTTTAAAATTGATTTTGCAGCATTTAACGTAGTACCATGATACCAATATTTATTATTCTTATAAAAATTGTTTGATTTTGATTTACAAGATAGCATTATACCTCCAGCGCTATTGTATCTTCTAAAGCTATGGTTTAAATTTATTGTCAAACGATTTAAATCTGCTTCTGCTTCTTTGAATTGAAATAAAATTTTATTAACTTACCTTGCTATTCTAATAATAAGTATGATTAATAAGCTAAAAACTCTTTTTTATTTTGTCATTATTTATGTGTTTAATCCTTGTTTTTTTTAAATAAAGCCGTCTTAATACTAGAGAAAATAATCAATTACTTAGAAATAAAAATCGCACCTGTAAATTTGTTCTACAGGTGCGATTTTATATTAATCAAATTCTTTATTCTTTAGATTAGAATAGTCGCGTGGCGCAACTCTCTTGATGTGTAAATTATGTCTTGGTTTGCCTAAGATAAGAGGTACCTGTTCGACAACAGTGTCGGTGTATTCCAAGCCGAACCAAGATGCTGGATTAGATGAAAGGTTCTGTAACCAGACTCGTGCTTTCAACATCACTTTTTCAAAGCCCTTCAATCTTGTAAGGGGACTGACAGCTTCATTGACGATTACAAACGAGAAGTCACCTACTTTACGTCCTGGGGTAGTGGTGTAATCTTGAGGTTGTGCTTCAATTGTGCCATCTTTGATCAAGTCGTGAACAATTTGACGCAAGTAAACGTTAACGCTGGTTTGCTTTTTAAACCCGAGATAAAGTTGCACATTAATGACGTTTTTAGTGCCATAAGTATTAACGGCATATCTGGCAGTGAACGGCTCGTTAGTGATGTTAACTGTTACAAACCAATATGCCTTTGCTCGTTTAGGTCTTTTATCCAAAATAGAATACATAATCTCACGCTTAATAAATTTATTGTATTTAACTTTGGCCATGTAAACCAAGTTAGTAGCGTAAGTGGGGTAATCATCATCGTGGCTTAAATCCGTCAGCATATCAGTATATTCGTCTAACCGCACATAAGTATGAGCACCTTCGTGCTTATCGCGCACTTTGTTACCAAAGTACCAGATGAACATAATGACACCAATGAAACCAGCAATTAAGACGGTGACATAGCCTCCGTGCATAAATTTGGTCAGACTGGAAATCAAGAACATGCCCTCAATAAAGCCAAAGGCAAGTAGGAAGCACAGACGCAATATTAGCGGATGATGTTTTGAACCCAAGTATTCAAATAAAAGCAGGGTAGTCATCAACATGGTAACTGTAATTGACAGACCATAAGCTGCTTCCATGTGTTCTGATGTCCGGAAGAAAATTACTATGGCAATAGTAGCTATACAGATCATTTTATTTACCGATGGAATATAAATTTGACCATGCTTGGTCGTAGGATAATTAATATTCATTCGCGGCAAAAACTTTAAACCACTGGCTTCTGAAACTAGTGTAAACGACCCTGTAATCAATGCTTGAGAAGCAATGATTGCGGCAATGGTAGCTAAGATAATCGCAAATAAACGCAAATCATCGGGCACAGCTTCAAAGAACGGGTTAAGTTCACCGCCATGAGGCTGATAATTAGGGTTTTGCAGTATCCAAACACCTTGACCCAGATAATTTAAGGTTAAGCAGAGAAAAACATAGGGCCATGATCCCCGAATATTGCCTTTACCGACATGACCTACGTCGGAATAGAGGGCTTCCGCACCAGTAGTGGCAAGGAAGATAGAACCTAGAATAAAAATACCTGCCTTGTTGGAGGGACTAAACAGAACTTTAATTGCCCATACAGGATTAAGTGCTTCTAAGATCGACCAGTCATTCGTCATATTGTAGACGCCGATTATGCCTAAAAATGTAAACCACACAAACATGATTGGACCAAAAGCTTTGCCAATACTGCTGGTGCCAAGCATTTGAATTGAAAACAGCACCAGCAAAATTGCAATCGTGATGATGATAACAGCATTTTGGTTAGGTACAGGAACGCTGGAACCAAAGTGCATATTCTTAAGTCCCTCAATCGAAGTGGTGACCGTGACCGCTGGCGTCAACGTGCCGTCAGCTAGGAGTGCTGCTCCCCCGATTAGAGCCGGCATGACCAGCCACTTGGCACGTTTACGTACTAATGCGTATAACGCAAATATTCCGCCTTCACCACGGTTGGTGGCTCTAAGAGCAATCAGGACGTACTTCACGGTGGTTAATAATGTTACCGTCCAAAAAATTAAAGAAATTGACCCTAAAATCAATTCCCGATTAACGTTGGCAATACCACCATTTCCCGTAACGATTGACTTCATTACATAGAGCGGACTAGTTCCGATATCACCATATACAATTCCGATGGTAATTAATAAACCGGCAGCTGAAATCCGCTTCTTATTTTTATCCATAGTAATTATGTACTCCCATAGACAATATTTTAAAGTTTGCTTTAAGTAAAAAAGAATGTCATCTTGGCATTCTCTTTTAAGTATCTATTTTGTTCTTTTTTTTGCTATTACACAAGTAAATTATGATAAAGAAGTAGGAATATTATTGCGACGATCTTCGTACCAGTTGTCCCAATCATCGTATGATGTCATCTTGGTGGCGTCAACATTATCTTTGTCTGCAATTTGATCAATTATATTTTGGAAATTTTGTGCATGATATTGCAATACATGCTTAACTAATTCCTTGCGGGTAAAGTGAATGTTGTCCAGAAGATAGTGATTAATATCAACCATGTTGGAGTTATCATCGTACAAGTTCATGATTTCTAAATCGCGTTGATTAAACTTGGAAATATAAAAATCAGCAAAGACTGTTAAATGTTCAGGTTGCTCAGCAAATTCTGCCTGTGGCATAGTAGTCCATTCAGCATCGGGCATCACAACCTTGATTTCTTCTTTTTTGTCTTTTTCTTGTTCTTTTTCGTTATCTTTATCTGTGCTATTATTTTCTTTTTCAGTCAAAGCAAGACACTCCTTTAATAAAAATAGGAAACGTGAAAGTCAATAGTCATTTTACAGAGTTTAACCTATAAAAGCAACTATTGAACCAATTTACTATCTACATAATAGTAGTTTTTGTCAAAAATTAGCAATTTAGAGCATTTAGTCTATTTGTAAAAATTGCGCCAGGGGAATGAAAAAAGCACCATAACATCAATTTACGGCGCTTTTTAATCATCACTTTTAAAGAAAAGGACTAACTATGGCTTAAGATAATTCTCAACGTCTTTTCTAGTGATTTTGCTTGGCTTAGTGCGCCCAGATTTTCTGTAGAGGTCGATTAAGTCTTGCGGACTCCAGGACATTGAATCATAGCCGAATTTGCCTACGCGTTTACGCAATTGCGCAATCTGCTTGTTGGTAACTGTCTTGCCGTGTACTTTATGGTTACCCATTGCACCTGCGCCAGTCTTACCGGCATTACCGGTGTCTTGACCACTGCCGGAAATAGAATTGTAACCTTGGCTGGAAGTGCCATTATTATTTTGTTTAGCTGCCTTCTGGTTGGCTGCAAGTCCTTTTTCGGCTTTCTGCTTGTATTGGGTGTAATACTTGCCGTCAATATAAGGCAAGTCCAGTACTTTTTGGTATTGGTCAGCCGCTTTAAGATATTGCTTAGCAACTTCTGCTTCAGTTGCCGCTAAAAAGATAGGTTGAATTTCATGTTCATAATTATCTTGAACATCTTCAATAGTAGTTTTTAGTTTCTTACCTTGTTTAACTAAGACCGCATAACCATTAGCTTTGTTGATTACGCTGGTTGTTTTGCTTAATGCGTTATCATATTTACCCTTTTTAGTTGCACTAATTGCAGATAGCATATTGTCAGATTGATTTTTGTAGGCTTTAGCTTGGTCAGTATTTTTGATCTTAAAAGCTTTAGCAAAAGCAGAGCTTGCTTCTGAGTAGTCCTTGTCTGCAACAGCGTTTTTACCGGTGGTCATTGCACTATTATAGGAAGCATTAACTTTATCACTATTTGATTTCTGGGTTGCGTAAAAAGCGCCACCAGCGATAGCGATAATTACTACTGCCACAATCGTACCAATTGTCGTTTTTTTCATAATAGGAAATTATCCTCCTTACTAATACTTAGTTTAATTATAGATTGTTTAAGTAGATTTGACTACTTAATGGTGCTTTTCACATAAGGGTAGAAAAATTCTCCATAAAAAATGTTACATTTTACCATTTTAATTCGTTAGTAATAGTGTAAGACAGCTAGCGCGCGGGTTGATTACAAAAAAGCAGCAAAGAAAGGCAAATTAAGATGAATTTTCAATTACTAGAACAATCAGTCCAATATACATTTTTAAATTCTAAATATGGTAGTGAGGGAATTAAGACGCGAGTTTTGAAGAACGTTAAAAAGGGTGCAGCAGCTGGTGGATTAGCAGAAGTTGGGTTGGCACTAGCCAAACTGCAACGCGATGAACTGGCTGCAGCCACTCTGGTGCAAAAGCAGGGCATTCCCTTAGATGATGAAGAATAAAAAATTGGCTAAGTAATATTCAAGATGGGAGAAAATAATATGGTAATAAAAAGCAAAACTTTACGATTAGTATTCTTAAATGGTGCAAACAAAAAGGTTAGTCTGTCTTTGCCCAATGCCGCTGATAACCTCGCGGCAACAGAAGTCAAAGCCGCAATGGCGGCGATAGCAAATGCCAATGTGTTTGCACAAGAAGGGGTGGATCTCTATCAAACTCCACAATCTGCTTCATACGTTGAACGAACTGTCACTAGTTTGTTTGATGATACTGCGGCTCAGCCAATGTAATCTCCAGCTGTTGGAGCTAGTTAGCAGAATAATTGCTAAGATTAAGCAGATTTTTCGTTAAATGCCAGTATTTAAATGAAGAAATCACGTCTAAGAATAGTTAGGCGTGATTTTTACTTTATTTCAAATTTTTTTGTTATTATTTTGTAAAATTTTATGTAAAATAAAATATCTTTTTTAACCTGATTAAGATAAAAGAACATTGAATGTATTGCTGTAAAGCGGGTTTTTTACTACTGACAAAACCTAGATTTTGTTAGCAATCTGTAAGCGTTTGTTACAAAACTATGTTAAATAACTGCTTGTCTTGCAATTTAGGCAAAAGGTAGGTACAATAAGAAATGTGGTAAGTAATAGCTATGCTTCAGGTTCGAAGCCTGTACGCATGCGCGTTCTTCAGCTCGAAAGCTACCTCATAAGAGTTATAAACTTATGAATTCGGCTTGAAGGGTGTTGTAACAATGTAGGCTCATCACGACTGAACCTATAGCCTATTACTATTTTGTATATACACAAGGAGGAAAGACCACATGAAGAAAAATTTAAGAATTGTTAGTGCTGCTGCAGCTGCTTTATTAGCTGTTGCTCCAGTTGCTGCAACCGGTGTATCAACAGTATTTGCTGCTGATACTCCTGTAAGTGTTGACGGATCAACAACTACCAATACTGCGAATGTTGCTAAGTTAACTTTAAATGTAACTAATGCTGCTAGCCTAGTAGGTAATGATTCACCATCTAAAGTTGCTGCTTCTATTTCAACAACTACTTTACCTACTGGAGCAACTGTTGTTCCAGCCAAGGCACAAATTTTTGCTGTGAATGCAGATAATACTGTAGCAACTACACCAACTACTGATAAATTAGTTGGTGGTCAAAAATATGTTGCTAAGGTTGTTGTTTCTATTACCGGCTTGACTAGTCTTGCAGGAAAGAATGGTGGACTTACAGTTAACGAAAAAGCTTATGACGTTAACGGTTCAGGAATCGCCACTGGCATTGAATTAACTAGTAGCCCATTTACTGTTCCAGATTCTACTTTGAAGGGTGCACCATACGTTACATACAAAGATAACGGTAAAGATGTAATTGCTGATACTGGTTCTGTAGATCTTGACTCAAATAGCTATTCTGTAAAGGGTGTTGCTGATAAGATTGATGCTTCAAGAACATCAAATGGAACAAATGGCAAGTACACTGCTGCTGTAAGTGTTAAAGGTGATGGTGCTGCTACAGCTTCATTCCTTAACCTTGAACAAGATGTTAAAGATGCTTTAACTGCAGCTGGCGTTACTGTAAAAGCTGATGGCAGCTTTGATAAGCCAGCAGCTCCATTTACAGTTACTACACATGTATTTGCTACAAATGGTAAGACTGCTACGTTTACTGTACGCGTTAACCCATCAGCAACTGTTGGCGATCCTACATTCCCGAAGATGACTTACAATAGTCAAAAATACTTTGGAACTCAAACAATTGATTCAATAGGTGATGCTAAATTCAATTATGTTCCAGTAAATGGTGTAGTTGACACTAAGGCTATTCAAGACGCTTTCACAACAACTGTTAGTGATACTGATCCAACTGTTATGATTCCTACTGTTGATGCAAGCAAAGTTAACACTAAGGTTGCTGGTAAATACCCAGTTACTGTAAGTGCAACTAATGCAGAAGGTAAGACTACTAAGGTTACCTTCATGTTAACTGTTGGTGTTAAGGGTGCAGAATACAAGACTGTTCAATCTGATGGTGACATTCCAGTTTACAAGATTGATGGTAACGTTGTAACTGACTCAAAGACTACTGTTAAGAATGGTGACACAATTGCTGTCTTTGGTGACCCAATCAAGGTTGGCGAGAAGTCATACACTCGTATTAACAGTGCTGACTCAGACCTTTACGTAGAAAGCAAGTATGTTGACGGTTCATTCAAACCTGCAGACAAGGTTAAGAAGACTGTTATGCACAACTCATATATCTACGACAAGGATCACAAGCGTGTTGGTACTGACATGTTACGTGCTTACTCCACTGTTGAAGTAATCGGTGCAGCTACTAAGCTTGCTGACGGCAGCTTGGTTTACCAAATCGGTGACAACAAGTTCGTAATGGCTGACAACATTGACGGTACTTCACGTACATTGACTCACAATGCTTACGTATACAAGACCAGCAAGAAGCGTGCTGATGGCCGCGTATTGAAGGCTGGTACTAAGGTTACTACTTACGGTTCACCTTACACATTCAAGAATGGCAAGGCTTACTACCGTATCGGTGGTCCTAAGAAGCAATACGTTAAGGTTGCTAACTTTTAATTAATTGTTTAATTAATTACAAAAACGGAAACGAATTATTCGTTCCCGTTTTTTGTTTACTCTTTTTCTTCTATGCAAGCGGTAACAATTCTAGTATAATTGTATTACTTAACTTTAATTGAAGGAGAAGTAAACAGTGATTAGTAAAGAAAGTGATTTTTGGAATTTACCGGCAAATAAGAAGTATCGTATTTGGTCGCAAAAATTGTTGCAAGAAAGAATAGAAGACAAAGAAGTAGTCAAGTATGTGGTTAACGATGATTGTTACTGCGTTAATCCTGCTACTATGGCTTTATATCAATTTCAAAAGCAGCCGCTCTTAGGCAAATATAAAAGTGTGATTTTTGATTGTCAGCAGGGTATTATTCTAAGTTGTCGCAGTACAAAAGCCCACCTGACTTCATTCAGTCAAAGATGTTTATTTGCGGGCCTAGAATTTCAAAGAGAATTTGCCCGTCATATTAACTTAGCGGGACACAATGTGATAGCGACCGGTCGTTTAGCTTATTTTTCCTTACGTAGCTATAATACGGGTAATATTGATTGGGTAGCGTTACATAATATGGTTGGCTTCAAGACCTTGCGGAATAATGTCACCGCTTTTGAAACGCTCAAGCACAATCAGTTTAGTTATATCTTTACCTATGAGGATTGCAGCCGTCATATTCCCCATAAAGTCAGCGACAGCTTATTTTTCAATCATGCCCTTTATCTTCTAAGTACTTCCCACTTAGAGCAAAATCTGGGTTGGCAGGTCAAAAGCTTTCAAGGTAAGTCCCTTATTGATCAAACGTCTTACTTTCACCCACATCAATCTCTTAAAGAGTTATCTCTTAAAACAGTAATGTCTGAATTGTTGGTTAAGAAGCACATTCGCTATGGTAATTATCTAGCAGACTACTATGAACTGCCGCAATTATTAGACGCGCATCACATTGCCTATGCGAATAGTACAAGACCTGACACTTTGTTTTAAAAACAGTACACGAATTAGTTCACAATTCGTGTATTTTTTTAATCTTTTTTTCACCCATTCTTTCTCTTTAAATAAGCTATCAGCAGCTAGTATATTAAAAATTATAATAAGTATTAGATTAAAACCAGCGTAATTAAAATTCAGGTAAACTCTTGCTTTTTAATATTTGCCTTATCTTGCTAATCTAAAGAGGCACAAGCGCTTGTGACACATAAGAAAAAAGAGGTTAGTCACAAATGAAGATTAGTAAGGAAGCTTTTTTAAGAGCATGGCAAAATCAAAAATTAGTAAGAGGCGCATTGAAGTCCGCGCATGTCAGATTGGACTATACTAATTATGAAGACTTTTTACTTGAGGGTATTATTGTTTACGCCGAAATGTTAACTAAATTAACTGGCATGAACCAAATGGAAGTTGATCGCTTGAGTTTTCGCAAAATTATCTGGCATACCATTGATTTATTGCGTAAGGATAAACAAGTAGCTGAGTTGGAAGTACCAGCAGAAATTTCCGGGCAAATTGAGCAATTAAATAACTGGGATAATCAATTAATTCTTGCCCAAGAACTCACGGAAATGTCGCAATTAGAGCGGATGTTATTTTTTAATCATCTTATCGAAGGGCAGACAATTAGCGCTTTAGCCCAGCAAACTGGAATAAGTCGCGTGCAACTGCAAAGACTGAAGCATAATCTATTAGCCCATTTGCGGGAAGTCTTAGAAAGGTAAATTACTATTTGTAATATAAAACTATTAATATTACTTTTTGACTACAAATAAGGAGAACCTATTGTTAATACTTTAATTGCCCGATACAATAAAGATGTCGGTTAAGGAGGAACTATTATTTATGAACAAAAGACTAATCACTGGTATTACTGCTGCTATGCTTGGTGCAGCAGCAATGGTGCCGGTTACCAACAACCTAATTGCCAGTTCTCCAGCACGCGCTGAGAAAGTTTCTGCAGCTACCGCAGATGAAACCACATTTTTAAACACTGCCGTTAAACAAGCACAAAAAGTTTCTAAGAAATATGGTTTATATCCATCAGTTATGATTGCACAAGCAATTGTTGAATCTAACTGGGGGCAATCAGGTTTAGCTGTCAATGCCAACAATCTCTTCGGTATGAAGGCTGATGATAGTTGGCAGGGTGCCACATATTCTTCTAAAACTCGAGAAGAAGACAAGAACGGCAAGAGCTATTATGTTACTGCCAAATTCAGAAAATACGATACCTACCAAGACTCGTTTGATGATAACGGTAAAAAGCTGCGCTTAGGCGTGACCTGGCAGCCTGATCGCTATCAGGGAGCATGGCTCGAAAATGCTGCCTCTTATATGGATGCCACTAAGGCTTTGACTGGGACATACGCTACCGCTAATAATTACAACACCATTTTAAATACTAGAATAACAAATTGTAACTTAACCCAATATGATCCTAGCGTTTCCACTACCAGTAAAACTTATATTGTCAAAAAAGCCGGCGCTACCTACGCCTGGCCAACTGACCACTCGGTATCCGCAAAGACGGATTCTGTAGCTAAAGGCGATGCTGTAACTGTTACTAAGACTATTACTTTTTATAACGGTAAGAAGCGTTTGTATATCGCCGGTAAAGGCTGGGTCAATGACACTATTTTAAACATGGGCAGTGCCTTACCACCAGCTTCTCAAGCACCAAAAGGTGATAAGAAAGTCAACAAGACCTTGATGCACAACTCTTATATTTATAATTCCAAGGGTAAGCGCGTCAAGAAAACTAAGGCGCTTAAAGTAGGAAATGGCGGCAAGGTAATTGCCACTTACGGCACCAAAACCATTAATGGTAAGAAATATTACCGCATTGGCGAAAACCAATATATTGCCAGTGGTAATATTGACGGAACAATGAGAATCCTGAAGCATAATGCCTTCATTTACAACGATTACGGCAATCGTGACAACTTGAAGGTGATGAAAAAAGGACAATCCGTTGCCACGTTTGGCGGTGCAATTACCATCTACGCCCAAAAGTATTATCGTATTGGGATTCACCAATATATTAAGAAAGGTAATTTTTAGACAAAGTCAGACTCTCGCACACAGAAATAAGGAATGAAAAGTTAGATGAAGATAAAGAAACTAATAACTACTATTGCTATCGGAGTAGGTTTAGTTGCACCTATTTTTAATGGAAATCGTACTCAGGTGGTTGAAGCTGCCTCAATTAACTCAATTGCTAAACAAAATAGTTATGTCGGCGTTACGTTTTTATATAAAATGTTGCAAACGCAAAATATTAAATATAATAAGTTTTATGCCAACGGTAACAAAATTAAGTATAGAAAAGGCAAGCCAGAAGGGATTGTAATTCATGAAACTGCAACTCCAGGAGCTTCCGCATACAATGAAGCCATTTACTTTAACCGTGAGTGGCAGAACATGTACTCTTATGTTCACGCTTTTGTTGACAGTAAGCAGGTTATTCAGATGATGACGCCTAATTATGGTGTCTGGGGTGCGGGCGCGATTGCCAACAACCGTTTTATCCAAATTGAACTTTGTCAGGAAACTACCAGAAATAAGTTTGCTAAGAGTGTTAATAATGATGCAATATACGCTGCGAAGTTGTTACACCGCTATGGTATTACGCCGGTGCATGCCTCCAACACTGGTAAAGGCACTATCTGGTCGCATCACGCTGTATCACGCTTTTTAGGTGGTACCAATCATACAGACCCAGATGGTTACTTTAGCAAGTGGGGTTATTCGATGAATGACTTCTTCGACCTTTTGAAGTATTACTATGACTTGCAGGCAGGAGAGACGGTCATTTCTAATATCCCTGATGATAATACGACTACAGATGATACTAGTAATGATGAAACTACTAATACCGATCCAGTGTCACAAGCGCCAACCGGCAAAAGAACTTTGATGCATGACGCATACACTTATAATGCTCAAGGTCAACGTACCGCGGCTGCTTTAAAAACTGCTGGGACTGTAGTAACAGTTGCTCAGGAAAAAGTTATTAACGGTAAAAAGTACTTGCAAATTGGGGAAAATGAATATGTTGTAGCCAGCAATATAGTTGGCTCAAACCGTGTTTTAACCCACAATGCTTATATTTATAATACTACCGGCATTCGTGTAGGTACTACAAAGTTATTAAAGGGTAAAACTGTGCGCACTTATGGCGGGCGCATTAATATCGGTGGTAAGATGTACTATCCTATCGACACTAACCGTTTCGTCAAAGTGGCAAATTTTAATTAATATGCCAGCAAGAACAGCAGGTTATGACAATGGTCATGACCTGTTTTTTGCGTCTCATGTTTCAGTAAAATAAGAATGCGTCCTATCCTTTTTGTTTTCGCTGACAGTCAATATTTTGTATAATCGACTAAGAATAAATGAGGAGGTAATCCTAGTGGCACAGTTGTCTTTATTCTTAGTAGTTTTATTTGCGCTAATCGTTCCTATTTTAATGGCACGATTGCAGGTTAATGCCGTACCCACTGCAGTGGCTGAGATTATTATTGGCATTATTCTGGGCGCAAGTGGTTTTAATATTGTGCGTCCCACACATGACCTGTCATTTTTATCAAATTTGGGTGTCATTCTTTTGCTGTTTTTGTCAGGGATGGAAATTAATTTTGAATTACTGAAACCAAGACGAAAACAGAAAAAAGAGCCGGGTCAAATAACCCCATTTAAAATTGCTCTTGAAGCTTTTCTCGGTGTAGCACTCTTATCGGTTTGCTTGGCATTAGTCTTAAAATCTCTGGGACTGTTTGGCGATACAATGCTGGCAACAATCATTTTTATGACGATTGCCTTAGGCGTGGTTATTGCCACGCTCAAAGAAAAGGATATTTTGGATAGACCAGTAGGACAAACTATCTTATTAACTGCAGTGCTGGGAGAGGTAATTCCGTTAATGCTGCTCACGGTTTACGCCGCTATCAATGGGGGCAATACCAAGCAGTTATGGCTGATTATTTTACTTTTTGGGGCTGCAATCATACTGCTTTGGCGTTTTAAACAGCCTTATTTATGGTTTGTTCAGGTAACAAAGTCAACCACACAATTGGATGTACGTTTAGCCTTCTTCTTAATCTTTGCATTGGTGACCGTTGCCGAAAAGGTTGGGGTTGAAAATATACTAGGGGCCTTTTTAGCGGGTATCGTTATGAAACTGCTAGAACCCAGCCAGCAAACGGCCGATAAGTTAACCTCAATTGGCTATGGCTTTTTTATCCCTATTTTCTTCATCATGACGGGAGTCAACCTCAACTTAAGATCACTTTTAGCGCATCCTAGTTCATTAATTTTGCTACCGGTCTTAGTATTGTTTCTGTTTTTGGTAAAATTACCGGTGGCGGTGATTTATGCAAAAAAATTTGGCGTTAGAAATGGTTTTGCCGGTGGCTTTCTAACAGCTACAACCATCACCATTGTTTTACCAACATTAGCTGTTGCGCGTAAATTAAGGGTAATTACCAGCTTGCAATCTGATGTTTTTATCCTAGCTGCTGTAATTGTTTGTATAATGTGCCCAATATTGTTTAACGCCATTTTCCAATTAAAACCGGAAGATCGTATTAAAGAAAAAGTGGTAATTATGGGAACCAGTGCTTTAACCGTTCCCGTAATGCACGATCTTAACGAAAACTGGTATGCGGTTAGGATGTTCACTACTAGCAGTGAACACTACAATACTTATAAAAGTCGGGTACCTGATCTGGAATTATTGCCTGAACTTACTGATGAGCAGCTTGAGCAGGCTGAGGTTTTCGTCGGTAATATTTTTGTTGCGGCATTGCGCTCAGATGAAACCAATTTGCGCCTAGGTCAACTTGCTAAAGAAAAGGGTAATTTTAAGCGCATCATTATTTGTCAAAAACGGGCTGACATTAGCAGGGTCGATCAATTGCGTGAGGAAGGTATGGAAGTTTTTGATCTAAGCAATGTAACTTCATCATTAATGCGGGCACTGATTGAATCGCCAGCGGTATATAGCGTATTGACCGACACCAAGAATGCAGTTTACTCGGTCGTGGTCCGTAATTCGCAATATGCTGGATTGCAACTGATGGATTGGGATTTAGCTGCTAATATCACAGTTAGCCGGATTAGGCGTGGTCACGAATGGCTTGTTCCTCACGGACATACTGTGATTGAGTCTGGGGATGAAATAATTTTTACAGCTAAATATCAGACTGCTAACCGGGTTCGGAGAGTTTTAGAGGAAAAATAGTTTTTGCAATAAATAAAAATGTGTGAAAATTAATTTTTTTAAATTTAATACGTAATATTAGTAAAATATAAAATATCATCTTGCAATATACAAAAAAATAGGGCTAAAAACTTTTATCAGATAATGATTATTATTGAAATTTACTGCAATATAAAAACGTAATTTATTAAACTTATACTCTTTTTTTTGCTTTCTTATAGTGCTAAAATAACTTCTATGTAACTCTATATGAGTTATAGCGCTCTGGTTTTTAACTAAGGACGTCGGAAATTGTCAATCGAAAAAGGAAGGCTCAAAATGAGTAAAAATAGTTTTTATAGGAAAATGATTGTTTCAGTTGCAGGTGCAACTTTATTAGCTGTTGGTGTTAACCAATTACCAACCAATGCTTTAGGCAGTGCTGCAACTGAGGTCAGTGCAGCTAAAAAGGCTACCAAGACCAAGAAAGTCGGCGCCAATTCTGCTGTTTACAAGCAAAAGGGCAAGAAGTTAGTTAAAACCAAGAAGACAGTAAAAGTAGGTCAAAAAGTTAACGTTCTTGGCAAAAAGACTGTTAAAGGCAAGGTATATTACAAGATTGGTAAGAACCAATTTGTTAAGGCTGTCAATCTTGATGGTAAAGTCGCTACAGTAGCTAAGAACACTGTTTTAGTTACTAGAAGCGGCAAAGCTTTGAAGAACGGCAAAGTTAAAAAGGGTCAAGAACTTAAAGTCTTTGGTGGTACTGTTACTATCAAGGGCAAGAAGTATTACTCAACTTTGGCTGGATACGTTAAAGTTAGTGCTTTAGCTAAGAAGGAGACTCCAGTAGATCCAATTTCTAATGGTTCAACTAGTTCAACTGGTTCAAATGGCTCAGCTGGTTCAACCAGCTCAACTGGCTCAAACGGTTCTAACGGTTCAGCCGGTTCAACTAGTTCAACTGGCTCAAACGGCTCAACCAGTTCTAACGGTTCAAACGGCTCAGCTGGTTCCAATGGTTCAACTGGATCAGATAGTTCAAATGGTTCTGCCGGTTCAGGCAGCTCTAACGGTTCAACCAATTCATCCAGTTCAGCTAGCTCAACTGCTCCATCAAAGAACTAGTACAGAGTAAAATAAAGTTTTGTTTTCTACAATTAAGTAACTAAATATAACTGAAAAAAGATCAGGTTTATCTTCTTAGTAAATAACTTCAAGAAATTTTTTGAAGTCTGAATAAGAAGTTCCTGGTCTTTTTTGTAAATAAAAAACGCGGCTCTCTCATCGTGTGAGATAAAGCTGCGCTTTTTAAATAGTTCTTTTACTGGTTTGAAACAGATTCTTTTGCTTTTGCTAAAACTGTCATAACAGCAATACTATGATTATAAAGCTCGTTTGCTTTTTGAACGTCATGACTATCAATAATTTTCACAAAGTCTGTAAACTCGCTAGCCATTCTGTGATCAAATTCATTAAAATTAAATTCGCTGTTGTCGCCGTCTTTGTGTTCAACCGTAAAGTTGGCTATTACTCCCGTGGAACCGTCGAAATAGATAGTACCTTTTTCACCTTCAATAAACGAACGTGGGGTGGTGTAACTGTCTTTAGCTGCAATTAATACTGCTTGCTTGTCCGGGTATACGAGATTGAGTATGCCGGAAGTGTCAATTTGTTTTTGCATTACCGGATAATACTGCACTTTTTCAGGTTTACCAAATAGACCAACGCATAAATGAATATTATAAATATTTAAGTCCATTAGAGTTCCGCCGTCTTTAGCCGGATCAAATACAGGTGCGATTTTACCTTGCAAGAAATTATCATAGCGACTGGAATATTGCGTGTAATTAAGAGAAATAATATGAATAGGGGCGATTTCAGCTACTTGACGCTTGATTGCTTTATAATTTGGCAAATGAATATTCGTAATAGCTTCAACGATAATGACATTATTCTTGTCAGCCAATTGCTTCAGTTCTTTTGCCTGAGCAACAGTTTCAACGTAGGGCTTCTCACAAATAACATTTTTGCCTGCTGCAATAGCTTTTTTAACCACCTCATAATGCAAGGAGTTGGGTACTGCGACATAAACAGTGTCTACGTTATCGTCATGACATAACTGATCGTTATCAGCAAATACCTCTTTGATACCATACTGCTTAGCCAAATCTGCAGCAATATGCTGGCTACGCTTTGTAGTTGAGATTGCCGTCAATTCCAGATCTTCAATTTTAGCGGCAGTTGTTAAAAAATCATGGACAATTTTACCACTACCAACAATTCCTAATTTCATATCTAGACCTCCGATTACTAATGAAAATATTTAAACAACTCTATAGTCATTTTATCTCATTAAGTAACCTAAAAGCACCATAATTATGATAGTTAAATATTTACTAAAAATAGTTGTTTTCATATAAAGACCTTTACTTTATTGTTCAAATTAGTTTGCAGGAGCGGGAGTGGCATTTTTTACTTCATCAGGTAACGTTAACGTATCGAACTGACCGAAATGACTTTTTCTCATTTTAACAGCTACCTGTGTTGATTTTGCTAAGGTTGCCTTAAGGGCATATTTAGAATCAATTATCTTCTGGTCTTTAATAGTGTATACGAAGGTGCACTTGCTGAATTTAAAGTTCTTGTGTAAATAAGAAGTATCTACTTTATTTGAGCCCATTAATTTTAGCATCGCATCGAGCATTTTTTGACCCTTCAAAGTGCCTTTGACAGTATAAGTACCATTTTTACTGGTGATTTTGGCTTTTTTACTCATTTCTTGGTAAATACTCTTGTTAAACTTCTGCAAAGACTTGCCATTTTTTAAGTTGTTTAGCTCTTTAACCAAATAGTCAGGCAGTTTATCGTATTGCCACTTGCCGTCTTGAATTGAATAAATGCGCTTGCTGTTTAAATCAACCCATTCATCCAATTGTTGAGTTTTTTTACCACTTTTAGCTGTGCTGATACTATGCAATACACCAGTTTGACCGCTAAAAATGGACTTTGTTTTTATGGTTGTTTTTTGTTTTCTGTATTTAGTTGTTGATATTTGGTCAGTTTGTGAACTAGTTGGTGTTTGTTCTTCTTTTTTGATAATAGAAATAGCCTGCTTTTTGCTTAAGGCAGCATCAACTGATTGAGTATGAGCTAAGCCACCGCCAACTAAAGTGGCAGACAATAACATAGCCGTCAAAAATTTCTTCAATTTCATAATTAATTTCTCCTATATTATTAAAAAATGGTTTACAAATTGTTTTGAATAAAGAGAAAAAGTCTAACTCTGTGTTTTTTAATTATTTCAGTAGATTCTAGGGTACATTTAACCTTGTCCAGATATGATCTCAGCCACCGCCAACTGATGTAGCAGATATCAATAAACCAAAATAAATTTCTTGAGTCTAATTCTTAAAATCTCCTTTTCTTTAATAACTTTATTGTATATTAAAAAAATAAAATGTGTATCTTTTTCTTTTATTTTTTATTAATAATTTGTCGGAATTAAAAAATATAATAAATTTGTTATTTTATCTTAGTACTTTCAGCTAATTTAGACGTTGATTTTACTAGGGGCTTCTGCTACAATTACGTTAATCCGTGTCATTTAATATACCGCGGAAAATAAACACTAGTGAATACATAAAATTACTTTTAAAAACATAAAATATTTAAATAATCCTAGATTTAAGTATTTTTTAAGAGAAAGGAACATTTATGTATAAAAAAAGAATAGTTGCTTTTTTTCTAGGTATATTATTATTTTTATTCTATGGAAATGTAAATACTACATATGCAGATACAAATAGTAGTCCTTATATTATAGTTGATAAAGATAGTTTTAATGACTATTTTAATTTGAATGGATCTGCATCTTATGATCAAAATGCAGGTGTAGTAACTTTAACACCTGCCTCAAAAAATCAAGTAGGATCCTTTACTTTAAATAGTAAAATTGATCTAAATACCAGTTTTTCATTGTTAGGATACATTAACCTTGGGGAAAATCCTAATGGAGGAGACGGTTTGGGTTTTGCTTTTCATGACGGTAACTCATCTGACCTTGGTAATGCAGGTGGCAATTTGGGAATTGCCGGCTTGCAAAATGCTATTGGCTTTAAGATAGATACTTTCCTTAATAAATTTGTGGCTCCAGAAAGTGATCTGAAAGGGTCAATGGTTAATCAAGCTGATTCTTTTGGCTTTGGCTTAAATCCAGATTCAGGCAACCCACCATATGGTGCGTTTGTTACCACGAGCAAAAAGCAGTTGAAATCCAAGAATGGAGTCCTTGTAGATAGATGGTGGGCTGAGGATGTGCCTGATAGTGCACAATCTCTTTCCAGTTCTGACATTGATGGTGAATTTCATAAATTTAATGTTAATTATGATGGTAGAAGCAGGCTTCTAACTATTAGTTTCACTCAAACAAACGATAATGTACTAAGGTGGACTAAACAGATAGATGATAGCTATTCTACAATGTCCCTCACAGTGACCGGATCAACCGGATCACTTATTAATGAACAACAATTTAAGATAACCAGTTTTTCATTTCAAGAAGCTGCTACTGTTGATGTAAAATATGTAGATACATTTGGTAAAACTTTGGCACAGGGAAAAGTAGATTATCCTTCAGGTGCTTATGTTAATGGCACATATAATACTGAAAAAATGGAAATCAAGGGATATACTTTCCAGAATATGGATGATGGAACTGTTACTGAAGAAAAAAGCCTGCCTGCTACAGGTACTTTGAAGAAAAATGGTAATAATGGAAGCATTATCTACGTATACAAAGCTAATAACTATCGCGTAAAGTTTGATCCCAATCAAGGTATCAACACAATGCCAGACCAACTTTTTACATATAATGTGGCTCAACTTTTAAATAAAAACATTTTTGTAAGAGATAACTTTGTTTTTAATAACTGGAATACTGCACCGGATGCTTCTGGAGTTACGTATACAGATGGTCAAAATGTCTTTAATTTAACAGATACTGCTAATGGCGTCATTACTTTATATGCACAATGGAAAAAGGCTAATTGTGCTGTAATAACCAAATACGTTGATGAGACAGGTAAAGAAATACATGATCCAGTCACTGAAACTGGTATAATTGGCACAAAATATGTGACAAAAAAGCTTGCTATTGAAGGTTATACATTAGATGAAAGTAAAATACCTGCTAATGCGACAGGAAAATATAGTGAAAACGATATAGTTGTAACCTATGTATACAA
>NZ_JACFRL010000013.1:0-32353 GCF_016100925.1 Lactobacillus sp. W8093 | reverse complement strand
GAAGCAAGAGGAAGATGTCCTCCTTTTTTATGCAATAAAAAACCTATTAACAGCTTACCACATGGATAAGTCATCAACAGGATAAATTATAGAGCCATAAATCATCCTAAACTGATGATATATTAGCCTTTTTATTGCAAGCAGAATTTTATTCGAACTGCATTAGTTATCAAGATATTGTTCATAGCCTTTATCAAATAAAATTATGGTAAATACAGCGCCTTGATTTGACTTAGACTGAACGCGAATTTTGCCGCCATGCTGCTTAATTAAAGAAGAAACAATTGATAAGCCTAAACCATATTCGCCTTTACCCGAACGCGTGCGCGATGGATCCGCCTTAAAATATCTTTCAAAAATATACTTAAGTTGCTCATGACTCATGCCAATACCATTATCTTTAACACTGATGATGGTGGCATGGGCAGCCCGATAGCCAGTAATCTCAATTCTACCATCAGTAGTAAATTGAATAGCGTTTTGAATTAAATTGACCATAATTTGGGTAAAGCGATCTCTATCGGCATAAATTGGCAAATCTATAGGTGCTGAAATAATAATTTTATCATTTGCCTTAGCAGCATTATGTTTAAGCTGCATTGTAACATCGTCTAATACTTTTCTAGCATTAAATTTGGTTTTAATTAAATCTATTTGATTATTGCGTATTTTTTCATAATCGAGGTTTTCGTTAACAAGACGAATAAGCCTTTTTGTTTCCCTGCTCATTAAAGCAATAGACTTCGGCTTGGCTTTATCTGGAATTGCATCATATTGCAACCCTTCCAAAATACCGTTGATTGTAGTTAACGGTGTCCGCATTTCATGAGCAGCATCAGCCATAAACTGATCCCGTCGTTTTTCTTGTGCCTTAACTTCTTGATTTGATTTCTTTAATGCGCGCACCATTTGGTTAAAGTTATCAGCAAGCTGAGTTATTTCATCATTACCACTGTAATTAGCCTGTACGTCAAAATCTCCTGCAGCAACTTTTTGAGTAGCTTGAGACAAATTTTTAATCCTATTAGTTGCATAAAACGACAAGATAAAACTCAAAATCAAGCCAAAAATTAATGCAGTCACCAACGCACTGAACAAATTTTGTTTGGCACTTCTTATTGGTCGTTCAACGGTTGACACCCGAACTCCCAGCCAAATTGCACCAATAAATTTACCCTGATCACGCCAAGGCAAAAGCACTCCAGTACAGGTGTCTTTAGTATGACCTAATTGCGAAATTATTTCATTGTTGTTTTTGATATGCAGCTTTTTTCCACGCTTTACTTGTGCAAAGTGCTTGTCAGAAAGTTTAATCTTGTTATTTCTTTTGGGATAAATCTGTTTGCCCCGCGTATTAAAAACGCTAAAATACACTTTATCGCTGTGAAGGACAAACTGCAGTCTATGCAAAAACTTGGGGTTAAGCATTGCTGAGCCATTCTTTTCTTCACTAGCAGCCAAAGTTCCTAGAGCAGAAGCAAAATCTTCCATTCTCTGATAATTATGGGCATAAGATTGCTTAGTGACGTTATTAATTTCTGAAAAGCCAATTATTGATACCGTAGTAAGAATGATTAGTAAAAAACTAAGCATGTGCTGATAAATCAACTTCATAATAAAAACCTACGAATCATCAAATTTATAGCCAACGCCCCAAACAGTTTGGATAACATCTGCACCCACGGTTTCCAATTTTTGACGCAACTTTTTGATATGAGCATCAACTGTCCGGTCTTCACCATAATAATCGTAGCCCCAAACAGCTTCTAACAATTGTTCACGGGAAAATACCTGTTTAGGTTTTTGAGCCATAGTATATAGTAAATCGAATTCTTTTGGTGTAATGTTCTGAACGTATTTTCCGTCATATAGTACTTCACGTCTGCTCTTAGAAATTTGGGTATGAGCTGTTTCGACATCGAAATTTTCGGCTTCTTTAGTTTCTTTTGATTGTTCTTTATGATCATCAATTCTAATTCTGCGTTGGAGCGCCTTGATACGAGCAATTAAAGCTAAAGGACTAAAAGGCTTTGATACATAATCATCTGCACCAGCATTAAATCCCTGAATCTGTTCCTCCTCACTACTGCGAGCAGTTAACATAATAATTGGAATTTGTGGTGAAATCGCACATACGTCTTTAGCAACTTGTATGCCATCTTTTTTAGGTAGATTGAGGTCTAACGTGATCAAATCATACTGGTCAGGATTTTTGGCAAACATTTTAACGGCTTGTTCCCCATCAGTAGCTACATCCATGGTCCAACCTTCTTTTTCAAAGAACATTCCCATCATTTCTGCAACTGACTGATCATCCTCGACCATTAAAATTTTCAGTTTCATTTTCGGTCCCTAAATCCTTTTGTTCTCTCCCTTTTTACTTTGTCAGGATCTATATAATCTGCCGGCAATTCATGACGGTTTTTTAAGTAGCTTTTTAAGGCTTTTTCCGTAGCCATGATTGGAAAGATAATGAAAAGATAAAATGTCAGCAGCCAAAGTAAAAAATAACGATCCCATTTAAATAAATGTATTCCAATACCCAACAATAATTGAATTAAACCAAAAGCAATAAAATTTAAACCTGCTCTTTTTTGAGCAAACTTGAAACTGTTTTTATTGACTTGGGCCAAGTATGAATGATACCCGTAAAATGGAATTTGTCTTTTTGCAGGCGAGATTAGCCATAGCAGTCCAATTACTAACATAATTGCACCACATGCAATATAAATCATACTTTTTCCTTTCTCTGATAGATTTAATTCTCGTTTCCTGGTGTTGAAATAACTATTTTCATATTACCTTCAAACTTAAAATTCTTCATTTCATTAGGAATAATCAAATTTGTTCCTAATGCTAAATCGTAAGTCTTATTTGCAAATTCGAGTTTACCCGAACCATTAATAATTGTGACTAATAAGTATGGGTGACTCTTTAAGCCAGTTTGCCATTGGCCATTAAGGTCTATTTGCCACAAATAAAAATGAGGTGAAATTGGTGGCTCAACTAAAGTTTTGATAATAGCATCCTGCTCATGTTTAGTCTTGATCTTAAGTTGGGGATCAACATGAGGAACCTGAGTAACATCAATTGACTTTTGTGTATGTAATTCCCGTTTCTGACCTGTTTTTTGGTCAACTCGGTCATAATCATACAGTCTATAAGTTACATCACTGGATTGCTGAGTTTCAATTACTAATATTCCTTTTGTAAGTGCATGAATTGTACCTGAGGGAACGTAAAAGAAGTCTCCGGCTTTGACTGGGACTTTACGCAATAGCTTATCCCATTCTCCCTTTTTGATCATTTCTGCCAATTCACCGCGAGTTTTAGCGGTATGACCATAAATCAAATACGAACCAGGGTCAGCCTGCAGGACATACCAGCTTTCGGTCTTGCCACTGTCATTCTCTACTCTGCGGGCATAATCGTCATCAGGATGAACTTGCACAGATAGATTGTCATTAGCATCCAAGAATTTAACCAGTAAAGGAAATTCTTTACTTTTTGGATTGCCAAAAAGCTCTGGATTTTCTTGATACACTTGCCGTAAGCTTTGTCCTTTGAATTGACCGCTAGTGACAGTTGAAGCGTCATCCTTGTATCCAGAAATAACCCAAGCTTCACCGACTTGACCATCTGGAATATCATAATTAAAAATAGTTTTTAATTTGCGCCCACCCCAAATCTTAGGTCTAAAGTATGGCGTTAAAAATATTGGTTCCATCATAATTCACCTCACTATTAGTGTAATCTTTTAAAGTGCAAATTTAAAACTATTTTTTCAAATATGAAAACAAAAGTTATTATTTTAAAAGTAATTTCCAATACAAAATAAAGATATTATTTAATTTGCTTTATTTTAATATGAGATTTTTAAAAAACAAGAAAAAAGCCCAGCAGAAAGAATTCTGCTGAGCTTTTCGGGGAAACAATTTACTACTCGACAATTTTATTTCTATTTATTTTTACTCTTTAATCCCTCCAGTCGTGACTCTGCAATTTCATGGTCTAAGTCATTTATATATTGCTCTTTTAATGCCTTATCCCAGCCATAGTAATCAGACATATGCTTTATTACACCATCTTTAACTTGGCTCAAGGTGTCACTCTTGAACAAGATATGGTAAGTCCGACGTAAAAGATAATCAACTGGAGTCAAAGTCATTTCTTCGTTTAATGAATAGTCCAGTGCAGCCGTTTCGCCTAAACTTAAACCATCTGCTGGCTTAATCTTTTGTGCATAGTCGTATATTTGCTCTGCTTGAGAACCATATAGGTTAGCGATTTCAGTTGCATCTTCAGAAGCTAAACCAGCAGCAACACCATCTTTAGCAATCCGTGCCAGTTCTTCTTCTGCATGATCAGAATCAAAGTCACCACCAGCAACTTTAATTTCAGCAGAATCTTGCAAAGTGAAGTTCTTAGAAAACTTATCATGCAATTTCTGCTGTATTTTCTTCATTGCTCCATTAGCCATAATGCGGTAGTCTGTCAACTTACCACCAGCTAATGTGATTAAACCGTCTTCAGCTTCAGTTAGTGAACTACCACGTGATACAGCAGACGGAGCCGAAGTACTGTCAGAAACACTGGCTCCAGTAGCAGCATCAGCTGCTTCGTTTCCTTCAACCTCTACTTCAATTAAAGGACGAACTCCTGCCCAACTGGCTTCAATATCGTCAATTGTCAAATGGGCTGCAGGATACTTTTTATTAATGATATTTAACAAGTAATCTACATCGCTTTGTTCAACAGTTGGATGAGCGTAATCACCGGTAAAGTCAGTATCTGTAGTACCAAAGTAAGTTTTACCTTCTCTTGGAATTGTGAAAATCATACGACCATCTGCCGTGCCTGAACCAAAGTAAGTTGGTTGTGGCACCGTCAGGCGTGATTGGTCTACTACAAGGTGCACACCTTTAGTTGGACGCAAGCGTGGTTTCTTGTAAACCTCTTTATCTTCTTGACGTACTGTATCAGACCAAGGACCAGAAGTATTAATAATTACATCTGCGTGTATTTCAAATTCTTCACCGGTTAAATTGTCGTGAACGCGCACACCATTTGCTTGCATTTGGTCGTTATGTAAAATTCTGATGCACTTCAAGCGACTAACAGCCAAACAACCTAAATCATGTGCCTTTTTAACGTTTTCAACAACCAGCCTTGAGTCATTGTTTTGATAGTCTAAATAAACACCCGCACCTTGCAGATTTTCACTATTTAATTGTGGTTCACGCTTTAAAGTTTCTTCTTTATCCATCATGTAGTTAGCATATTTGATTAAAGGTGAATCTCCTTCAATGCCAGCTAGATGATCATATAAATCCATAGCCACTTTGACTGAAAACATAGTAAACGTGGTGCCGGGTTCATCATAAATTGGCAAAATCATCGGGTCTGGTTGTGTCATATGTGGCGCAATGTGCTGGATAACTGCACGTTCTTTAACAGTGTCGGAAACCACTTGAACGTCAAAAGTCTTAAGATAGCGAATACCACCATGTACTAATCTGGTAGAGCGAGAAGAAGTTCCACCACCAAAATCTTGCATGTCAATCAAGCCAGTTTTCATTTTGGCTGCACTAGCTTGCAAAGCAACGCCGGCACCAGTAATGCCGCCACCAATAACCAGTAAATCTAATTTTTCATTCTTTAAACGTTCAATTTCTTCTTGTCTCGTTTTAATTGAGAACGCCATGATTCAGCCTCTTTCTCTCTAATAAAATTAATTACTTTTGAAATGGTTTGTATGAAAAGCTTTGAGCAGCCTTAACAGCAGCTTTCCAGCCTTCATATAAGTGATCTCTTTCTGCACTGCTCATTTGCGGTTCAAAAGTCTTACCTACCTTTTGGATCTTCTTAATCTCATCGACATCTTTCCAGAAGCCAATAGCTAATCCTGCAAGGAAAGCAGCACCCATCGCCGTTGTTTCAAGGTTAGCAGCACGTTCAATCTTGATGCCCAAGATATCAGCTTGGAATTGCATCAAGTAATCGTTATTAGCAGCACCACCGTCAACTTTCAACTTAGGAATTTTAATTTTGGTATCTTCGTGCATAGTATCAATAACGTCACGGCTTTCGTAAGCTAAGGATTGCAAAGTTGCCTTAGTAAAGTCATCCCTTGTCGTACCTCTAGTTAAACCAAAGACAGAACCACGGACATTTGAATCCCAGTATGGAGCACCTAAACCAGTGAAAGCAGGAACTACAAAGACTTCGTTATTATCCTTTGAGCGCTTTGCTGCTTCTTCTGATTGCGGGGCATCATCAATAATACCTAATTGATCACGCAACCATTGAATAGCTGAGCCAGCAACATAAATACTACCTTCCAAAGCATAATTTACTTTGCCATTGATGCCATAAGCCACAGTAGTCAACAAGTTATTAGCTGAGAATTTTGGCTTTTCTCCGGTATTCATCACAGTAAACGCACCGGTACCATAAGTGTTTTTGACCATTCCTGGTTCAAAAGCCAATTGACCAATTAAAGCTGATTGCTGGTCACCAGCCATACCGGCAATTGGAACCTGACTACCATAAAAATGATATTCTGCTGTAGTACCGTATATTTCGGAGTTAGAACGAATTTCCGGCAAAATTTTTCTTGGAATGTTCAATAACTTGAGAATTTCATCATCCCAATCCAGTTTGGTAATGTTAAATAACATTGTCCGGCTGGCATTAGTGTAATCAGTGACATGAACTTTGCCACCGGTTAATTTCCAAACTAGCCAAGAGTCAATAGTGCCAAATAGCAATTCACCATTTTCTGCTCTTTCTTGAGCCCCTGGAACATGGTCAAGAATCCAACGAATTTTGGTTGCAGAGAAATAAGCATCTGGAATCAAACCGGTCTTTTCATGAATCATATCAGAATAGCCGTCAGCAATGATTTTATCGGCAATATCAGACGTCTGACGTGATTGCCATACAATCGCATGATAAATTGGCAAGCCTGTTTTCTTATCCCAAATTACAGTGGTTTCACGTTGATTGGTGATACCAATAGCCGCAATTTGATTTGGTTTAACCCCAGAATTAATAAACGAGTTGGCAATTGTAGATAACACTGAATTCCAAATTTCATTGGCATCGTGTTCTACCCAGCCTGGTTTAGGAAAATACTGATTAAACTCTTTACGTGAGTCAATTACTTTTTTACCTGCATGATCCAAAATAATTGCACGTGTACTAGTAGTACCTTCATCAATCGCTAAAATATATTTTTCAGCCATTATACTTTCTCCTTTTAGCCATAAAACTAATAGTATAGGTAACTGTTGTTACAACTCAATTTTACCCTCGCTTTTTAGTAAGCGCTAACATATAATGGTGATAACTTATTAGTTAAAGTTATAAAGAAAAGGATGATACATGATGAAATACAGCTTGTTAGCATACAAATATTTTGTTGATGTAGTTGAAACTCAAGGATTTACCCCAGCTGCCAAAAGAAATTTTGTTTCTCAAACCGCGATTAGCAACGCAATTAAAAATTTGGAAAAGCAACTTGGAGTGCAGCTAATTGACCGTTCGACTTCTCATTTTAAAGTAACTTTAGCAGGTAGCAATCTCTATCACTGCGCCATCCCTCTTTTAAATACCTATTATGAATTTGGTGAAAAAATAACCCAGTTAAATAATTCTTTTAGTATCCTAAAAATTCATTATCTGCATGGGTTTGGTTTCTGGACAGTCAAATTAGCACAATCTTTGTTAACATCTAACCCCAAATTACAATTACAATTAGATACAGAGAATTTTGCGACAAGCTTTACAAAGTTGGATGCAGGAAATTATGACGTCCTGATTGGTTTTTCAACGGCGGTAAGCAAAATTAAAGATATTCACGTTAAAAAAATTGGAACAGCCAATTTTAGCATTTTACTTAATCAGAGTTCTTTAACTAAAAATGGCAATATAAGCAAGAAGACTTTTAAAAGGCAGCCCCTTTTTTTACAAAAATGGACTGCTACAGATAGTAATGATGTGCAATCAAAAATTAAAATAATTCTGCGTCAAATGCACATTGACTACTCTCAAATCATTTATCTAGACAGTTTCGACGCAGCAATATCGAATGTTATTTTAAATCATGGTCTGGCAATTTATCCGCGAGAATTATCAATACCAAAAAAATATGATGATTGTCTCTGCTTTTTACCTCAACTGCCTGAACTGAAATATGACGTGGTGGCTATTTATAAAAATCCGGCTCTCGCCAATATTTTGGAACGTGCAACTGATTAGCAAGTTCTAATGATGATAAATTAATTTCTGCTACCGCGTTTTGGGCAATGATTAAATATTTACTATTCCAACTTGCCTAATTTGCTTAAACCGCTGAATACAGTAATCAATATGGAACCAAACATACAGATAGCCGCAACAATAAATATTGCATGTACCTCCGCCTTAATGAGAAAACCGCTAATTAACGACATAATCGGTCCAATAATTCTAGTTAACGAAGTTGAAATTGATGTGATTGTGCCTTTATACCGGTCTGGAGTCTCTGCTTGAATTACAGTAAAAAAGTTAGCTTGTGACCAGACGCTGCCAAACGAAACTAAAGCATAACCAAAAGTAACAAATAGATATGACTGAACATTAAGCATAACTATAAAGCCAATCATTATCAGTGAAGCGATCATCAGCATTTGCGTACCTAATTTCAGATTTTTATTTATTTTTAAATAGACAGAGTTGCCAATAATACTGGCGACAGCGGCGACTGTGAAAAAGATACTAACGAGATTAACGGAAACCTGCATTTTTTGCTTTAATAAAAAAGTTAACATAGGCACGACCGCCTGAAAACCAACATTAGCCACAAAGAAACTGGCAATTAACCATTTAATGTTGTGATGAGCAAATAAAAAAGAAATTCCCTTCTTAGCACTTTTAATAAACGAATTGCTCTTTTTCAATAACTTATTTTCCCTATGTAATGGCTCATAGCCCTTAACAACATAAGTCAAATAGCCAAAGCTTAGAGCATCGAGTAAAAAACCACCGATATAATTAATTAAATTAATGACTATAGCAGCGATGACAGGACCAAAAGTTTTTTGTAAAGAAGAAATCAAACCAACTTGACCAGAAACAGATGATAGTTCTTCTTTTTTGACTGATTCGGCTATGAATATTTGATATCCAGTCCAAGTAATTAAATCAAATGTGCCTAGCAGAAATACTACTAATAAAAGCCAATATATAGAAAAGTTTTTTATTACTAAAAACGGGGCAATAATAATCAGAATCATTTGCATGACTAATGACAACAACATAATTTTCTTGCGGGAATAGATGTCAAAAAGCGGTCCAATCGTCAATCCAAAGAACGCCGTTGGCAAATATTCAACTGCTGTTAAAAGTCCCATGATAACCGATGAATGAGTTCTAGAAAGCATTAAAAGCGGAATTGCAAAAGTGTAAAATTGATCTCCTATTCCTGAAATAGCATAGCCTAAAAGTAATTTGTTTTTTTGTGATAAATTTTTCATTGTAATTTCTTTGTTAAATCTATTAGTATCTATTAAAATTTATTATAGCGCAGATAAATTGTCTTAATTGAAAATATATCAATATGACGCAAAACTTAAAATTATGCCCATATAAAATTAGTTTGGTCCTTTTATGCGGTGCATACGCCGTGCGAAGGCAAAATAAAACCCTATGAATTCCTTATTCATAGGGTTTTATTGATATATTTTATGGAGGTGAGGGGAATTGAACCCCTGTCCAAACGCATTCCGTCACTAACATCTACGATCATAGTTATATTATTTGAACTTCACTAGTCCAAAACGCCATATAACAGGGCTAGTATGGACTAGCTAACCTGGAATGACTCTTTTTAACTATTCAGATGAGGTAGTTAAACGTAACTCACTAAGTTGATACTTGGATTCAGACGTGAGTAATCCGAAAACAAGCAACACATGCGCCTAAATTAGGCAGCTAATGCGTAAGAATTTTCTTTATTTGCAGTTATAAAACTGTGACGTTTTTACGTAGTCGTGACCTACGAACCGCAGTCAATGCGAATCTACGCCTGTCGAATCCCAAAACACCCCCGCTTTGGGTAAAAACAATTATAGCATAATATAGATATATTGACTAATATTAAAGAAATCTCACCCTAAACCGCTTTAAAGTGCAATTGCTGCCAAAGTACATTGGCTCAGCTTAAAAGCACATAAATGTTTAAAATTAAGGACAAAAAAGCCGTTAAGAAGTTTTCTTAACGGCTTAAAATAATTATGTTTTAAACTAATTCAAATGGGCCAAACGAACTACATCACGTTCAATCATTAATTCTTCATCAGTTGGAATAACTAAAGCTTTAATTTTAGAATCTGGTTTGGTAATAAACTTCTCACCATTAGTCTTATTAGCTTCTAAATCAGGTTTTAACCCTATAAATTCAAATGATTTCATTACATTTTCACGAATACCTGAATCGTGTTCTCCGACTCCAGCTGTGAAAATAATAGCATCTGCACCCTTCATTTCAACCATGTAGGCACCAATATATTGCCTTACACGGTTAACAAAAATAGCACGCGCAAGGTCAGCTTTTTTATCAGAATTGTTTTCTAGGTCTCGCATATCAGAAGAAATCTCAGAAATACCTAATAAGCCGGATTTATCATTGAGAATCTCAATCATTTCATTAATATCAATATGATCTTTATTCATGATATATTGCAAAACTGATGGATCAACATCGCCTGAGCGGGTTCCCATGGTGATACCGGCCAGTGGTGTAAAGCCCATTGAAGTATCGTAGGACTTGCCTTCTTTTACAGCAGTAATTGAAGCTCCAGAACCCAAATGACAAACAATTAATTTTAAATCTTTGGCATCTTTACCAAGCATTTCTGCAGCACGACCCACAATGTAGCGAACCGATGTCCCATGTGCACCATATTTACGCACACCGTATTTTTCATAATAATGATAAGGAATTGAATACATATAGTGAACTGGATCTAAAGTTTGGTGAAATGAAGTGTCAAAAACGCCGACTTCGGGTACACCAGGCAAAAGCTTCATAAAGGCCTCAATTCCTTTTCCTTCGGCAGGATTATGAAGTGGGGCATATTCCTTTAAATCATAAATTTTTTGTAGTTTTTCTTTATCAATTAGCGCAGAGTCAGTAAAATCTTCACCACCAGCGACTATTCTATGACCTACACCTACAATCTCATTAATATCTTCAACAACATGGTATTGTTTTAAAGCTTTCAGTAATAAGTTAACAGCAGTTTCTTGATCTGGAATTGCCACATCTTCACTGTGTTTTTCACCATTTGCCAGTTCAATTTCAAAAGAAGAACCGTCAATACCTACTCTGTCAGCAATGCCTTCTGCTAAAACTTTTTCTTCAGGTAAAGCAAACAACTTATATTTAAATGAAGAACTGCCTGAGTTGATTGCTAAAACTTTTTTCATATATGTAATTCCTCCATAAATATCACTTTAAATTTATTTCACAAATCAATTAATGTTTTTAGTATACCACTCATTTAGTTTAACATTAAGCTTTATTAGGTCATCTTCGTTTTTAAACGAGTCCAACTTTGTGAGAAATACTTCACTATTTCCGATATTTTTGCCATGATTTTGTAAAATTAAAATTGCTTTTTGATTAAATTTATTTTGAAAAGCACTGTCAGGAAGTTCAACAATTGCGCGCAGAAAAACCTTCTCTGTTAGCCATGGCATAAAGTCACTGCCACCTTTTCCAGATAAAATTGCTTTTGGTACAACAAGAAAAGCAAAGCCTCCTTCTTGGAGATTTTTAATAATCTGTTCAATAAATAAAAGATGAGCAAACGAGTGACCATTTTCCGATTTGGTAGCAAAATTAGTAGCATTTTTATCAATAGGATAATAGCCAACGGGTAAATCACTAATAACAACATTAGGACTCTTAAACAGCCATGGAGTTAGTGCATCTTGACAAAACATTTCAATATCAATGTTATTCAAATGTGCTGCAATATCAGCTAAACTCAGCATTTCTTCATCATTATCAATACCATATAATTCAAAATTAGTTTTTGAATGATTAGCGCTTTTTAGCTGCTGAATTACAGAAAACAATAAATTACCTGTGCCAATAGCAGGATCAGCAATTACCAATTTCTCTTTAGGCACCAGCTTTTGCACAAACATAGCAATTATAGTAGAAATAGCTGGTGGAGTTGGCATTTGATTGGCATCAAGATCATCTTCAGTAACTGCTTTTAATGTCAAATAAGTGAATATTTGTAATTTGGTATTATTTGACAGTTTGTCATAATTCAATTTGGCATATTTTTGACTAAGTTGTTTGACTGTTTCTTTATCAGGTGCTCCCAGTTCAACTTTAATCTGCCCATTTTCAAGATTATCAAAAGTTTCTGTCAGAGCATCCCCAAAAGATACGTTCAACGCCTTCTGTAAACATTGAACGCAGTCCAAGAAACTATTAAAAATATTTTCAATTTTATCCATTTTTATTCCCCTTATCTCTAAAATATTTTAATAGAAATACGGTCCTAAGAGCAAGGAAATCAATTATTAAGTAGGTATTCAATTAATAAAAAATCATTTTCCATACTATTTCGATATATTTCTTGATAAAATTGTAAAAATATTAAACAAGTAGTTAACACCAGCACACTGCTTAGTAAAGTACTAGCTTTTAAAATTTTTCTTTTTTTCATTGAGGTTTTCTTTCTTCGGTTTGGGATCAAACTTTAAATATATTTCGGATTGCCTGCCATCCTTTTCAGTCACTTTAATTTTAATCTGCTCATCTTTAGTAAAAAATGAAGCACGGGAAACATTAATTAACAAAGGCATGTGTCCACCCTCAGGGGTAGTAACCCTAATCATGTTTTTGTAAAAATTGATAGAATATATTTTGGGTTCATTATTTTGGCTTATTACCTCAAAATCCGCTTTTTTGAACGTAGATTCAGCGGGCTTGGTGAAACAATACTTGAACTTTTGCTTTTTTATAAAGCGATTAAATTGCACATACGAAAATACCACGTCATCGGTTTTATGATTTATTTTATTTGCTAAAGTAGTACTTTTTAGTAAATTCTGCAGTAATAATAGTACTAATAAAGTGGCAAAAACGGAAAATAAAGCCTCGGCAAGCAAAAAACCTTTATTTTCTAATTTGATATGTCTTCTCATTAGTTTCATCATAAACGCTCATTTTTCCAGTAAGATAATAAACATGATCGTGTACAACTATCTTTTTTAAGTTATTTTTGCGCATCACATGCCAGGCATAAGTAAAATCAGTTTTATGCTCAATTTTTTGTTCAATTTGACGGCTTTCGCCCACAATTAAAGCTAAGGTAGTAACACCCATTAAGGCAATCATAAGGGCTACCATGCTTTCCGCTATAAAAAAGCCCTTTACTTTTTTATTAATCCGCAACTGCTCTACCCCATGTCATTTGTAATTTTATTCTTTTACTATTTTTGTGGTCACTAATCGTAATTGTATGTGGTGGCATAGAACCGGTAGCTGATATTGCCAACCCTGATAGATTATATATTTCAATGTGAGGATTGATTTTTATTCTGCGTAAATAACCCTTACTAGTTATCCTGATGCTTTTTGAACCCGGATAATAACGAATATAGGCAGCTTCATGACGAATAGTGGCTATCCGAGCCGCTTGTTCAATCGAACTCTTAACTTCTTGAGCGGTATTAGTTAAAATCATTTTTTCTTGATACTGCTGAATTTCAATAGTTCCCAGCATTACTAGGCTGACCACAATAGTTAAAGTGATTACCATTTCAACTAGGGTAAACCCTTTAACTTTATATTTATTCACTCTTTTCAACCACACCATTTGTTACGGTATAATTTTTTGATTTTGCAAATTGCTTTTTGGTTAAATATCCATCTTCAAACATATTTTGGAAAGTAATTTCTTTACCTTCACGATCCTTATCATCTTCATATAAAGTAGCTTGTGTTTGCAAAGTCGTTTTAAAAGCATCGTTTGTTTTCGCGTTGGCGCTATCTTTTTGCTTGGTCAAATTGGGTGCTATGATAATTAGCAACATAACTATTATCGCAACAACTACTACCATTTCGATCAGGGTAAAGCCTGGTACTTGTCTATTTTGTAAATTTAAACGTAAAAAATTACGTCTTTTTTTCTTTTTCATTATTTACTCCTAATTTCAATATCTCAAATTGATTGCATCATGGCATAAATTGGTAGTAATAGTTTTAAATACATGCCAATAATACATAAGCCAATCAAAATAAAACAAACTGGTTGCACATTAACAATCAACTTCTCAATTTTTTGTGCTAAATCATTAAAAAGTGCCCTACCTAACAGCAAAAATCTTTTGCTTAAGTCCCCTTTTGTTGAACCTGCTTCTATTAATAAAATTAGTTCATTAGGTAAAAATTGCTCTTTTTTAATGATCTCATCCGGACTCATTCCTTTAGCCAGCTGTTTACTTACCTTTAATCCAACATGATGCTGCAAAGAACCCTCAAGTTGTGAAACAGCATAATCACAGATTTTTTGTAGAGAAAAGCCGCTGGCTAATAGCAGTCCTATGTCATAAATCAAAATATATTTCACGTATATCCTGATTAGAGGACCAACAAGAAAAAAGTGCGAAAGCTTAACTAAAGCACTATAATCCTGTCTTCTTAATAAAATCATTATTTTACTCATAAAATAAAGTATGATCAGGCAAAATACTAGTAATAATAAAAGCATGAGGTCCCCTGTATGCTCGTTTGATTCGGCAAATTGATTAGATACAAAAGTTTGCATAAATAGCAACAAAAAAATCATCATTATTACTAAAACAAATGGATAGGTCATTTCAGATTTTAATTTTTTAACTTGCTCATTTTTCAAACGATTTAACGTTGCAATTTGTGTCAAGCATTCAATCAAATTTCCCTGTTCTAGAGATAATTCAATCTGTGTCGCAATTGTTTTGGAAAAGCCCAAATTTAACATTTCGGTACTTAACTTTCTACCTGCTTGAATTTGCTTATTCAAGTGCTCAAACAAATTTTTACGTTTTGGCCATATTATCGGCATCATTTCCAGACTGGCATTTAGTGAAAAACCGTTTGCCAAACTGTTTTGAAGATACTCCAGAAATTCTAACCGTTCTTTATTATTTAACTTATCCTTCCTGATATTGGTAACATACTTGCGCACTAATTTTTCCTTTCTTTTGCAGCTGGGTTAAATTCTGGTGCCAATTGACATAATTGCCTCTCTTAGCCATATTGATGTCTGCCTGAAGTTCTGGACCACTAGCAATATCCATTAAGCAGGAAAAGCCGCCGGTGGTCGGTAAAAGCCGTTGATAACTAACGGCCGTCAAACAGTTAAAAAGATCTGCTGTGCTGATATTTAAGCTCTCAAGTCTTGAAATTGTTTGCAAAGTGCTTTTAGCATGAACCGTAGCCAAAACAAGATGACCACTTAATGCAGCATCAACAGCTAATCTTGCCGTGTTAGCATTCCTAATTTCCCCTATAATCAAAATATCAGGTCTATGCCTTAAAGCTGCTTCGAGTAGTCCAGAGTAAGTAATATCCGCAGTTAAGTTCACTTGAGTTTGGATAAAGCTTGCTTCATGAATTTCCACCGGATCTTCAATCGTCATTACAACTTTATTTTGACCAGCCATTTTGGCCAAATTATACATTGTTGTAGTTTTACCTGATCCTGTCGGGCCACTGGTAATTAATAGTCCCCTTTTTTCAGTTAAAGCTTTTAATTGGTCAATCTGGCTGTTAAAAAAGTACTTACTCTTATCAATTTGATAGATAATTCTGATAACTAAAGACTCGCAGTCGTTAAAGTCCCCAATACTTGATAACCGAAGAAAGTAAGTCTTAGCTTGAAATTCATACTCAAAAGCACCTACTTGTGGTCTACGATGTTCAGCAATATCCATTTGTGCAGCGAACTTTAAAAAATTGATTAGTTCTTTTCCTTCATTTACTGAATATTGGGTATGCTTTGTTATCCCTTTTATTGTGCGCAAATTGACTAGTAAACTATTTTCGCGCAATAAAAAGAAAATATCACTTGCATGCATAGTTATTGCTTCCTCGATTAGATTGTTTACAGCGTCTTTTATTCTCATAAAAACCCCCTTATCTTGCTACCATTATTAATTACGCAAAAAAAAGAATTTTTCTCACAAAACTAAAAAAGCTCACACAATTGTGTGAGCTTAACTAAAAATAATTATGAGAAAGAAAGTTATTTGGTGCTTAAAATATAGTCAACATATCTCTCAGATTCTTTTTTTAACTGTTCATCTGTTAGATTTTGCATTACTCCTTGGAGGATAAAAGGTTTCAGAAATTTTGTTCCTATTAAGTTACTTGTAGCTTTAAAAGGAATAAGCATTTCATCAATGGTATAATGAAAATCACCATAAATATGATAATTTTTAGCTGGAGCACCAGTAGAAACAGCAATCACCATTTCTTTGCCTTTAAGAGCATTTCCTGTACTTCCATAAGCCCAGCCATGTAGAAGAACTTGGTCTTCCCATTTTTTTAATAAGCTGGGGCAACTATACCAATACATTGGAAATTGTAAAACTATTCTACCGGCTTTTTCTAACAGACTTTGCTCTAATTCAACATCTATTTTCTCATCTGGATATTTTTCGTATTCATCCCTTACTATCACCTCCTTTGAAGTATTTTTTAGAACTTCTTGTTTCAAAGCTTTATTTACTCGTGAATTATTTATATGCGGATGAAAAATCAAAACTAAAGTTTTCAATATAGTTTCCTTTCTTTTATGTTTAGTATCCTAAATCATGAAGCCATGAATCTACTTTGGCTTTGGCAGAGGCAGCATTTTCTCCTTTAATCTCAAAACCTTTTTTCAATTTTGCTTTAGGAAAAACACTATGAATAGTATTTAGTGACTTGCCCCAACCCGAACTCGCATTTGTAGAAAAGGGTATTATTGTTTTATTATTAAGGTCGACCTGATCCATAAAGGTTCTGACAATCATTGGAATATCATCCCACCAAATTGGATAACCCAAAAAGATGGTGTCATATTTAGAAACTTTAGGTAGCTTACCCTTTATTTTTGGTCCAGCATTATTTTTTTGCTCCCTTTCAGCTTGACTTACTGTTTGATCATAAGATTTTGGATAAGCCACTCTGGGTTTAATCTCAAAAATTTGGGCACCAGTAACTTTTTTAATTTCATCAGCAATACGTGCAGTATTTCCCCGCGTTAAATTAACTCCAGGATAATTTTGACCAGATCTTGAAAAATAAACGATTAAAATGTGACTTCTGTTCACACTTTTTACTTTTTTAGTTGAAACCTGTTCATTTCTTTTGTCATCCGCTTTTTCCTGAGCCTGATTTTTATTTATAAACCAGTACAGGCCTAAACTTAGAATTACTAGTATTAAAAGTAAGACCATAATAATTGTAGTTTTCTGCTTTGAAAATTTTTTCATTGATATTCTCCCAAAGTTTATTTATGAACTTAACGACTGAATCGTTTACCAAATTATTGAGGTTAAAAATATAAGTTAGTATTTCTCATATACGAAATTTTGTGGTTTGCCTAACATTATTGCCATTCACCACCTTTTACAATAAAAGTTTAAAGTCACATTTAATAATTGTCTAATACTAAAAAGGTATGTTAAATCATACTTTTTATGTTATATATCCCTATAAAAAACAAAAATCATACAATAATTGTATGATTTTTGTTTTGCTATTTAATTTTGTATAACTTTAGATATAATTCGAAATTTCAATTAAATTTTTATCTGGATCACGCACATATATTGAGCGAATTTTTCCATTTGCACCAGTTCGTAACACTGGTCCTAAAATTATTTTTAAATGTTCATTTTTAAAGTGCACTATTAAATCATCAATTGGAGTATCACTTATCAAACAAATATCACCTGCTCCAGGCGTTGGGAAAGCAGCTTTAGGATCAATTTCGTGTCCGATTTCATGTAAATTGATCTTTTGCTTTCCAATTTTTAGGGCTGTTCTGCCATTTTGAAAATTAATTGTTTCTATACCAAAATATTTATGATAAAAATCAGTAGTTGTTTTAATATTCTTAACTGTTAGCACTAAATGGTCAAGTCCAATTATAGCCATATTTACCCCACCTCTTTTGCAATTATTATATAATGCCTTAGAGAAAAACGTTTGGATTTGGTTCTGAGTGTTTTTTTCAAACCAAAAAGCAACACTTGCGTGTTGCTTTTATCCATTAAATACTTATTCTTGCTGCGACTTTAAAAACATACTTATTTAGATAGAAAAATTTTTTATTAATATGAATAAACACTAAGAATAATAAAAATCATTTAATCGCAGTTTGCCGGATTAGTATTTAAGGCTCATTCCAAATAGCCTCACTCTCCTTTCTTTTTACGGAAATCTAAGACACCTAATAGAGAACCGAAAAGAGCAATAATGCCGCTGATTAGCAAAGCTAACTGACTTTTCTTTTCGGTACCAGTTTGCGGTAATTTGGCTTTATCAGCTGCTTCTGTTTTTTGTTGGCTAGCTTCATTACTTGCTGTTTGTGCTTTATTTTTATTTTCTTGTGTCAAAGCAGACTTGTTTTTACCTGATGTTTGTGCATCGTTTGTTTGCTTTGGCTTTTTATTGTTATCAGGCTTTTTTGCTTTGTCATTTGGCAAAGGCTTATTAGTTGAATTGTTGTCAGTACTTTGTTCCGGTTTCGTCGTCGGAGCTTTTTTATGGTAAACATAAGTTACGATCTGCGGCAGATTAGTAAAGTAGCCTATCCGGTTGCCATTAACTGAATCATAAACATAATCGTCAATATCAAGTGGTGAACTGATGTAGCCATCACCAACGTTGCCGGACAGAATTTGAACTGGTTCTCACTAGTTTATTAGTCTGCGATTCAGCGCCTTTTCTATCATCTTGGTTAATAGAAGCAGCATTTACGTTAGAAGCGGTTTGTGAATTTTGCTCGTTTCTTGACAATGTATTCTGAGTTTCTGGGATAGTCTCATCGGCTTTAACCCTGTTCGTCTGCAAAGCTAAACTAAGTAAACAAATTGGCACTGACATAGCGGTTGCTAATAATTTATTTTTGTATTTTTTATACACTCTTTTTCTCCTCCCATATTAATTTTTAACAGTCAAAATAGGTTCAATAACTAACAATTACTTTTTTAGTAAAACAACAATATTTTTCTAAAAAAATATTGATTAGCAATCTAAGCAATAGATTAATATTAGATTTCTATTACTTAAACCAATTAATTACAGTTATACATTCATTTTGTATTTTCAAGGATTTTATATGTTAGGTTTTTTTAGAATGTAACAAATGCAATTAATTGTGATTGCTAACCAATATATTGCAATAAAAATTGCTTTTTATTGCTGTTTTACTTCTTTGTATATATCATTAACATAAGAAGTAAAACCTTGGTAAACAAGTTTTCTTCTTTACCTAAATAACATTGATATATGACTTTTCTAAAAAACTAAATGTTAAATTTTAAGAGATTACCCCTCTACTGTCTTCTTTTGCGCAAATCACAAAGTTGCTTTTTACACTACCACAAGTGATACTATTCAGGTAAACTAAAAAAGTAGTCAGATTTCGTACCACGGCTACTTAATTATCTAACACAATAATGAGAATTTTGTGCTGTCCACTCAGTGGATGATTTTATTATATTACCATTTATGATAGCGGTCAAGTACAAATACAATCATTTGTGATACTTTTTAAGGAAGAATTTGAATGAATGTATATTCGCGTATTTTCGAAACCGCTAAAAAACATGGTTTATCCATTAAAGAACTTGCTAGAAGGGCTAAAATTGGAGAAAACAGTATTTATAGATGGAAAACTATTAAGCCTTCCACACAATCTTTGACCAAAGTAGCTCGACAATTGCACGTTTCTACTGATTATTTATTAGGTCATGAAGAAAATAGTAATAAAAAAGACTGCTTAGATATAGCTGATAAAAATGCTCAGTTATTATATGAAGGTCAACATGTACCTGAAAAATATGTCAAAATGCTTCGCTTTATTATGGAAGAAGATCGCGCAGAAAAAACTAAAACTTCCAAAAATTAAGTAAAAAAATTCTCTAGAATTGACTAATCAATTCTAGAGAACTAATCAAATAAGATTTTATTTAATCTTCCTCAGCTGCCGCTGTATATACATTTTGAACATCTTCATCATCTTCGAGAGCATCTACCAAATGATCAAATTGTTCTTTTTTATCATCTGGAACAGGTGTTGTATTTGCAGGAATCATAGTTAACTCTGCATTAGCCAGCTTATATCCGTCCTTTTCAAGCGCATCACGTACTTGTGCAAATTGTTTGGGATCGGTGTAAATTTCGTAAGCATCATCGCTTGTTTGCAAGTCATCGCCACCTGCATCCATTACATCAAGCAACATCTGGTCTTCATCAGCATCAGTGGTAGAACGGTCTATCACGATATAACCACGACGATTAAACATATAGGCAACAGAACCAGTTGCGCCTAATGAGCCACCGTTACGAGTAAATGCAACTCTGACTGCGGAAGCAGTTCGATTTTTGTTATCGGTTAATGCTTCAACAAATATTGCTACACCACCTGGAGCATAGCCTTCATAAGTAATTTCATCATAATGCTCGTCTGAATTTCCTTCAGCCTTTTTAATGGCACGATCAATATTAGATTTAGGCATGTTATTTGCATGGGCCTTATCCATTACCATACGCAAATTAGGATTTCCGGAAGGGTCAGGACCACCATTCTTTGCAGCCATATAAATTTCACGAGATAATTTTTGGAAAATTTTACCCCTCTTTGCGTCTTGCGCATTCTTGCGGCCTTGAATATTATGCCATTTTGAATGTCCTGACATTTAAGAATCCTTCTTTCTTTTGATAGCGTATTAACGATATTATCTTACCGCATGAAGCTATAAATTTCAATACTAGCAATCATCTCCAACAAATTTTTAAATTTTTCTGAATTCGTTTTCTTTAAAATAGTTTATTTTGCTACTAGTCAACTTTTTATTTAATTAGTAAAATAAAAACATTAGTTAATTTTCAAAGGAGAGAACTTTAGTGGAGGAAATAAATTCAAATAAAAAATATATTTCTTGGCCAATATTAACACTCATGGCCTTTTGTACTGTGATCGGCTTAGACGATATCATGTACAACTTTCAAAACCAAGGAATGCCGGTTGTTACCTCATGGGTTATCATGTGTTTATTCTATGTCATCCCCTATTCATTAATGGTAGGTCAACTTGGTTCAGTTTTTAACAGTGAAGGCGGAGGTCTTTCATCTTGGGTTCGTGGAACCAACGGGGAATTTTTGGGCTACTTTACAGCCTGGACTTACTGGGCTGCCTCTATTCCTTATGCTGTTGATTCAGCTAACGAAATTATAGTTGATATTGGCTGGGCTTTAACGGGTTCTGAAAAGTTTCAGAGTCAAATTTCTAACACTAAATTTGCTTTAATGACATTTGCCATGTTCATCATTTTTATCATCATCGAGCATTACTTTTCACATTCAATGGAAGTATTGTCAACTATTGGCGGTGGCTTAATGTTGATCATGACCTTAATGTTTGTTTTCTTGGCTTTCGTCGGTTTAGCAAAGTCTGGTGGACATATGGCAACGCAGCCATTCACTTGGCGCACACTGATTCCCAAGTTTGATATGCATTACTGGACTACCATTGCAATGCTTATTTATGCTTTAAATGGTTGTGAGCTGGTAGCTCCTTACGTTACGAAAATGAAAAAACCAAAATCTGATTTTCCTAAAGCAATGGTTGCTTTAGCAATCATGACTATTTTTCTGACAGTTTTTGGTTCATTTGCACTGGGAATTTATTTTAATAGTTATCACATTCCAAACGACTTAAAGATGAATGGCGCCTATTACGTTTTTGACATGGTAGGACACCAATATGGTATGGGCAAAACTTTACTTTATGTTTGGGCGTGGACTTCTGTCTTTTATAACGCCGCATTGTTAGCCGTATTACTTGACGCAATGACCAGAATGTTAATTTCAGATACTGGCGACAAGTACATGCCTAAATTCTTACAGAAAAAAGACAAAAACGGTCTGCCGATTAACGGCTACGTTTTAACCGTTTCTCTTTCAGCTTTCATTATGCTTTTAGGAATCTTTTTACCAGATATGAATGATATCTTCAATTGGCTGTTAAACCTGAATGGTATTATTTCACCGGGAGTTACTTGCTGGATATTCTTCTCTTTCATGCAAATTAGAAAGAATTCCGCCAAATTTACTTCAGACTATGTCTTTATCAAGAATGACAAATTGGCATATTTAGCTGGTCTGTTCTTATTAATAGTTACTGCCGCGGCCACCATTTTAGGTATTGCACCACAAGATATTAAAAAATTCAGTGGTTATTGGTGGTATGAATTAATCATCAATATCATTGCTATTATTGTCTTAATTGGTCTTGGAGTAATTTTGCCAAGTATTAGACGCCGTGAAGAAGAATATGGCATTGCGTTTAGTCGCAGACAATGGAGCGTAATGTTTGTCCTCATAATTGGTTCAATCATATTTGATCTCTATCTGGGTGAAAAGAATTCTTTATTCAATAATGCAGCAGTTAGCTTAGGACAAGTTAAAATTGGAATGAATATTGCTTTGATCGTCTTAGAAACAGTTTTGGCAATACTCTTATGTTGGCTTGTTGGTAGAAAAAAGCCTGTACAAATTAATAAATAAATATTGTAGTTTATCAGCCTGCGAAATCATTTTGGTTTCGCAGGTTTTTCTTTAGCTTCTAAAAATAAAAATACTGGTCGTTAATTCAAGTGGACCAGTTAAAATATTAAAGTTTCTACTATATAATAGTATTAGAATAACAAGTTAAGGAGAGTTCAATGAATAATATTCCTTTTAAAGCAGTAGCTGTTGATATGGATGGCACCTTTGAAAATGATGAAAAAAATTTTGATCATCAAAGATTTGAAAAAGTCCTAACTAAATTACGGCAAAACCACGTTCATTTTATTGTTTCAAGTGGCAGACCCCTATCGCGTTTACGGCAGGATTTTTATGATTTTTTGGATCGGATTGACATAGTTGCTGATAACGGCTCAATTTTGACCAAAGATAATAAAATTATTGTACGGCATGTTTTTACTTATAAAACTGGCATAAAGCTTATTAGTTTTATTCAAAATAATTATCCGCAAATTCTGATTGCTGCAAGTGGTCTGAACAAATCATATATCAGTAAGAAAGCTCCACGTTATTTTAAAAATTCTATGCATTATTTTTATCCCGATGTGGATGAAATTGGCAGCTTGGTAGACATTCCTACCAGCGATAGCTTGACCAAATTAACTCTTGAATGTTCGGCGGAACTTGCTCGCGAGCTGGAAAGAAAATTTAACCAAACAAATGCTGAAAGAATTCATTGTACAACCAGTGGCTTTAATAATATTGATGTAATGCCCAGCAGAGTTAATAAAGGGCAAGGCATTAAATATTTTTTGCGTTATTTCAATGTTAAGCCTTCTGAATTAATTGCTTTTGGGGATGGGCTTAATGATCGTGAAATGATTGAACTGGCAGGATTTAGTTATGCTATGAAAAACGGTCATGAGGAACTTAAAAAAATTGCTAAATACGAAGCACCTTCTAATAATGATATGGGCGTTTTGCAAGTATTAGAAAGCTACCTAGACTAAAATAACTATATAGAAGAAAAAGATTTAATAAGGACCTGTTTTCATGAGTTATATTGATGTACGACACAACTATAAACGTTATCAAACTGGAGATACTGAAATATTAGCCAACAACGATGTAAGTTTTACTGTTGAAAAGGGTGAATTAGCCATCATTTTAGGTGCCTCCGGTGCGGGAAAATCTACTATTTTAAATATCTTAGGTGGAATGGATACCAACACTTCTGGTGATGTAATAATTGATGGTAAAAATATTGCTAAATATAATAAGCGCGAACTAACTGGGTATCGGCGCAGCGACATTGGTTTCGTGTTTCAATTTTATAATCTTATTCAAAATTTGACGGCAAGAGAAAATGTTGAACTAGCATCAGAAATAGTTCCTGACGCACTTGACCCTGTAAAAACACTGATTGATGTTGGTCTTAAAAACCGGATTAATAATTTCCCAGCTGAACTTTCCGGTGGCGAGCAACAAAGAGTAGCGATTGCTCGTGCAATTGCGAAGAATCCTAAAATTTTGCTTTGTGATGAACCAACCGGAGCCCTTGATTATCAGACTGGTAAGAGCGTTTTACAGACCATCATTAACATGAGCCACAACAATAAAACGACAGTCGTAATAGTTACACACAACAGTGCTTTGGCTCCCCTAGCTAATCGTGTGATCCATTTTCATGACGGTCAAGTTACCCAGATTGACACAAACCAGCATCCAGAAGATGTCGCTAATATAAAATGGTAGAAAAGGTTGATCATGAATAACGTAATTTTAAAAGATTTTTGGCGGTCAATTAAACATACTAAGGGACAATTCATATCAATTATGGGCTTAATGATGATTGGTGCATTTGCCCTAGTGGGCTTGATGGTCACCGGTCCCGACATGCGTGACACTGGGAATCACTATGCGCAAAAATTAAATACCGCTGACTTAACTGTTATTTGCAACTATGGTCTGGATCACAAGGATACTCAAAAAATTAAGCAAACTAAGGGTCTGCAAGACGTTGAATTTGGCTATATGACAGATACGGTTATCAAACATAGCCATGAAAGTTTTCGCATTTTTTCAAAGCCAAAATTAGTAGGTAAATATGAAGTGCGTCAGGGTCATTTACCTACCAAGCAAAATGAAATTGCTTTGGCCGATCACTATTCTTCCCGCTACAAAATTGGGCAAAAAATTAGTTTCACTGAAAAGAAAAATATTTTAGGGACCACATTACTAAAACGTAAAAGTTTTAAGATTACTGGTTTCGTGCACTCAAGCCAAATTTTATCCAACGTTAATTTAGGCCAAAGTAATAGTGGTACAGGTGAACTTAAAGGATATGCTGTAGTTAGCCCCAAAGTATTTGACCATACAGTTTACACCACTGCCAATTTAAGATATAAAGATTTACGCGGACTTGATTCATACGGTAAAACTTACACCAGTAAAGTCAAAAAACATAAAAAAGTTTTACAAAACGTTCTTAAAAATAGTGCTCATCAAAGAAAACAAAGAATTTTAAATTCTGCGCAAGAAAAATTAGCTCCTCAGGAAAAGAAAATCCAACGTGCCGAGCAAAAAATAAAAGTGGCAAATCAACAAATTAATGCAGCTGAAAAACAGTTAGCAACCCAGAAGGCTAAACTAAATACACAAATAGCACAGGCAAAAAACGCAGGTACAAATTTACCAGCCACTGCCAGAATGCAACTTGAACAAGCTCAACAAGAAATTGCTGCAGGCGAACAAAAGCTGCAGCAAGAAAAAAGGCAATTTTCTCATCAATCGGCCGTTGCCACCAAAAAAATAACAGCTGGCAAAAATAAGATCAATAAGATAAAGAGTAAGTTAAAAAAGCTAGAGCTACCAAACTACAGCGTATATAACAGGCGTGAAGTTCCGGGTGGTGAAGGAAATCTAGTGTACACAACTGTTGCACAAGTGGTAGAAGATCTGGCTAAAGTGTTCCCGATTTTTCTCTACTTTGTTGCTGCTCTCGTTACCTTTACCACCATGAATCGCTTTATTGATGAGGAAAGAATTAACTCCGGTACAATGAAAGCGTTGGGCTATGACGATTATGTCATTATCAATAAATTTATTGCTTACGGCTTTATTTCCGGTACTATCGGGACTATTTTGGGCGTTTATTTAGGTCATACCTTGATGCCCCAGATTGTTTATCATGCCTATTATAAATCTATCACGATCCCACCAATCGAATTACACTTTCATTGGCAAATTAGTTTAATCGCACTTTTGTTATCTTGGATCAGTTCTGTTTTACCTGCTTACTTGACTGCTAAGAATGAATTTAGGGAAAAACCAGCTGCACTGTTATTACCAAAGCCGCCAGCTGCTGGTTCTACCATTCTACTGGAAAAAATTCCTTTTATTTGGAACCATCTTAGCTTTACCCATAAGGTTACTGCGCGTAACATTTTTAGGTATAAGAAGCGCATGTTAATGACAATTTTTGGCGTTTGTGGTGCCGCTACAATGCTATTTGCCGGATTTGCAGTTAAAAATTCGATCACTAATATGAATAACAGGCAATTCAAAGATCTTATTCACTACAACATGATTGTGGCAGAAAAACCTGGCATTTCAGATCAGCAAGAAAAAAGTTTAAGTAAGAAATTGCAAGCTGGTAGCATTAAGTCGGAAACGCCTATTTATTATGAATCCTTGTCTAAAACTGCCGGCAAAACTGGTGACACTCAAGATATCACGTTAATTGCTCCTTCTTCCAGCAAAGTCTTAAAGGATTATGTTCATTTAAATAACCGTAAAACAAAACAGACCCTTCATTTAAGTAATAAAGGCATAATCATTTCTGAACGCCTTTCTACCCTGCTTAATGTGAGTGAAGGCGGCTATATCTCGATCACAGATAAAGATAACCACGTTAGAAAAATGAAAGTAGCTGGTATCACAGAGATGTATATGGGGCATTTTGTTTTCATGAACAAAACAGAATACCAGCGAGTCTTTAAACGTAATTTCAAATCTAATGCCTATCTGGTTAATTTAAAGAATTCGAGTCGCAAGAACACGAGAAAAATGGCCGCACAATTTATGGCACTAAACGGCGTGGCAGGAGTTGTCCAAAATACAGCAGTTAGCCAAGAATTAGACGTTGTAGTGCAATCTTTAAACTTGATTATGGTTGTTTTAATAGTAGTTGCAGGTCTGCTAGCAATCGTTATCCAATATAATTTAACTAATATCAACATTGCTGAAAGAATACGTGAGCTTTCAACTATTAAAGTTTTAGGTTTCTACGATAATGAAGTTACCATGTATATCTACCGTGAAACCATTTTGTTAACAGTAATTGGTATTTTGGTAGGCTATTTGACTGGTGATTTGCTCTATCGCTATATTCTTTATGTTGTTCCACCTGATAATGTCATGTTTAATCCAGCATTATCAACGTCTAGTTTTCTTTGGCCACTGGGAGTTATCGGCATAATTACTATTGTTTTAGGCTTTATCGTGAATAGAAAACTTAAGAATTTGGACATGCTGGAAGCTTTAAAGTCAGTGGATTAAATTGTAATGCTCTTTTGACAAAGAGCATTATTTTTATTTCTTTATAAAAATATTAAATTAAACTAAAATTATGCTATAATTGTTTTATTAGATTTAATGTTCATGAAAAGATCTTCAAATTAACCTGTATACAAAATATTTATCATCCTTCCTTTTTAAATGATAAAGTTACCACAAATTAATTTTGGAGAAAAAATTGAATAATATTTTACAAGTTAAACATTTAAATGAAACCTATAAGGATAAAAAGCAGGAATTTCAAGCTTTAGATGATGTTTCTTTTACAATTGACCAAGGAGAGATACTGGCGCTTTTAGGTCCTAATGGTGCTGGAAAAACTACTATTGTCTCAATCATTGGCGGTTATTTAATTCCTACTTCCGGCCGTGTGATTTTGAATGGCCAAGATATTACCACTGCACGAAAGAGACCAAACATTGGCGTTTCTTTTGGTGGTGATTTAGGTTTTTACCGTAACGCTACAGCCAAGCAAAATTTACAATTTTTTGCGGACTTGGCTAAGGTTCCCTTCCGCAAGCAGAATAAAGAAATCGAACGTGTTCTGTCAATTGTTGACCTTCTGAATGTTGCCAATAAAAAAGTGGGAGAATTTTCTAAAGGAATGACGCAAAGACTGCATATAGCACGCTCTTTGCTCAATAATCCTAATCTATTGCTCTTGGATGAACCCACAAGTGGTCTTGATGTTGAAATTGCACAAAGTGTGCAAAAGACAATCAAAAATCTGTCTGAGTCGGGTATTAGTATTTTATTAACCAGTCATACTATGTCCGAAGTTGAAAAATTGGCTAAACGGGTAGTTATTTTAGGTGCAGGAAAAGTATTTTTTACCGGCACCATTAATGCTGTTTTTGGCTTAGCTGAAAAAGAAATAAACCAAAAACCTAAAAATTTAGAAGAAGCCTACTTAGCTTTAGCGCCTAAATTAAGGAGGAAATAAAAATGCGTTTTATTCGTCTTTTCCTCTTTCATGTTAAAGACTATCTTTCAGATCAATATTTTGTCTGGTTGACAATTACAAGTACTACTTCTATTTTTTTAATGCAATATATTATGGCGTACGCTACACATAATTTGGATAATACACAAATATGGCTCCAAAGCGGTATTTTTGGAATGTGGACTTCTTGTACAACCGTTGCCGGTTGCATCAGTTTTGAACGTTACAAAGGAACGCTGCCATATTTATTAAACAGCCAGTATGATGAAAGAGCTTCGTTAATTACCTTGCTTTTGCCTGCATCCAGCTATGGTCTATTTTCGTTTCCGATTGCATTTATTCTGGCAAAAATTTTAGGAGCAGCTACTGGTACAGTTTCTCTTTACATTATTTTATTAATTTTGCTAATGTGGGTCGGTTGTGCAGTAATGGGCATCTTAATTTCATCTTTTCTAACCCTGTCACCAAATGCAATGGTCTATGAGAGCTTAATCGGAACCCCCATATTATTATTAGCAGGTTTATTCGGCAATGATACCGTTTTAGAGCCATTAACCAACGTATCACAATGGTTTATTCCAATCACGGCACCAATTGCTGCTTTATCCCATAATAAAAGCCTCAACTGGTCTTCTTATTTCTGCAGTTTACTTCTTTGGATTGTATTAATTGTGGTTATTGTCAGAAAAATTAACGACCTGGTAAGAAGGAAAGGAGCTCTGAAAATTATCTAATGTTTGCTACACAGTTCTCGGGCCTTTCATTTCTGAATAATTGGCGGACAAAACTGACTTACTTTTTCATTACACCAATGATTAGTTTGGCCCTGTTAGTATTAATCAATATGCAATATTCTAATCAATTTAATTGGGGAGTTGCACTTAGTTCAATTGCAATATCTGCAGCTGTACTTACTCTTGAAACATTTTGTTCAGCTGTGATTAACGATGCTAATTTAAGAATTGACTTTGAATTAATTGCCAAAAAACCTTTCAGTTTCAGATATTGGCTTACTAAGTGCATTGTTGCCCTTATTATAGGCAGCACTTTAGCACTAATTAACCTTTTTCTCTTGTATTTAGTAGGTGCGCCCTTAGTCATTATTGGACGAGCTTTACTCATGCTGCCGCTTTTATGTCTTTATGGCTGCGCTTTAGGTTTTGTATCTTGGGCTATTTCCTGGCAAATGAATGATCCCTATTTTTTAGAGAATATTATCAGTAGTATAGCCGAATTAGTCTCAGGAGTGCTAGTTGTAATTTCAGCTTATCCTGATTGGTTAAAAGCAATTTCTTTTTTATTCCCCTTTTCAGAACCAGTTACTTATATCAAAACGGGTGATGCTAACCTAACTTATAGTGTATTTATTACCTTCATTTGGCTTATAATTGGCATTTTAGCTTATATTTTTCAAATCAAGCCTGTTTTAGCTAAAGGAAAGCATCATTATTAAGGCTTACACAGTAAAAAAAGAGCGGTTGAATATTTTTCAACCGCCCTTTTTGTTTTTAACATCCTATATTTTGGCTTTGCCTAATAAAACTGAACTAATTACAACTGATAGTGAACTAAATGCCATAGCCAGGCCAGCTATTTCTGGACTAAGAGTAAGGCCAACGCCAGCAAACACACCGGCTGCAACCGGTATACCTAAAACGTTATAAATGAAAGCCCAAAACAGATTTAACTTTATCCTGTTAAAAGTCTTACGGCTAAGCTTCAAAGCCCGCACAACGTCTTCAAGATCGTTTTTAATTAGCACAATACCACCTGCATCTATTGCGACATCGGTACCGGAACCCATGGCAATACCAACATCAGCTTGGGTCAAAGCCGGCGCATCATTGATGCCATCACCCACAAAAGCCACATGATGCTTTTTCTGCAGGTTTTTAATAGCATCTGCTTTATCAACCGGTAAAACTTCAGCTATTACTTGATCAATACCAACTTGCCCAGCTATTGCATCAGCTACTTGCTGATTATCACCTGTCAGCATTACTGTTTTCAACCCTAATTGGTGCAAGTCACTTATTGCCTGTTTAGCATTTTCTTTGGGAGCATCTTGAATTGCAATTAAGCCAATTACTCTTTCATCTTGCGCAACCGCTATTACAGTCTTTGCCTCATTTTGCAATTTTATAATTTTAGTCTTAAACTCCGCAGAAAACTCAATTTCACTCTGATTTTTTGGACTCCCAACTAAAATTTTACTGCCAGAAACAGTGCCACTTACGCCCTGCCCTTCAATTACAGTAAAGTTTGCTACTGGTTTCAGGGTAATATCTTCTTTTTTCGCAGCAGCTAAAATGGCGGGTGCAAGAGGGTGCTCAGAAAGTTTTTCCAAACTAGCAGCAAATTGTAAAACGCTTTTTTGATCACCTACAATATCTGTTACTTGGGGCTTTCCCTTAGTAATAGTACCGGTTTTATCAAAAACAATGGTATCTATATTATTCGCAGCTTCTAAAATTTCTCCATTTTTGATTAGAATGCCCATTTTAGCACCACGGCCCGTGCCCACCATTAAAGCGGTGGGTGTAGCCAAACCTAAGGCACAAGGACAGGCAATCACCATTACTGCTACCGCAAAAACTAAAGCAGTAGCGACATTTTTGCCTAGAACAATAAACCAAACCAGAAAAGTCACAATAGCAATAATTAAGACGGTAGGAACAAAGATATTTGCAACTTTGTCAGTCAACTTTTGAATTGGTGCATGACTATTTTGCGCCTTTTTCACAATATCAATAATTTGGGCCAACATAGTATCATTGCCCACCTTTTGTGCTTCCATCACAAAAGATCCATTTTGATTAATCGTCGCACCAATTACCTTATCTCCTTGGGCTTTTTTAACTGGTAAACTTTCACCCGTAACCATTGACTCATCAATATTTGAATTTCCCGAAACTATCTTGCCGTCCACAGGAACTTTTTGTCCAGGCATAACTTGAATCAAGTCGCCCTTAACAACTTTAGTTATTGGGATACTGACAAACTGATTGCCACGCTTAACTAAGGCATCTTTAGCACCTAAGTTTAATAGTTTGCCCATTGCATCTGAAGCTGTAGCACGCATTTTTTCTTCTAAGACCTGGCCGAGTAAAACAAAGGTAATTACAAAAGCAGCACTTTCAAAGAAAACTGATTTGCCCGTAAACATCGCATAAATACTATAAACATAGGTAATTGAAGTTCCTAAGGCTACCAGTGTATCCATATTAGAATGATGTTTCTTAAAAGCCGACCAAGCACTGGAAACAAACGGTCCTGCAGAAATTAGCATAATAATTGTAGTAAAAATCAGCATGGTCCATTTGCCGCCTGGCAACATCCAACCAGTAAAGGGGTGAATGATCATTTCCAGCAGCATTGGCAATGAAAGTATCAATGACGTCCAAAAGCGTGTTGTTATCTTCATTTCTTTACCTACGCTTATTTAACAATCACTTTGCCATGAAACATATTCATACTGCATTCCCAGTCATATTCACCAGGCTTGGAAGTATCTATTTTAATTTGTTCTACTTTACCTTGAGGCAACTTTTGATTAATACCAAAATCAGAAAAGACAACATGGTCCAGACAATTGGATGAGTCTGTCCTCTTAAAGTTCAAAGTAGCCGGAACGCCCTTTTTTAAAACAACTCTTTCAGGTGAATATCCACCCTTGACTTCAATGTCAACACTTTGTTGATTGGCATTAACTTGCGCATTTGCTGCCGCCACATCATGTTTGCCGAAGAACCACCATGCAATAAAAGCAATGAGTGCAAGTCCTAAAGCTAAAGTAATGATTTTATCCATGATAATTTCTCCTTTTTTCTTCTTTAAGTTAGTGTCTACATCTGTAAACTATAATTAGTATAGATGGCTAATTTACAATTGTAAACATTAATGCTCAAAAAAATCACTGGCTTTTGTCAGTGAAGAAAAAACGGCTCTATAATTATCCTGTTGATGACTTATCCATGTGGTAAGCTGTTAATAGGTTTTTTATTGCATAAAAAAGGAGGACATCTTCCTCTTGCTTC
>NZ_JACFRL010000024.1:0-576 GCF_016100925.1 Lactobacillus sp. W8093 | reverse complement strand
TAAATGATAATTTAACATTTCAAAAGTACTTTTCTAATAAAATTATTTTTAGGTTATTTAGTAAGTTATTTTCATGCTTATTTTTAAAGATATTATTAAAAATTGGTTTGACTTTTTCATTAATATTGAGCTTAGTTTCATCACTTACCACTGGTATTAGAAGATTTCCAATATTTTTAGGATAAATGTGGGGTTGAGCCGAGCCAGTTTGAGATTCATAGATTTGTTTTTGGTATTTTTTGAGTAATAGGTACCAAAAATAAATATTATTGGACACTGATTCATCTATAAAAGAGGAATCGGATGACCAGACTTTTATACCCCAAATTTGAACATAACCAGCATTAGCACCAGATGCAGAAATAGTAATTACAGGAGCCATCGTGTTGGACTTATTGTGAAAAGCTGCGGGAATCATGCCCCCTGCTATAACAGGAATTGCTCCTGGTATAACGTTTTTCTTTACTAGATTCTTACCTCTTTTAGGTAAGAAATAATTTGATAATAAAGTTTTACTACATGAGTTTACATTTTTATTAAACACGGCTTTTGCTAATTCGAGTAAATTATCATTTA
>NZ_JACFRL010000012.1:0-68744 GCF_016100925.1 Lactobacillus sp. W8093 | reverse complement strand
CCATGCCGAACACAGCAGTTAAGCTTCTTCACGCCGAGAGTAGTTGGTGGGAGACTGCCTGCGAGGGTAGGACGCTGCCGTGCTTATGGAGGATTAGCTCAGCTGGGAGAGCATCTGCCTTACAAGCAGGAGGTCACAGGTTCGAGCCCTGTATCCTCCATTCCGAGTCGTTAGCTCAGTTGGTAGAGCATCTGACTTTTAATCAGAGGGTCGACGGTTCAAGCCCGTCACGACTCATGGCCCCATTTTGCGGGTGTGGCGGAATTGGCAGACGCGCTAGATTTAGGTTCTAGTGTTTTCGGACGTGTGGGTTCAAGTCCCACCACCCGTATTCGCCAATAATATATACCATATTTACATCTTGCCGATTTAGCTCAGTTGGTAGAGCATCTGTCTTGTAAACAGGGGGTCGTACGTTCAAATCGTATAATCGGCATTTCATATCTTGCGGAAGTAGTTCAGTGGTAGAACATCACCTTGCCATGGTGGGGGTCGCGGGTTCGAATCCCGTCTTCCGCTTTCATTACTTGCCGGGGTGGCGGAATTGGCAGACGCACGGGACTTAAAATCCCGCGGTTGGTTTCAACCGTACCGGTTCGACTCCGGTCCTCGGCATTTAGTGATGCGCCCTTAGCGCAACTGGATAGAGTGTCTGACTACGAATCAGAAGGTTGAAGGTTCAAATCCTTCAGGGCGCATATCCCGGGAAGTGGCTCAGTTTGGTAGAGCACCTGGTTTGGGACCAGGGGGTCGCAGGTTCGAATCCTGTCTTCCCGATTGTAATCATTACACAACGGTTACATTTGTTGGCGGTGTAGCTCAGCTGGCTAGAGCGTCCGGTTCATACCCGGGAGGTCGAGGGTTCGATCCCCCCCGCCGCTATTTGCTAGAGCTTGGACCTTTAGCTCAGTTGGTTAGAGCAGACGGCTCATAACCGTCCTGTCGTAGGTTCGAGTCCTACAAGGTCCATAAAGTATGGAACTAATTTGTACTTTTATTTATTAATAATCGCGGGATGGAGCAGTCTGGTAGCTCGTCGGGCTCATAACCCGAAGGCCGGTGGTTCAAATCCACCTCCCGCAATATGGTCCATTGGAGCAGTGGTTTATCTCGTCTCCCTGTCACGGAGAAGATCATCAGTTCAAATCTGATATGGACCGTAGGATGGCTCGGTAGCTCAGTCGGTAGAGCAAAGGATTGAAGCTCCTTGTGTCGGCGGTTCGATTCCGTCCCGCGCCATCAGCCTGGAGGAGTAGCGAAGTGGCTAAACGCGGCGGTCTGTAAAACCGCTCTCTCTGAGTTCGGCGGTTCGAATCCACCCTCCTCCATAATAGGGATATAGTATAAAGGTAGTACATCGGTCTCCAAAACCGCTAGTGTGGGTTCAATTCCTACTATCCCTGTTTAACTTCATGGCGGAATTGGTGAAGGGGTTAACACACCGGTTTGTGGATCCGGCATACATGGGTTCGAATCCCATATTCCGCCCTAGCATTGGGATATAGCCAAGCGGTAAGGCACTAGACTTTGACTCTATTATGCGCTGGTTCGAATCCAGCTATCCCAATCTATTATTAATAAAATTCGATGGCGGTGTAGCCAAGTGGTAAGGCAGAGGTCTGCAAAACCTTAATCGTCGGTTCAAATCCGATCCCCGCCTTTATCGGTTCACTCATTGAACTGTTAATTTTAAAATATTGCCATGGCGGTGTGGCGGAATTGGCAGACGCGCCAGACTCAAAATCTGGTGTCCGTTGAGGACGTATCGGTTCGACCCCGATCACCGCTATTATCAAAGCAGCTCTTTTTAAGGGCTGCTTTTGTTTTGGCCGTTATTTTTATATATAAAAATTGCACAAGACTGGTGTAATCTTTATAATACCTTTTATGGAGGTATTCAGATGAATATAGGTATTTTTACCGATTCATATTTTCCACAAATTAGTGGTGTTGCAACTTCGATTAAGACGTTGAAGGATGCTTTGGAGGAGCAAGGACATAATGTGTTTATCTTTACTACTACAGACCCTCATGTCAAAAAGGGGACAGTAGAAGCCAATGTTTTTCGGTTTAGCAGTGTCCCTTTTATTTCATTTACAGATAGACGTGTGGCCTATAGGGGGTTCTTTGAAGCGACGAAAGTGGCGAAGGAAGTTAAACTGGATATTGTACACACACAAACTGAATTTGCTTTGGGAATGATTGGTAAATATGTGGCTCACCAACTAAAAATTCCAGCAGTTCACACATATCACACTATGTATGAAGATTATCTGCATTACGTCTTAAATGGGCATTTGCTTAGACCATATCACGTTAAGCAGTTTACTAATGTTTACTTAAAAAACATGGATGGCGTTATTGCCCCGAGTAAGCGCGTAGAAGCTCTTTTAAAGCGTTATAAGGTAAATATACCTATGAGGGTCATACCGACCGGTGTGGACGTAAATAGCATTAATAAACCAGCTACATTTGATGTAAGAGAAGAACTAGGAATACCAGCTGATGTTCCAGTTTTATTAACATTAAGCAGAATAGCTGAAGAAAAGAAAATCGATCGTATTCTAAATGTGATGCCAGAAATTATAGACGAATTTCCTAAGGTACAGTTGGTGATATCTGGAGACGGTCCAGATCTTGAAGTATTGCAGGAGCAAGTAGAACGATTAACGCTCGAAGATAATGTCATATTTACCGGCGATATACCTCATGAAGATGTGGGTTCATACTACAAAATGGCAGATCTTTTTGTTTCCGCAAGCGATACCGAAACACAAGGATTAACTTATATTGAAGCCTTAGCTTCTGGTACCAGGTGTGTTGTTTATGATACTGATTACACTGAGCAGGTATTTGACAATGATGACTTTGGCAAAGTCTTTAACGGCTCCAGTGAAATGCGTGAAGAAATACTTTCATATCTGAGACAAGGACGCAAGCCAATACCGACGGATAAGCTAGCTGCTAAACTAGATCAAATATCTGCAAAAAGGTTTGCCAGTTCTGTTTACCAATTTTATCAAGATGCAATTGCTAATTACCAAAAGGATCTCAAAGAAAAAATAAATGATTAGAATAAATATGTTTTCACAAGCAGCTTCTGTTAAAGGTCAAGGTGTTGGTTCAGCCTATACAGAACTTATTCGACTGCTTAGGACGCACCTAGTGAACAAATTTTATGTGACCAATAATAAATATGGTAAAAGTGATTTAACGCACTACCATACCGTTAATCCTACTTATTTTGCTAACAGCTTTTCTCCAGCAAGAGGGCGAAAAATTGGCTATGTTCATTTTTTACCTGAGACACTTGAAGGATCAGTAAAATTACCCTCTCTGGCTAAAAATGTCTTTTACAAATATGTAATAGATTTTTACAAAAGAATGGATGAAATAGTCGTTGTTAACCCAATTTTTATTGATAAGCTAGTCAAATACGGTATCAAACGCGAAAACGTTAAGTATATTCCCAATTTTGTAGCTAAAAACGAATTTTATCCGGAAAGTCAGGAAAAAAAGAATTCGTTTCGCCATCAATTAGGTATTCCGCTTGATAAATTTGTTGTTTTTGGAGACGGTCAAGTACAGGCGCGTAAGGGTGTCGATGATTTTGCCAAAATGGCGAAAGCTAACCCTAATATTCAATTTATCTGGGCTGGCGGTTTTTCTTTTGGCAAAATAACTGACGGTTATGACCACTTTAAGAAGTTAGTGGCAGAACCTCCGCAAAACCTAAAATTTACAGGAATTATTGATCGGCAAAAGCTAGTAGATTATCTGAATATTGCAGATTTATTTCTCTTGCCTTCTTATGATGAATTATTCCCAATGTCCGTATTGGAAGCATTTAGCTGCAACACTCCCGTTTTATTGCGTGACCTTGATTTATATGAGGCAATAATTAGCGGCTACTACATGAAAGGCTCAGATTTTACGGAAATGAATAGGCAGTTGCAATTAGCAGCACAGGATCATGCAATTTTAAATAAATACAGCAAGCTGTCTCAAGAGGCAAGTGCAAAATATTCTGAAGATAATCTCGCTCAGATATGGGATGATTTTTATCACGAACAATATGAAATTGGTAGAAAATTAGGACAAATTCACTGATGAATAAAAAACACTTATGGGGCGTAGCCATAGTACTCATAATTAGTGGGATTGTTTTATACGTTGACTTAAAGGGCACTCCGGTTGCGCAGCTAGAGCAGGCAGCTCGTAATATCAATGTGATCGCATTAATCGCCGTATTTGGGTTAATGCTGCTGTCTTATATTTTTGAAGCCAGTATTTTAGCTGTTCTTAGTAAACGCAAAAATGAACCGCAGCGCTCAAAATGGTCTTTCTTCAGAATTCCGTTGATACAGGCTCTTTTTAATGCTATTACGCCAATGTCAACTGGTGGGCAGCCGTCACAACTAGCTGCTATGATCCAAATGGGTATTGAAGGCGGTCGGGCAACTTCACTGCTACTCATGAAATTTATTATTTACCAAATAGTAGTTTTTTTGGCTTATGTTACGACAATTATTACCGGTTTTCACATGGTGGCAACTAAATTTTCCGGGTTAGCTTTTTTTATCGCTGTCGGGTTTTTGATTCATGTGACTTCTATTTTGTTTTTACTGGCAATTCTATTTGCTTACAATTGGACCAAAAATGCTGCTAACTGGCTAATGGATCTACTTGCTAAATTTCTAAATCCAGATCGGGTTAACGTTTGGCGTAAAAATACACTTGAAAAGATTGATACGTTTTATCATGAGAGTCAAAAGTTAAAAAAAGAGCAGGGAAAATTAATAGTTTGTGCTGTTCTCACTGTCTTGCAGCTTTTGTGCTTCTATTCTATTCCTTATATGATTCTAGTAACACTAAATGTTCCGGCAGACTGGGCAAGTGTGACCCAGATGAATATTATGATTATTATGTTCATGGCGATTATACCGATTCCAGGTGCTTCAGGTGGTGCCGAATATAGTTTTCAGACTCTTTTTGCCACCTTTATTTCTACAAACGGAACTTTAATTGTCGGGATGTTTTTGTGGCGTTTTGTGACCTACTTTTTTGGGATGATTTTAGGGATTTTGGGCTGGATATTTAAGCCCCAAAAAGTCGTAAGCCCAACAAATGATTAATTTTTATTAAAATATCTGCACTTATTCGCAGTTAAGGGTAAGATATAAGCTTAGTGAGAGGAGAATAGGATGACACGTATCAGGTCTTTTCTGCAATGGCTGACCGAAACCAAACTAGGCTTTTTTACTATCGTTTTAGGAACTTTTTGGTTAAAGACATACGTAATTTATCTAACAAAGTTTAACTTAGGTGCAGAGGGTGCAATGCAGAATTTTCTGCTGTTTTTAAATCCTTTGCCAAGCGGACTACTTTTGCTAGGAATCGGTCTTTTCTTTAAGGGTAGAAAGTCATATTGGATTATGATTATGATTGATTTCATACTCAGTTTGTGGTTATTTGCCAATATTCTTTATTACCGCGAATTTTCCAACTTTTTATCGTTATCAATTATAAAAACTTCCGGTTCAACTGCTGATAATCTTGGCAAAAGTATTGTTGGAATAACTCGAGTAACAGATTTTTTAACTTTTATTGACATTGCGGCGATCATTGCTCTGATGTGCTTTAAAGTAACTAAATACGATTTGCGTCCATTAAAGCTGAAGTTTAATCTTTTGCTTGAAGGAATTGCCATCCTTCTAATTGGGATTAACCTGCTGATGGCACAAAAAGACCGTTCAGGCTTGTTAACTAGAACATTTGATAATAGTTACATTGTTAAATACTTGGGTATGAATGAATACGCAGTATATGATGCGTTTAAAACTGCTCAAACTAGCGAACAAATGGCCAAAGCAAATGTTTCTGACTTACAATCTGTGAAAAAGTATCTGAAAGTCAATTATGTTAAGCCTAATAAAGCATATAGCGGTGTTGCCAAAGGCAAAAATGTGATGGTCATTCACCTTGAAAGCTTTCAACAGTTTTTAATAGACTATAAGTGGAAGGGCAAGGAAGTAACGCCTAATCTGAATAAGTTATATCATGCTAAAAACACGCTTAGTTTTGCTAATTTTTATAATCAAGTAGGACAAGGCAAGACTTCTGATGCTGAAATGATGCTTGAAAATTCCCTTTTTGGGTTGCAATCAGGTTCAGCGATGTCTAGTTATGGTACTTCCAATACCTTTGAAAGTGCCCCTGCTATCTTGAAGCAGCAACAAGGCTATACAACTGCGGTTATGCACGGTGGGGCTGGCTCTTTTTGGAACCGCAACAATGCTTACAAACAGTTTGGCTATGACTATTTCATGCCACTGTCATATTATGAAAACAAGCCCAAATATTATATAGGATACGGCTTAAAAGATAAGATTTTCTTTTCTCAATCCATTAAGTATATTGAGCGTTTGCCGCAACCTTTTTATCTTAAATTAATTACAGTGACCAATCACTATCCCTATGATTTGGATAAGAAGAACCAGTCAATTGCTAAAACCGAAACTGGTGATGAAACTGTAGATGGCTACGTACAGACAGCCCGCTACTTGGATCAGGCAATAGGTCAATTAATGCGGTGGCTGAAAAAAACGGGTCTAGATAAAAATACCATGCTCGTTTTGTATGGCGACCATTATGGCATTTCAGGCAATCACCACAAGGCGAGTGCAGAATTACTTAAGCAGGATGAATTTAATAATTTTGATAATTTAAAATTTCAGCGGGTGCCGTTAATGATACATATGAAGGGTTTAAGAGGCGGAGTCAAGAAAACCTACGGGGGCGAAATTGACGTCTTGCCAACCCTGCTTAACTTGCTGGGGATAAGCAACAAGGGGACCATTCAATTTGGGCATGATTTGTTAAGTAAAGATGCACCACAAATAGTGGCACAACGTAACGGTGATTTTATAACGCCAAAATATGCTAAAGTGGGAAGCACTTATTATGATACTAAGACTGGGCAAGAAATAATTAAGCCTGACAAGAAACTAAAAACAGAGTTGATTGCGTTGTCAAATAAGGTTACTACTCAGCTTTCTTTGTCTGATCGTGTTATTGCCGGCAATCTTTTACGATTTTATAAGCCTAAATGGTTTAAAAAAGTTAAACCACAAGACTATGACTATAATGAACAGAAGGCATTAAAGCGGCTATATGCAAAAAATAAAACATCTTTGTGGTATAAAAATCAGCAAAAAACAACACAAAATAAATTTAAAACTGATGCTCCTGAACTCAGAAAATAATACTCGAAATTAAATCTATTTTGTGCTAAAATTTATCAGTAACGTATCTGTATATTGGAGGCAGCGCATTGTACAATTTATTTATGACGCTACTAATTATTGTTTCAATCTTAATCGTTATTGCGACAATGATGCAGCCGCAAAAGCAGCAAGATGCATTGAATGCACTCTCTGGCGGTGCAGTTTTTAGTGGTCAAACGAAGAAACGTGGTTTTGAAGCATTTATGGAAAAGGTTACCGCGGTTTTACTGGTTCTCTTTTTCGCTTTTGCTATAGTATTAGCTTATTTGTCTTCAAAATAACTATTGATTCCTCCCGCTCTCAAACGATGGGAGGACTTTTTTTATCTTTTATTAAGGAAATGGAGTTAAGTGCATGGCACAAAACGAGAATATCTTAGCCAATGTTTTAGAGATTTTTCGTCATAATCCTAAAAAACAATATCAAGTAGAGCAAATTGACCGTATGTTGCGCCGAGACAGGCTTGGCAGTTTTTCAGATATGGTCAAAGCCTTATCCTACCTTGAGCAAAAAAAGAAAATAATTACTGATGGCAACGGTCATTACCAATTGGCTGAAGAAAATACTGAAGTTGAGGGTGACTTTAAAGCCAACAGTAAGGGTTTTGGCTTTGTCAAACTGGATGATGAAGAAGCAGACGATATCTTCATTGCCCGAGATTATACCGCATACGCTGTAGATGGTGACCGCGTTAAAGTTAAAATAACGGCTGGTGGCAATCCTTGGAATGGTAAAGGACCTGAAGGACAAATTAGAGAAATTCTTGAGCGTGGCACTAAAACACTTGTAGGAGAATTTCATCCTTTAACAGATGCTCAAGTAAAAATCAGTCATTTTATTGGTTATGTTTTAAGTGCAAATAAAAAACTTGCCAATTACCGGGTTTATGTCAAACAGGATAGTTTACATCCGCAAAAAAGTGATATTGTCAAAGTTTCCATTTCAAGTTATCCCGATAAAGATAATCCGGACTCAATGACTGGTGTTGTTACTAATATCATTGGTAATAAAAACTTGCCTGGTGTTGATATTATGGCAATTGTTTCAGAACATGATGTTCGTACGGAATGGTCTGAAGACGCACTTACACAATCTAATGCCATTCCAGATCAGGTCACTGAAGCCGAAATGGCAGACCGCGAAGACATTCGGAATCAGCCTGCAGTTACGATTGATGGTGATGATTCCAAAGACTTTGACGATGCAGTTGTTTTATGGAAATTGCCGAATGGTAATTTCCATTTGGGCGTTCATATCGCTGATGTTGCTCATTATGTTCAGGAAAATTCCCCATTGGATAAAGAAGCTTTTACCAGGGGTAACAGTACCTATTTAGTTGATCGGGTGATTCCCATGTTGCCATTCAGATTGTCTAATGGGATTTGTTCTTTAAACGAAGGTCAAGATCGACTGGTATTATCTTGTGAGATGGAAATTTCACCTGAAGGCGAAAGAGTTAATTACCGCATTCATCCTTCTGTTATGCGGTCACATGGTCGTATGACCTATAACAATGTTAATAAGGTTTTGGATCCTGAAAACCATGAGCAATTGGAGGAAAAATACGTTAAACTTGCTCCAATGCTGCAGGATATGGCAGAATTGCATAACGTGCTATACCAAAAAAGACATCAGCGTGGTGCAATTGACTTTGAAGAACCTGAGGCAAAAATTATAGTTGATGATCAAGGCAAGCCAACTGACATTGTATTGCACAATCGCGGTATTGCCGAAAAAATGATTGAATCTTTCATGTTGCTGGCAAATGAAACCGTCGCTGAAGATTTTTATCGTAAGCATGTACCATTTTTATATCGTGTACATGAAACGCCGGATGGTGAACGCATCAAAAGCTTTTTTGAATTTTGTAGTGCTTTTGGTCTGCATATTACAGCTGATCCTAATCACGTTAAGCCAATTGACTTGCAAAAAGTAGTGGCCAAAACCACGGATACACCTGAAGAAGCAGTTGTGCAGATGATGATGCTGCGTAGTTTAAAGCAGGCGCATTATTCAGAAGAACCGCTAGGACACTTTGGTCTTGCCGCCAAGTACTACACTCACTTTACTTCACCAATTAGGCGATATTCTGATTTAATGGTGCACAGAATGATTCATGCTTATAGTGAAAAAGGGACAAATCAGAAGGTGCAGGATCATTTTGCCAATTATTTACCAGAAGTGGCAGATCAAACTTCAACTCAAGAAAGAGTATCGGTTGATACTGAAAGAGAAGTAAATGATTTAAAGATGACTGAATTTATGGCAGATAAGGTGGGAGACCACTTTGATGCTGTTGTATCTTCGGTAACTAGTTTTGGAATGTTTATTCAATTACCAAATACAGTTGAAGGATTAATTCATATTTCAAATTTGACTGATGATTTTTACAGTTATAATGAAAAAAGTATGACTTTAACTGGTCGGGGTACTCATAAACAATATCATGTGGGGATGCCGCTAAAAGTGACCCTCACTAATGCTAATGTTGAACAGCACCAGCTTGATTTTGAAATTTATGATCCCAACGCACCTAAGAAGCGGCATAATAGTGGCGGTTTTAAAAATGAAAGACGTGGTAATCGCGGATTTCGCAACGATCATGCCCATAAGGGTCACTATCGCAACAATTTTCAAAAAAATGGCAATCATCCACACTTAAGTAGATATAAACATTAGGTTGAAAAATTGAAAAAAGAACAAAATGATAATTTAATTGCTCAAAACAAGAAAGCACACCATGATTATTTTATAAAAGATACCTATGAAGCGGGAATTGCTTTAACGGGAACTGAAATTAAATCTGTGCGAGCACGACGTATTAATTTACGCGACGGCTATGTGCAAATTATTAATGGTTCAGCCTTCTTAGAGAATGTTCATATTAGTGAATATAAGCAAGGTAATCGTTATAATCATGAGCCTTTACGCAGTAGAAGATTACTTTTGCATAAAAAAGAAATTGCCCGTCTAGCTAAAGATCAGTCTGCCCGCGGAATCGCGATCATTCCTTTAAAAGTTTATTTAAAACATGGTTTTGCCAAGGTTCTGATTGGTGTTGGTCAGGGAAAGAAAAAATATGACAAACGAGAAACCATTAAGAGGCGAGATCAAGATCGTGAATTGCGACGACGTTATAAAATATAAATAAACGGTTTAATTAGATTCTAGTTGAACTGTTTTTTAATTTTCTAAATGATCAATACTTAACAACATGCTGAATTTTAAGGCCAAAATAGTAAATTCAGCTTGCTTAATAGCGGTTTCATCATGCGATATTAAAGGTAATTATTGTGATTTATTTATTAAAGTTGGCAGATAAAAAAGCAAAAAGTTAAAAAATTTATGTTATCTTTACTAAATACCTTTGCAATATTGCCTATAATTTATTAATATTATTAATGTGTATATGACTGATTTTATTAGATTGTAATGCTTAAATGTAATGCTTAAATTTGTAACTTTAGGTGAAGCGTAAACAAGTGAGTATTTGAAAATAGAGTTTTTTTTGATTATTTCTACCTGTATTTGAAATTCTAGAGAAATTTTGTTTGAAAAGTAGGGTATTTTGTAATGCTCTTTTTATATGTAAGGATTTGAATCGGAATGGAATTTAATAATGTATATAACCATGAAAGGGTTACTCGCAAGTTTACTAGTAGAAAAGTTAATGAAAAGTTACTTGCCAAAATTATCAAAAAAGCGCAGCTTTCCCCGTCACTACTTAATTCACAGCCCTGGAAGGTCTATATGATAACGGGTGATGCCCTAGATGCTTTAAAAAAGGAAGTAAAGGCTCAGATTGATAATAATGTTGAGCCTCATGAAGATTTCGTTAAAATGTTATCGCTAGATTGGGATTCTTATCCTAGTCAAAATATGGCTGCAGTCGGTGCATCACAACCTTATTTTTTTAATAATAAGATGGAACTCTTTTCCGAAGCTAATGATAACATGTTTAACGCTCAGGACATTGCCTTTCTTACTATTCCCAGAACATCTCCGGTTTGGTCTGTTTATGATTTAGGTATTTTTTCTCAAAGTATAATGTTGCTGGCACTTAATGCCGGATTAGCAATTATGCCGGCACACTCAATGGTGTCATATCCGGAATTAGTCCGCAAATACGGCAAAATTCCAGAAGATGAATTGGTAGGCATGGCAATTGGACTGGGCTATCAGGACAATGCTGCTGAAGTGAATGACCCCAAGTTTTATCCGGACCGTTTGCCTTTTGAAAAAATATACAAATTAGTTAAATAGAGAAGTAATTTATTAAAATAAAGCGCTATTAATGATAAAATGTTAAATAAGAAATTTAAAAGGTGATAATTAATTAAAGGTGATATAAATTTTGAGTACGTCCCAAATAGTTACTAATCTAATAGCAACTTTAGTGATCTTTGTTTTTGCGGCTTTCTTTGTAGCTGCAGAATTTGCTTTGGTTCAAACAAGACCAAGCCAACTTGAGGATATGTTGTCGAATAAGATCGGCAGCCAGCGCAAAGTAAAGCGCGCTTTGCATATGACCCATAATTTAAATGAATATCTCTCTACCACCCAAGTAGGTACAACTTTGGTCGGAGTTGTTTTAGGCTGGTTTTCAGCTGATACTTTGGCTGCTTTGTTTGAACGGGCGTTTAATATGATGGAGCTTAATCATTCAGTTATCCGTTCAATCAGTGCAATATTAGGGGTAATCTTTCTGACTTATTTAGAAGTTGTAGTTACTGAAATTGTTCCCAAGAACATTGCAATTGATATGCCAGTAAAAATATTGCTTAATATTGTTACTCCGCTACAATTATTTCATACTTTAGTTTATCCTTTTGTTTGGTTGCTCAATACCAGCTCAAACGGCTTACTAAAGATGTTAGGTTTTGATCCAGCTGATGAGGAAAATCAAGTATATTCCCAGTCAGAAATAATTAAATTATCTCGTAAGGCTGTCCACGGCGGCTCTCTTGATAAAAACGATTTAACCTACATGAAGCGTGCCTTCGAGCTGAACGATAAGATTGCCAAAGACATCATGACTGATAGAACCCGTTTAGTTGTCATTAATTCAACGGATACTATTAAACAGGCGTTAAAGTTGTATCTTGATGAGGGACAAAGCAGGATTCCCGTTGTTCGAGATAACAATAAGGATGATATTGTAGGATACGTTTATGCGTTCGATGTTGTTCAGCAGAGTAAGATTGATGAGCAAGTCCCTGTCACTCGTATTATTCGCACGATGATCACGGTACCAGAGTCAATGCCTATTCAGGATATTCTGCAGTTAATGATTAAGAAACATACGCCCATTGTATTGGTTGTAGATGAATACGGTGGTACCAGCGGTATTGTCACAGATAAAGATATCTACGAAGAATTATTTGGAACTGTAAAAGACGAAATTGATGATGTTTCTGATGACTATATAATCAAGGACAAGCAAAATAATATCCATGTTTCTGGTAAAACTACTCTTTATGATTTTGCCCGTTATTTTAGAACGGACATCAAGAGTTTTCAGGATAGCGATATTATAACTATTGGTGGTTATATGATGGAGCATTATCCTAATCTCAAAAAAGGCGATAAAGTTGAGTTGGAGAACTTTGAGTTTAAACTTGACGATATTGAGCAGGGCTTTATGCGTTGGTTTATTGTTAAAGACCTAGGCAAAAAAGCAGAAGCCCCAAAAGAAGAATAGGACGTTAAAAAGGAGTTGACGTAATGCCAACTCCTTTTTTTATTTATTATTAACTAATTTAATAATTTCGGGTTTTAGTACACCAATGTAACGCAAGTTACGGTAATAATTCATAAAGTCTAAACCATAACCTACAACAAACTCATTGCCAACTTTTGAACCATAATATTCGACTTCAACGTCACTTGTCCTATTGGCTTCTTTATTAAGCAAAACGCAACACTTGACACTTTTAGCTCCGCGTTTTTTGAGCAAATTCTTCATGTATTCCAATGTAAGACCGGTGTCAACAATATCTTCAACAATTAAAACGTCACGATCTTTAACATCAGCAGCCAAATCTGAAATAAGTTTAACTTCTCCAGATGATTCCATTTCATCGCCATAGCTGGAAACATCAAGAAAATCAATTTCCGCTTTGACATCCATTTCTCTAACCAAATCGGTTAAAAAGAAAATAGCTCCCTTAAGTGCACCTACAATTAAAGGCTTCTTACCAGCATAGTCAGCAGTAAGCTGTTTGCCCAGCTTAACACACATATTATGGATGTCTTCTTCAGTAAACAATTTGTGATCAATAATATTATTAATGTTGTCGGTTTTTGGCATTTATCTACCCTTCATTTAAAACAATCTAAATTCCTAATAAATTTGATTATATCATTTTTTGGTCAAAAAAACAGATTATTTTTGTCAATTTACGTAATTTATGGAGCTAATTACGTACAAAAAGTATATATATTGTTAAAAGCAGTAGGATTATTTGCAAATCAACTTAAAGCACTAGTTTAATTAACTGTGACTTTGGTACAATGAAAGATAAGATATTTTAAGTGAAAGGCCGAATAAAATGGATAAAAAACAAGAAATAAAGATGCTTAAAGCTTTTTCAAACGCTAATTCAACATCAGGATTTGAAGAGGAATTTGTTAAGCTTTTTACTGAAACTGTACATGACTTTGCTAATGTCAAGGTTGACGGCATGCTCAATGTGTATGCCAGTAAAAAAGAGAATAAGCCGGATCGACCAGTTATCCAGCTTGATGCGCACTCTGACGCTGTCGGCTTTATTACGCAAGCAGTTCGTCCCAACGGAATGATTAAGTTTGTACCACTTGGCGGTTGGGTAAAGTATAATATCCCAGCTTTACGCGTTAAGATTAAGAACCGTGCTGGTGAATATGTGCCGGGAGTGGTTGCTACTAAACCACCGCATTTTATGACAGAAGAAGAAAGAAATAATGTCCCTGATGTAGCTGATATGTCAATCGATGTTGGCTCCAGTTCTCGTGCTGAAACTATTAATGACTATCAAATTGACACTGGCTGTCCTATTTTTGTTGATGTGAAGTGTGAATACAATGAAAAAACCGGCTTATTTTTCGGTAAAGACTTTGACGATCGCTTTGGCGCTGCTGCCATGGCAGATGTCCTTGATAATTTAAACGGTGAAGAAACCGATTTTAATGTCGTAGCGGCACTTTCAAGTCAGGAAGAAGTTGGTTTGCGCGGAGCTTATGTGACTGCCAGAGCTATCAAGCCAGATTTAGCAATTGTCCTTGAATCATGCCCAGCAGATGATACATTTACACCAGATTGGCTGTCACAAACAGGATTAAAACGTGGTCCGATGCTGCGTGATATGGATACGTCATTTTTACCAAACCCTAAGTTTCAACAGTATGCTTGTGCTATGGCTGATCAAAATCATATTCCGTATACTCGTTCTGTTAGAACTGGTGGCGGTCAAGATGGTGCTGCGATTTACTATGAAAATGGCGCCCCGACAATTGTTATCGGCATTCCAGTGCGTTATGAACATTCGCCATATTGCTTTAGCGCCTATAGCGATTTTAAAGCTGCTGTTGATCTGACAGTAGCCATTATCCGTGATTTGACTAAGGAAAAATTAGCTAGTTTTAGTCAATTTTAATCAGTCTAAAAAAACTATCTTCAAAATTGACCAGAAAAATTATTTAACTTGTGTTATACTAATAAAAATTAAATAAGTCACTAGGGGTGCCAAAAAGCTGAGAAATACCCTCCGAACCTGAACGGGATAATACCTGCGCTAGGGAAGTGTTCAATTAGTTAATGATGATACTCCTAATGACATGTTAAGTTAGGAGTATTTTTATGTTTACAAGATCATCAAAGTGGAATGTAAAGTCAATCATCTTAATTGCACTGATTGGAATTATTATGGGTGTCATTTATACCTATGGCTTTAATTGGGCATTTAATTTAGTTAAAATGTTACTGGTTCCAACTGGCTTTGCCCCGGTCACAGACACTGTCTTTTCAGGTTTATGGCTTATGGCAGGACCTTTAGCAATGTATTTTGTCCCTACAGTGGGTTCTGGTACAGTTGGCGAATTATTGGCTGCCGTTGTGGAAATGGCAATCGGGGGCCAATGGGGAGCCACAACCATTTTATCAGGAGTTATCCAAGGTGCTACCAATGAAATTGGCTTCTTTCCTAAAAAGGAACGTTACCAAAAATTCACTTGGAAAAGTGTTCTGACTGGTGCATTTTTTGCTTCATTTGGTTGTTTTATACCTTCATATATTTTATACGGCTGGAGCAAGTTCAGCATGCAAGTTCAAATTGTAATGTTTATTACCAATATTATTTCAGCCCTAGTTTTTGACGGAGTTTTGGTTAAATTGATTACTAATTTATTTGACAACGCTTTAAAACCAAAAATTGATTAGTTAATTTGTTAATAAAAAAAGAGTATTGCGAGCAAAGTAACCCCCAAATTTAGGACAAATTTGGGGTCACTTCAAAAAAGCAATTACTCTTTTTTATTTTTCCTTTTGACTTAAAATTGAATGCACCTTTGTAGTTAACATGTCAATTGCCACATCGTTTTTGCCACCTTCAGGTACAATGATATCAGCATAACGCTTAGTGGGTTCTATGAACTGATGATACATGGGCTTGACCGTATTCAAATATTGTTCAATCACTGAATCAATAGAACGACCACGTTCACTTAAGTCCCGCTCTAGTCTTCTAATAAAACGAATATCATCATCTGTATCGACATAGACTTTGATATCCATTAAATCACGTATTTCTTTATTAGCTAAGACTAAAATTCCTTCAAGAATAATAATATCAGCAGGTTCGGTGTGGACAGTTTCTTTGCTGCGAGTATGTTCTTTAAAATCATAAACAGGCATTTCAATGGGTTGATAATTCAAGAGATCACTTAGCTGTTTTCTAAGTAAAGGAACATCAAAGGCGTCAGGATGATCATAGTTAATATTCATCCTCTTACTCATGGGGATGCCGGTGTTATCCTTATAATAAGAATCCTGCGTCATAATTAAAACGTGTTCATCTTCTTGCATTTGAGCAACGATTTTTTGTGCAATGGTAGTTTTTCCGCTGCCTGAGCCACCAGTAATACCAATCACAACAGGCTTTTCAAGTCTAGACATTATGCCACTCCCTTTTTAATCCTTAAACATTTTACTTTACTTTGTCTTTAATTACCAACAGTTAACGTGAATTTACTTATTCTCGCCAATTTTTTAAAAATATGGTTTAAAATGCGACTTAATTTTTATATTATAAAATGTGAAAAAGGTAATATAAGCTAATTAATAGTAGGTGCAAAATGAATGATTTGGCATCATCCGGCTCCTCATTTTAAAAAATTGTTGCGCATTCATTTTTGCAGGGCTTTGAAAGAGACGCTGCCATGCTTACTGCTATTTGCCAGACTAATTTTGATGAGGAAAATTGTGATACATGTAATAAAAGGTTAATTGAAGGCAATGATGAATTATTAGTGGGATTTGACTTAGCCATTGGCGGTAATAATAAAATGGACTGTTCACATCCATTAAAGCTATTATCTTTTTTTATGAAAAAATAATATTCGTATTAGTAAGCGCTATTTTAATAGTGCTATAATGGAGAAGACAAATCATAAGATACATTTTAGGAGGAATAGGATTATTATGGCTGAACAAACAATTATGCTCAACTGCAGTGCAGGAATGAGTACTTCGTTACTAGTAACTAAAATGCAAAAAGCAGCTGAAGAAGAAGGCATTGATGCAAAAATTTTTGCCTGTCCAGCTGCAGAAGCTGATCAGCATATTGAACAAGACGAACTTGATTGTGTATTGCTTGGGCCACAAGTTCGTTATATGGAAGATGACTTTAAAAACAAAGTTAAAGGTAAGGGCAAAGATGGCAAAGATATTCCTCTGGGAGTAATCGAAATGCGTGCGTATGGCATGATGGACGGCAAAACAGTTTTGCAACAGGCTGAAGATTTAATTAATGGTTAAAGGTGGTTGAAATGGCTGAACAAGAAACCTCTGCTCAAAAAGAACAAGAAACATTAGAAGCTGCTATGGGTCTGATTGCAAATGGCGGTAATGCTAAGAGTCTTGCTTTTGAAGCAATTCGGTTAGCTAAAAAAGGTGATATTACTGGAGCCCGTGCCAAGTTAAAGGAATCAGACGAATCTTTGAATGATGCGCATAACTCTCAAACTGGTATGCTTACTAAGGAAGCCCAAGGCGAACATACCAAAGTTACTCTTTTAGTTGTTCATTCACAGGATCACTTGATGAATGCTATCACTTTTAGAGACCTGGCAGGAGAGATAGTTGACCTTTATGAGAAACTTTATCAGGCAAATGCACTGCAAAAAGAATCTCAAAATTAACAAGAACTAATTAAAAAAGTGAAGCTGCATTTGCAGCTCCACTTTTTTTGTTAATTTAAATCTAGACCATTAGTTTTGATTACTTTTTTATACCAGTAAAAAGAATCCTTGCGTGAGCGTTTTAAGGTACCCTGACCAGCATCATTTTTGTCAACATAAATAAAGCCATACCGTTTATCCATTTGTCCTGTTCCTGCAGACACTAAATCAATTGGTCCCCAAGGTAGATAACCCATTAAATCTACGCCGTCCATTGCAACTGCCTTTTCCATTTCTGAAATATGTTTTCTTAAATAATCAATTCGATAATCGTCGTGAATAGCGCCATCTTTTTCCACTTTATCGTAAGCCCCCAAGCCGTTCTCAACAATAAATAAAGGTTTATGATACCGATCGGTTAAGTGATTTAAGGCGATTCTTAAGCCTGTAGGATCAATTTCCCAGCCCCAATCGCTTCTTACTAAGGTGGGATTCACGGCTATCGCTTGAGCTAAATCGTTTAATTTATCAGGTTTAACATTCTGGGCTGAAACAGTCGTTGTTTGGTAGTAACTAAATGCAACGTAATCAACTGTACCTTCTTTTAAAACAATTCTGTCTTCATCACTAATGTCAGGACGATAGCCATTTCGTTCAATATAGGCTTCAACTTCTTGGGGATATTCACCAAAGACATGAACGTCAGAGAACCAGTCACGGCGTTGTTCGAACTTATCAGCTAGCAGCACATCATCTGAAGAAGGTGTTAGTGGTCTAACTGGCGAATAATTAATCATACAACCGATTTGAAAATCAGGATTGATCTTATGACCAATTTTAACAGCTAAAGCCGAAGCAACTAACTCATAGTGAGCTGCTTGGTACATCGCCGCTTCTTTTTCCTTGTCACTCATACCATCGAGAATAATTCCAGAATTGGTAGCCATCAAAAAATCTTCGGTATAAGCTGACTGGTTATCAATTTCGTTAAAAGTCATCCAGTACTTAACCTTATTCCGATAACGTTTAAAACAAACTGTCGCAAAGCGGACAAAGTAATCAATTAATTTACGATTAGTAAAGCCATTGTATTTTTTTACTAAATTAAAAGGAATTTCAAAGTGAGATAAGGTAATTACCGGCTCAATACCATAGTGGTGGCAAGTATCAAACAAGTCGTCATAAAACTTTAGACCTGCTTCATTGGGCTTTTCATCATCGCCATTAGGAAAAATTCTAGTCCACGCAATAGAAGTTCTGAAGGCTTTAAATCCCATTTCTGCCATCAATTTAATATCTTCTTGATAGTGATGATAAAAGTCTATGGCACTGTGATTAGGGTAATTTTTGCCGGTAATGACACCGTCTGTAATTTCACGTGGTTGAGTGGCAGAGCCAACTGTCATCACGTCAGCTATTGACATGCCCTTACCGTCTTCGTTCCATGCACCTTCTAATTGATGAGCAGCAACGGCACCACCCCATAAAAATCCGTCTGGCATTTTGGCTGAAAACATTTTTATCTCCCCTTATCCAATATGATAGCGTTAACAAAAATATTTTATAACAAATAATCTTTTTGCACCAGTTATTCTGAACATACAAAGCTCCAGTTATTTTAAATATGATAATTTTATTTATTAGTTCTTGCAGAAAATGCAAAAAAGTAATGTTAGAGCTTTCAAAAAAATTAAAAAGGGATTAAAATAATAGTGAATTGAAATTTAGTTTTTAGGAGGGATGGTAATTATGTTTACTTTTGGTAAAAAGATGAACTTTTGGCCTTTATCTTTATCTTTAGGCTTATCTGTATTTATTGGTTTAGCCTTCTGCCTTCTTTTTAATTTTGTTGCACCTAATTTGATTTTATGGTCATTATTACCTGCAGTCCTATTTTTTATATTAATGGTGGCAGTATATTACCCGTTAATTCTACAGTACGGCTATAATTATTATGAGATTTCACAGGACCAGATTAAATATTATGATTTTAGTAATTACTGGCAAAAGGTGATGATGGTCTTTAAAGGACCTGCTAGTCCTATGAAGGCAGTTCCAATGAGCAGCATTAAGAGCGCTAAGCGGTATGGAAAAGAAGATCTCACACAACTTCCTGCTCTAGCAGCTGATTTTGTTTTTATTGGTCTTTTTGCCGGGAAAATGGCTACAATTAAAAATGCTTATGGCATTGAACTAGAACTTGATAATGGTGACAAACTGCATATTTCTACAGCTAGAGAAAAAGCCGATCATCATGATCAGGGAATTGAAAAAACTCATGAGGCTTTACACCTAATTAAGCACAATATTGCTATGGGTCAGTTTGCTTAAATCAGAGTGATTGAATAATAAAAATTATAAAACAATATTTTAGTATTAATAGCGCTTACTCGCTATAATAAAAGTGTAACAATATTAAGTAATTTTGGAGGCACTTTTATATGAAATATCCAAAGACTAAAGAAGTTTTAAACCAACTGGTTGCTGATTTGACACAATTACATATGGTTGTGCATCAACATCACTGGTATATGCGTGGCAACCGCTTTTTGAAGTTGCACCCATATTTAGACAAAGTAATGGACGAATTAGCCGATCAGTTGGATGAAGTTTCTGAACGTTTGATTACTCTAGATGGCTCTCCAGTTTCAACATTAAGTGAAATCGCTGCAAAGACTAAAATTCCTGATGAAAAAGGAAATTGGAATGAAACCATTGATGAGCGGTACCAAAAGATTATTGACGGCTATCATTATCTTGATCAGCTTTATGAAGAAGGTATCAAGGTTAGTGATGAAGAAGGAGATTACTCCACTAATGATTTGTTAACCGGCTTCCATTCAGACGTTGAAAAGCGGATCTGGATGATGTCAGGTGAAATTAATAAAGCTCCAGAACTTGATCCAGAATAATTTTGATGAGAAAGCAGTTATAATAACTGCTTTTTTTGTGTCTTCATTTAGTTTTCTTTTTGCTATAATGAATTTAATTTAACATTCGTTTAATTATTTAGAGAAAGCAAGGATCATGGATAAAGAAGAACAAGATAAATTAAAAAAGCAGGCAGCAGTTAGAGCAGCAGGCTTGGTTAAGTCTGGTATGAAGTTAGGCGTGGGAACCGGTTCAACTGTAGCCTTTCTAATTGATGAGTTGGGTAGGCGCAGAAAAGAAGAAGGACTTAAGTTAAAGGCGGTTGTCACCACTTCAAGTAGAAGCAAAAAACAAATGGAAGAATGGGGTTTTAAGGTAGACGAATTATCATCTGTTACTAAACTTGACTTGACCATTGACGGTGCTGATAGGTTAGCTGCCAATTTTGATGGTATTAAAGGTGGTGGCGGAGCTTTGACTATGGAAAAGAACGTAGCTGTTAATTCGCAAAAAGTAGTCTGGATTGTTGATGAATCAAAAGTCGTAGACCGCCTCGGTGGTTTTCCGTTGCCAGTTGAAGTATTGCCAATTTCTTGTGAACAAAATTTTCAGCGTTTTAAAAACGCAGGCTTAAACCCGCAATGGCGTATGTCGGGGAAAGAACGCTTGATAACGCATTATGGTAACTATATTGTAGATTTAAATGTTGATCCGGTGCCTGTTCCGGAAGGATTAGCCGCTTATCTTGATCACACGGTAGGTGTTGTGGAACATGGACTTTTCCTAGACATGTGCGAGGAAGCAATTATTGCACATTCTGATGGCACAATAGAAGATCGTCAAAAATAAAATTTAGGGACTAACTTGAACTGCTTTAACGAGTTAGTCTTTTTTTTGCCAGCAAGTAATGCTTAAATTTGGTATCATTATTCTATAACTATTTTAAAAGAAGGATACTTATGTTAAAAAAACCATTGATAATTAGTACTGATCCGGGAATTGATGACGTAGTGGCACTAACTATTGCCTTATTTTCGCAAAAGCTAGACGTGAAATTAATAGCTGCTACTTGGGGCAATGTTCCTCTCGCAAAAACCTTGGCAAATTCATTAAAATTAGAAGCATTTTTAGGTACAAAAGTACCAGTGGTAAGTGGTGCGGTAAGACCGTTATTGCGTAACCAGATAGATGCTTCCGATGTTCATGGAAAAAGTGGTCTGGCTGGATTTGATTTCCCTGAACCAGACAAGACCTTATTAAAACCGGGAATCGCTGCAGAAGCTATTCATGATGTAGTCAAAAGGAGCGCTGAAAAGGTAACCTTAATGCAGATAGGGCCAGCAACTGATTTTGCGCTCTATTTCAGGCAGTTTCCAGAAGATCTGCCTAAAATTGAACAATTGGTAATAATGGGTGGTGCTATTGGCCGCGGTAATTGGGGTCCTTATGCAGAGTATAATGTTGCAGGCGACCCAGAAGCAGCTCAGATAGTTTTCTCAAGTGGTGTCAAAATTTTACTTGCACCTCTTGAATTAGGACATCAGGCATATATCACGCAGGCCACTCTGGAAAGAATTAAAAATACGGGTAAAATTGGTGATATGTTGTATCGTATTATGACCAATTTACATGATCATACGGATAGTAATGGCCGTGAAGTGTATGATGCTTTGGCGGCGGGGATGTTAATCAAACCTGAAATGTATACTTTTAAGCCAGCCTATGTTGTAGTAGATACGAAGAGCCCTAATGCTTATGGCGCATCGATGATTGATTTTGACGGCTTTTTTGACCAACCAACTAATGCTCAGGTGGGTGTTAAGATTAATCAAGAAAAATTCGCCGAGTGGCTTGTTGCTGAAATTGAAAAAGCTGATAACTGAGGTAAAAAATGGCAGATTTTGTTTATCGCACAGTGATGCGTGATATTAAACAAAAAATTTTAGATAATAAATATGATGGCATGCGTCTTCCAGATGAACGGAGTCTTGCTGAGCATTATCAAGTTAGCCGCTCATCAATGAAAAGAGCGATGGAACTTTTGTCTCAACAGGGAATTGTTTTTAAAAAACGTGGTAGTGGCACTTTCATCAACCCTTTGTATTTAAAAAATCAATCTCTGTTTCGTTATGAAGGCTCAAACTTAGGTTTGACTGATAGTCTTAAGGTTCCGGGTAAAAAGCAGGGTATCAGGCTGCTTGATTTTAATGTCATTAAAGCGCCATCAAGTATCGCGCAAGATTTATTTCTTAAAGAAAATGATTTTGTTTATGAATTCAAAAGACTGCGTTTTTTAGATCAACAACCTTTTTTAATTGAAACAGGTTATTTGCCTATTAAAATTGTTCCCGAACTAAAACCGGAGCACTTGCAAAAGTCGCTCTTTAATTATTTAGAAGATTCGCAAAATAAGGTCGTAACTAAAGCCTTTCTCAATATTACGGTGGAACCGTCAAATGATGAAGACCAGAGTCGACTCAAATTAAGAGCAAACGAACCAGTGGGAGTAATGGAAGGTATTTTCTTTTTGGATGATGGTACGCCTTTTGAGGTATCGACAATGCGTATTCATTACCAATACATGCGTTTTAATACCTTTGTTAATTTAAATAAATAAAAAAGCAGGCTTTTGCCTGCTTTTTAGATACATTCTATAAAAAGAAAAAATTTAATATGTGCGAAATTGCTGCATGTCTGTGATAGGTCCAGAATAGACGAAATTCAGATCGATGTGCTTAGTCTTGTCACTGATATTATTCAATAGTTTTTGTTGAAAGGAAGTTAGATGTAAATGCTGCAATACAACTCGTGACTGAATATACATGACTAATTTACCAGCATATGCCAGTGGATGATCGTGACTATCAAATTTACGCATCACGAGTCCTACGGCATCACGAATTTGCTTATATTTGGTAATATTTAATTCATTATAAATATTATCAAAGAAACTATTATAAAACAGATCTAAGTCCTGATACACATCTGCAATCAATTTGTCATTCTTATTTGAGCAATTGTTAAAAAATTTAAGCATAGCCTCACTTCCTTAAGACCGAAATAAACTGAGTATTCGGCGCAAAATGTTCTTTTATCTTCTGAGCCAAAGGTTCATCAGTAATAACTACATCAACCTGACTTAAAGGAATTGACATAAAAGGAGAAGTATTTTGACTATTGAATTTGTATTTTTCAGCTACAACCACAACTTGTTTTGCTCTAGATGCTGCAACCCTGATTAACTCTGAATCGCTCATTCTAGTGAGATAGATGCCATCACTTTTAACATTTGAAGTACCTATAAAAGCCGTGTTGAATGTCATACGTCTTAAAGTATCAAGCGAAGTGACAGAGTAGTTAAACCTATGTTCTTTATCAACTTTGCCCCCTAGAAGTCGAACGTTTGGTAATTTAGATTGCATTAATGCCAAAGAATTATCTATGGAATTAGTAACTATTTGCAAGTCCATGCCGTTAATTAACTCACATAGCTTTTTCAAAATGGTAGATGGGCCAATGAAATCGAACTGATTGGGGTGAACAAATTTTTGAGCCTTCTGAGCCATCTTGGTTTTAACCGGTGAATCAATAGAGCTTCTAGTTAAAAAATTAGGTACATCATCTTGGTCGACCGCTATTAAGCCACCATGAACGCGAATGGCTTGTCCAGTTGAAGTTAGCCGCAAAACATCTCGTCGTGCCGTATCAAATGATACATTAAAATAATCCGCTAATTCTCGTGTAATCAAATGATGTTTTTTGTTAAGCAATCGTTTGATTTGTTGAATTCTAGCTTCTTGTGTCATCTTGCTTCTCCCGCTAACAATTTACCATTATTTTTTCTTTTATTTAACGATAATTCAGTATTTCAAATATAATTATCAGTATTTATCAGTATTTGAACATAAAAATGCTGAATAGTAAACCCAAAATGCCTTTTTATAGGGTATAAATTTTTACTTTGAATAAGCATTCACTGATTTTTAAAATTGGAACGAACCAATTTGTAAAATGGTTGAACTAAGATGAAAACTTGCTATAATATGTTTATCAAGTGAATTTTAGCAAACAGTAAAAAGGGAGAATTAAAATGGCAGTTGATTATGATTCAAAAGAATTTTTAAAAAGTGTTGATGCCCACTGGCGTGCCGCAAACTACTTATCTGTTGGTCAGCTCTTTTTGATGAGCAACCCATTATTAAAACATGATTTGCAGGCAAGTGAAGTTAAGCCTAAGCCAATTGGACACTGGGGCACCATTTCACCACAAAACTTTATTTATGCCCATTTAAACAGAGTTATCAAAAAATATGGTCTAAACATGTTCTATATTGAAGGTTCAGGTCACGGCGGCCAAGTGATGGTTTCTAATTCCTACCTTGACGGCTCATATAGTGAACTTTATCCTGAAATTCAACAAGATGAAAAGGGCATGGCTAAACTCTTTAAACGTTTTAGTTTTCCAGGTGGGTCAGCTTCACATGCCGCACCAGAAACTCCTGGTTCCATGCACGAAGGTGGAGAATTAGGCTACTCTCTTTCTCATGGTACAGGTGCAATTTTGGATAATCCTGATGTGATCGCCGCAGTTGAAATTGGTGATGGTGAGGCTGAAACTGGTCCACTTGCAGCCAGCTGGTTTAGTGACAAGTTTATTAATCCGATCAAAGACGGGGCAGTTTTGCCAATTTTGCAAATTAATGGTTTCAAGATTTCAAATCCGACAATTGTTTCCAGAATGTCAGATGAAGAATTGACCAAGTATTTTGAAGGCATGGGCTGGCATCCTTATATTATTTCCGCTTATAACGGTGGCGAGTTTGACGGCTATAAAGATCACATGCAAATTCATGAAGAAATGGCCAAATTAATGGACACTGTAATTGAAGAAATTAAGGCTATTCAAAAGAATGCTCGTGAAAATAATGATGAAACTTTGCCACACTGGCCAATGATCATTTTCCGTGTACCAAAGGGCTGGACAGGTCCAAAGAAGGATCTTGATGGTAACCCAATTGAAAACTCATTTAGAGCTCATCAAATTCCGATTCCAGTTACTCAAGATGATATGGAACATAAAGACATGCTGGTTGATTGGCTTAAGAGTTACAAGCCAGAAGAATTGTTTGATGAAAATGGTGTTCCGACTGAATTGGTAACAGCAGATAACGTTACTGGTGACAGTAGAATGGCTATGAATCCAATCACTAACGCAGGTGGAGAGAAAGCTAAGCGTCTTAGTTTGCCCGATTACCGTAAGTATGCCTTAAAATTTGATCAACCAGGTTCAATTGAGGCTGAAGACATGACGGAATGGGCTAAATATTTAAACGAAATTGCTGAACTTAATCCCGATACTTTCCGTGGTTTTGGACCAGATGAATCTAAGTCTAACCGCTTATTTAAGTTTATTGATGAACAAAAACGGCAATGGGAAAGCTCTGTTCATACACCTAATGATGAAAACTTGGCACCAAGCGGCCGTTTAATTGATTCTCAATTATCAGAACACCAAGCTGAAGGTTGGCTTGAGGGTTACGTTTTATCAGGTCGTCATGGTTTCTTTGCTACTTACGAATCATTTGGTCGGGTAGTTGACTCGATGCTAACTCAGCACATGAAGTGGTTAAGAAAAGCTAAGGAACAGTATTGGCGCAAAGATTACCCATCACTTAACTTTATTGCAACTTCAACTGTGTTCCAACAAGACCATAACGGTTACACTCACCAAGACCCAGGTGTATTGACTCACATGTATGAAAAGAATCGTCCTGATTTAGTTCATGAGTATTTGCCTGCTGATACCAACTCCTTGCTGGCAGTTTCGCAAAAAGCTTTTACAGATCGTGAATGTATCAATATTCTGGTTACTTCTAAACAAGAAAGACCTCAATGGTTCTCAATTGATGAAGCAACTCGTATTGCAAATCACGGCTTATCATATATTGATTGGGCATCAACTGATCAAAATGCCAAACCAGATGTTGTGTTTGCTTCAACTGAAACTGAACCAACAATGGAATCGTTAGCAGCGATCGACCTCTTGCACAAGAGTTTTCCTGATCTCAAACTTCGTTACATCAATGTCATTGATGTGATGAAGTTGATGAATACCAAAGACAATCCGGAAGCAATTTCAGATGCTGAATTTGAGCAATTGTTCCCAAGTGATGTGCCAGTGATTTTTGCATGGCATGGCTATAAAGCGATGATGCAGTCAATCTGGTTTGGCCGCAAACGCAGCAATGTTCATATTCATTGCTATGAAGAAGAAGGAGATATTACTACACCGTTTGACATGCGGGTGGTTAACGAACTTGACAGATTCCACTTGGCAAAAGATGCTATTTTAAGCGTTTCGCGTTATGCAGATAAAAGTGCAGGCTTTGTAGCAGAAATGGACAGATTACTTGCAAAACACCACCAATACATCCGCGACAATGGTAAAGATATGCCTGAAGTTACTGAATGGAAATGGACAGGCTTAAAATAATAACAATTCAAACAAGTAAAAAAGAGTCTGGAAAAAAGCTCTAACATAACTAAAAAGGCTGATAAATCACGTCAATAAAATGTTGATTTGTCGGTCTTTTTAAATTGTGAAATTTTTTATTTAACTTCAAAGAGCACTTTTCCCAGATTCTTTTTTGTTTAAATAATTTTAACGGTCTAATTCTTGTTAAAAATAAAAAAGTTATTTATAATAGATATGATCATAAGGGAGTAACAGCAATTACTTGCGATAAGCCCAACACCCGAAGAAATACTTCTGGACTTATCTTAAATAGTGAGACTTGTGTGTGTTGTACATATAAGTCTCTTTTTTGTTATTAGGAGGTAAAAATGCCCCAGAATTTTTACAATCAAAAAATTGATGATGTAGTTCAAGAGTTAGCTACATCAAAAAGTCAAGGTTTAAAAACAAGTCAAATTAGTGAATTGCGCGCAAAATATGGCGCCAATAGTTTGGCCAGTAAAAAGAAAACCAGTATTTGGCAACGATTTTTAGCGCAATTTAAAGATTTCATGATTATTGTCTTGATTGTGGCTGCACTGCTGTCAGGCTTTGTGGCACAAGAATGGACAGATGCTGCTATTATCATGATCGTGGTCATTTTAAATGCCGTTTTAGGTGTTTTTCAAGAAACCCGTTCAGAAGAAGCTATTAATGCTTTAAAGAAAATGGCAACACCTAATGCTCATGTCCGCCGTGACGGTCAAATTATGGAGATCCCAAGTACAGAATTACTGCCCGGCGATGTTGTTTTGCTTGAAGCAGGAGATGTAGTACCGGCTGATTTAAGGTTAACGGTAACTAAGAGCCTTAAAATCGAAGAATCAGCTTTAACTGGTGAATCTGTTCCAGTTGACAAAGTTTCAACCACTATTGACGAAGAAAAAGTAGCATTAGCTGATCAAGATAATATGGCATTTGCCAATACTAATGTCACTTATGGGCGCGGTGAAGGTATCGTTACTGAGATTGGTATGAACACCGAAGTCGGTAAAATTGCTACTATGCTTAATAACACTGACGAAACGGATACACCATTAAAGCGTAACCTCAACCAATTGGGTAAGACACTCACTATTATGATTTTACTCATTTGCGCTGTGGTGTTTGTGGTGGGCTTTTTTACTAAAAAGGGAACGGAGCCTACTAACAAGCTCGCAATTGATATGTTCTTAGTAGCAGTTTCACTTGCCGTTGCGGCAATTCCTGAAGGCTTGCCTGCCATTGTAACCATCATTTTAGCTTTAGGTACACAGGTAATGGCTAAGCACAATTCGATTGTACGTAAGCTGCCTGCCGTTGAAACCTTGGGAGCTACTGATATTATTTGTTCCGACAAAACCGGGACTTTAACTCAAAATAAAATGACAGTGGAGCAGGTATATTACGACAATGAAGTCCATAAATCAGCTGCTGGTATCAGTCAGGATAATCATGCGCTAATGGCGATGGTTTTGGCTAATGATTCCAAGTTGGATGATAATAATAAACTTTTGGGTGATCCAACTGAAACTGCTCTAGTTCAGTATGCGCTTGATCAAAAAATTAATGTGCATAATTTAATTGCCAAGCATAAAAGGGTGCAAGAGGTCCCATTTGATTCTGGGCGCAAGTTGATGAGTACTGTGAACGAAAATAATGGTCAATATTTCGTAGCTGTCAAAGGTGCTCCTGATCAACTGCTTAAGCGTGTTACACACATTGATCTTGACGGTAACGTCACTGCAATCACCGAAAAACAAAAAGAAGAAATTATGCTTTCAAACCAAAACATGGCACAAAATGCCTTACGTGTTCTAGGTTTGGCTTATAAACCTGTTAAGCAGCTATATGATGACCCTACAACTGATAACGTCGAGCAGGATTTAATTTTTGCTGGTTTGGTAGGGATGATTGATCCTGAACGGCCAGAAGCCAAAAAGGCAATTGTGGAAGCTCATAATGCCGGTATTAGAACTGTTATGATTACAGGTGACTTTCAGGTAACTGCACAGGCAATTGCGGAAAGGCTGGGAATTTTAAAGCCGGGACAAGATGAACGAGTAGTCACCGGTGCTCAGCTTGATGAATTTAGCGATGAGTATTTAGAAAAACATGTGACTGACTTTGATGTTTACGCCAGAGTTTCACCCGAGCATAAAGTTCGCATTGTCAAGGCTTGGCAGTCTCAAGGCAAAATTGTAGCTATGACAGGCGACGGAGTTAATGACGCACCTAGTTTAAAGCAAGCTGATATTGGCATTGGCATGGGTATTACCGGTACTGAAGTATCAAAGGGCGCTAGTGACATGGTTTTAGCAGATGACAACTTTGCTACTATTGTTGAAGCTGTCAAGCAAGGACGTAAAGTCTTTAGCAATATTCAAAAAGCCATTCTTTACCTAATGAGCTGTAACGTCGGTGAAGTTTTAACAGTATTTATGATGACTATGTTAGGCTGGGATATTTTAGCTCCAGTACAGTTATTATGGATTAATTTAGTAACCGATACTTTGCCTGCTATTGCCTTAGGTCTTGAACCTGTTGAAAAAGGCATCATGAAACGGGCACCGCGTGGTAAAAAATCCAACTTCTTTAGCGGTGGTGTTGCGAGTTCAATTATTTATCAAGGAATTTTAGAAGGGGGTATTGTTTTAACTACTTACCAGTTGGGCTTGAATTTTGGTCCTCACATGGGTAATGCCAATTTACAACATGCTGATGCTTTGACAATGGCCTTTCTCACCTTAGGGTTAATACAACTGTTTCACGCCTTTAATTCTAAATACATTCACCAATCAATCTTTTCCCAGAGAACTTTTGCTAATAAATGGTTTAACTGGGCAATACTGATTTCTGCTATTGTCATGGCAGCTGTTGAATTGCCTTTCATGACCAAGTTCTTTGATGTGACTGAATTAAATTCAACTCAATGGTTGATAGTTTTAGGGGCTGGAATTTGCATGATTTTGATTGTTGAAATCGTTAAGTTATGTCAGCGTTTAGCTGGTAAAAAATAGCACAACTAAAATTTAATATCTTATAAAAAAAGATGATAAATTTGGGTTTAATTAACCAAATTTGTCATCTTTTTGTGTATATTTTGAAAGTGAGTTGCTTAGTTTAAAATAAGAGCGGCAATTTGCGACAAGTAATCTGCATCCACCTGATCAAATCTGCTAAAGCTATTGCTGTCAAGATCAAGCACTGCAATAAGATTATTATTTTTTAAAACAGGAATTACAATTTCAGAATTTGTATTGGCATCACAGGCGATATGACCAGAGAATTGGTGGACATCAGGCACAATTTGAGTTTTGCGCGTTTTTGCTGCTACCCCACAAACCCCTTTTCCGAGTGTAATATGCATGCAGGCGACAGGGCCCTGAAAGGGTCCTAAAATTAACTCTTGCTTTTGATAACGATAAAACCCGGCGTAGCTGACATCTTTTAAGCCGTTATAAAGCAAAGCACTGATGTTACTCATATTGGCTATTAAGTCGTGTTCATCTTGCAGCAGACTTTGAGCTTGTTTATAAAGTAGTTGATAATTTTCACTTTTTTTCATAAAAATCTCCTTTCTAAAAAGTGTAATCCAGCTTGTTTGAATTTAAAAGTGGTAATATGCAAATAGAGCTAGTTTATTTACCAGATAATTTTAATTATTACTGGCAACTTTTACCGGTAAAATATTATTAATGAACATAAAAAGTTTTGCAAAAACTTTAAATTTGTTGATATAGCAGTGCAAAATTCACTTTTGAGATAATGTGAATTAAACATGTGCTTCTATAAATTTTTATTAAAAAACGTGTATAACTTTTAAAATTCTTAACTGGTATAGTAAAATGGTTTCTATAACTTATTATTTCATGCATTGATTATGAAAGGGGCGATGACAATGTCGATGATTGAATTCCATAATGTGCAAAAATTTTATGGCCATTTTCATGCATTGCACGACATTAATTTAGAGATTGATCAAGGTGAGACGGTGGTTTTGATTGGACCATCTGGTTCCGGTAAGAGTACTCTGGTACGTACCGTAAACGGCCTTGAAACAATCCAGAAAGGTAAGTTAATAGTTAACGGTCACGATCTGTCAGATCCTAAGACCAATCTTAATATTTTACGTAGTGATGTTGGCATGGTTTTCCAGCACTTTAATTTATATAAAAATAAAGATGTGCTTGAAAATATCATGTTGGCGCCTAGAATAGTAAGTCATATTCCTGAAGATGAAAATAAAAAACAGGCTTTAGACTTACTTGATATGGTTGGACTGCGGAAATGGGCACATAATATGCCGTCACAGATTTCCGGTGGTCAAAAGCAGCGTGTCGCGATAGCGCGGACCTTGGCAATGAAGCCAAAGCTTATTTTATATGATGAACCAACCTCTGCTCTTGACCCGGAAATGATTGATGACGTTTTACAAGTTATGAAACGAGTTACTAATGAAAGTGGAATGACTTCACTAATTGTTACTCACGAAATGGGCTTTGCCAAAGAGGTAGCTAACAGAGTTATCTTTATGGATCAAGGTCGGATTGTTGAGGATGACGATAGCGAGAGCTTCTTTAAACAGCCTAAGACGGAGCGGGCACAACAATTTTTGAGTAAAATCATTTCTCACTAAGGAGGCCAATCATGAAAAAGAAATTTTGGCTACTTCCTTTATTAGCATGTATTTTAATGTTAACCGGCTGTGGTAAAAGCGTTAATGATCAATCCGTTTTAAAAAATGCTAAGCAATCTAATACTATTGTTTGGGGTGTTAAAGGTGACGTTAAGCTTTTTGGCTTAATTGATGTTAAAGACGGACAGCAAAAGGGCTTTGATGTTGATATGGCTAAACATATTACCAAACATATTTTGGGACCTAGTGGCAAGGCAGAGTTTGTCACTACTACCTCTCAATCCAGAATCCCACTGTTAAAGAATGGTAATGTCGACGCCGTAATTGCCACTATGTCAATTACGCCAGAACGTAAAAAGATTATTTCTTTTTCAAAATCATACTTTGATGCCGGTCAATCTCTGTTAGTTCCTAAAAACTCTCCAATTAAGAGTACCAAGGATCTAAATGGTAAGACAGTTATCGGTGTTGTGGGTGCCAACTCGGTTGCAAACATTAAAAAGGTAGCTCCTAAAGCAAAAGTGATCGAATTGCAGGATTACGCTCAAGCAATGAATGCATTGAAGTCACATCAAGGAGATGCTCTAACTACTGATAACGGGATTTTATTTGGTTTAGCGGTGCAAAATCCGGGCTACGAAGTTCGTGGCGGTACCTTTACTGTTGAACCATACGGTGTTGCGGTTAATAAGGGACAAACCTCATTTACTGAAGCTGTAGACAAGGCAGTTCTTGAAATGCAGCATAACGGTGAATACAATCGCTTAATTAAAAAGTGGTTTGGCGATGTTCCAGGATTTAAGTATAAGGAGCTGTATCGCCGATGATTAATATTTTTTCAAAATTCAGCACCCAGCTGTTTATTGGCTTGGGCTGGACAGTATTATCCAGTGTAATTGCTCTATTTTTCAGTTTAATAATTGGAACAATTTTTGCAATTATGGAAGTTGTTCCAAGTAAAGTAATGCGTGTAATTGGGCATGCTTATGTGGAAATTATGCGTAACATTCCTTTGCTTGTAATTACTATGTTTTTCTATTTAGTAATTCCTATGTATGTGGTCAAAATAAATGGTTTTACTGCGGGAACTATTGGCTTAACACTTTACACTTCCGCTTTTATTGCAGAAACAATTCGGTCAGGAATTCAATCTGTTTCTGGCGGACAAATGGAGGGTGCGCGGTCAACTGGCATGACTTATTGGCAGGCAATGCGTTACATTATTTTACCTCAGGCATTTAAAATAGTCATTCCACCATTAGGTAACCAGTTTGTTAACTTGGTTAAAAATTCATCGGTTTTAGCTTTTGTGGCTGGATTCGATTTAATGTATCAGGCAAACTCAATTGCATCTACTACCTTTGATACCATTAACAGTTATTTGGTTGTAGGGGTTTTATACCTAATAGTGACATTGCCGCTTAGCTATTATATGCGACACTTAGAAAAGAAATTAGGTTAAAAGGAGGTACTAGAAAATGCAAAATTGGATTAATGCCTTTTCATGGCTTAATGTGCGCTTTTTGTTAATGGGCCTCTGGGTAACTATTTACATATCTGTAATTTCAGTTGTTTTAAGTTTTATTATTGGTTCAATTTTAGGAATAATCAGATACACTAAAATTAAGTATCTTTCGGCTTTTGTAGGTTTTATTATTGATATTATTCGAAATATTCCTTTGCTGTTGATTATCTTCTTTACTTATTTTGGCTTACCGAACTTTGGTTTAAGACCAGAGACAATCCCTGCGGCAATAATAGCGATGACGGTATTTGAATCTTGTATGATTGCTGAAATTGTGCGTTCAGGTATTCAATCAGTTTCTATCGGGCAAATGGAAGGTGCACGGTCAACTGGCATGTCTTTTGTTCAAGCGCTCTGGCATGTGGTTCTACCTCAAGCTTATAAAAACATGATTCCGACAATTATCAGTCAGTTTGTTTCTCTGATTAAGGATACTTCACTTGCGACGATCATTGTTGTGCCGGAAATGATGCAACATGCGCAGGTGATTTATGGGCAAAATGCAAACTACATCTTACCGATGTTTGCTGCTTTGGCAGTCCTGTATTTTGTTGTGTGCTTTACATTATCAATTATTGGTAGTGCTATTGGTAAGCATTTATCGTAAATTAATAAGAATAAAATGCGTAATACTACAATTTAGTATTATGCTTTTTTTATTACCAAGTTGTCTTTGCATAATTAGTGCAAATTAATAAAATTTTTCCAAGAAATAAATACTCTATGCTAAAATGATAAAAGTTGAAAAAATTGGGATTTTAATAAAGGGTAAAAATATGCCACGACCAAAAACAAAAACAGAATTGATTGAAGCTAGTAATTCTTCATATCAAAAGATTGTTGATTTGATTGCTAATCTTCCTGAAGAAGCACGGTCTGAAGACTTTAACTTCGACACGAGCAAACTAAAAGAAGCTCACTGGAAGCGAGATCATAATGTGCGCGACGTATTGGTCCATTTATATGAATGGCAAAGGTTGCTGTTAGACTGGATTAAAAATAATCAATCTGGTAAAGAGCAGGATTTCTTGCCGGCAGGGTATAATTGGCGCAATTATGGTGAAATGAACCAGCAATTTTGGCAAAAACACCAAACTACTTCTTTGCCAGAGGCAGAAAAGTTATTAGCTCAAAGCCATAAAGAAACAATGAAATTGCTAGACACTTTTTCTGAAGAGCAACTTTTTCAAAAGAAAGTTTTTCCGTGGACTGGAAATAATGCTTTAGCTACATACTTTATTGCGAACACTTCTAGTCATTATGACTGGGCGTTAAAGAAATTGCGTAAATTTCAGCGTTCATTAAAGAAAAAATAAGATCAAGCCGTTAGCATGTGGTGCTAGCGGCTTTTTTATTTGGTTGTAATTCTATTAAAAATAAGCATTTGACATTTGATTTCTTAATAGATAATGTTGCATTAAATATCAAGCTTGCTGGTTAAATTTCCGAATAAATAAAAAATCATAACTGCCACTTTAATTAGCAGTTATGATATAAACTAAAAGCAAGTTTTAGTAATTATTTTGTTACCAGTAGCAACATTAAAAAAGCTAAAGTGTCAAATAGAAAGTGAACTAAAAAGCTCACCCACATGTTGTTTGTTTTGATAAAAGCCCAGTTTAATACTAAACGTGTGAATGCTAACCCCAAGATAACATAGCCTAAATTATAATCATAAGTAGATAAGTGTAGTAATGAAAAAATTAAAGCCGAGGCGATATTGCCCCAGAGTAACGGATGGGGCCAGTGTATTGCACTAACTAATTGCGTGACTGCTAAAAGCGGCATGATTGCTAAGAATTCTTCGCCCATAATTTGAATTGCACTGCTAAAGCGCTGATAGATAAAGATTAGCCAAACATTGGGGGTGTTCATTGTCAGTCCGGCAGCGGCATTACCTGACACCGAGCCAAATAGCTTTTGCGAAACCATTCCTGATAAAACAGAAACTATGTAAGCAAAAATAAAGAAAATTAATACCCACAGCCATTCTTTAGCGTGAGGAATATGAAAAAGTTCATGCCATTTTCGTCCAGTAGCAATTTGTACACCGATAATTTGAATTAGTAAAAAGACAGTTACTACCAAAATTTGAAAACCGGCGGCTACTAAAGTAGGATGATTTTCATCAAAAACTAAAAACTCCGGTACTTGTATACCAGGCATGATCAAGCAACAATAGGCTATTACATTTGCCAGTAGTATTATCAACCATTTTTGTCCAGATAATTTATCTGAATTTTTGAAATTATTTACCATTATAATTTACCTCTTTAAGTTTGATTTTATACTGATAATAAATAAAAAACAATTACTCCGCTTTCACATAAAAAGACATTATCAAGTAAGTAAAGTGGCGTCACATTAAAAGAGAGATGTATAGGCATTATACGGGACATATTCGCGCATAAAGCAGGCGAGTGGTGTTACAATTGGTTCTAGCAGGTATAAATGTTTAGAATATGTTTTATTATAATGTAAATCATGTACCTACATATCATCAGTTATATATACACAAATAAAGTTGGGTGTTGTTCATAAGGAGGTTTCTTATGAAAAGTGTCACAATTAACGACCAAGTTCTGCCAGCACTAGGTATTGGCACTTGGGAAATGGGAGATGATCCAGAAGTACAAGATGAGGAGATAAAAGCTATCCGTGCTGGTCTTGATGCTGGATTAAAGGTAATTGATACCGCCGAAATGTATGGCAATGGGCGTTCTGAATTACTGGTAGGCAAGGCTATAAAAAACTATCAGCGCTCTGATATCTTCTTAATTTCCAAAGTGCTGCCACAGAATGCTTCTGCAAAGAGAATGCGTCAAAGTTTGACTGCAAGTTTGCAGAGACTTCAAACCGATTATCTGGATTTATATCTTTATCATTGGCGGGGCATGGTCCCTTTAACAGAAACCGTGGCAGAACTGCAGTCTTTACAAGATGAAGGTCTTATTCGCTCTTGGGGCGTATCAAACTTTGATATTGCTGATATGCAAGAATTATGGCAACTGCCACATGGTAAAAACTGCGCGGTTAATGAGGATCTTTATAATTTAGAAACCAGAGGAATTGAGTTTAGTTTGCTTCCGTGGCAAAAAAAGCATCGTGTTCCTCTCATAGCTTATAGTCCGCTAGGTCGTGGACCCAAGATGGGTAGCACCATGATGCAAAATCAGGCTGTCATAGAAGTAGCGGCTGAGCATCATGCCAGTGCATACCAGATTTTGTTAGCTTGGGTAATGCAACAGGACGAAACATTAGCCATTCCAAAAAGCAGTAGTTCAACTCACCTGTTATCAAATATGAAAGCTTTGGATATTGAATTGTCTGCTGCAGATTTACAGGAGTTAGAACATGCTTATCCTAAGCCGGATCATAAGGAACCATTAGCTATTTATTAAGAAAAAGACAGTGAATATTCACTGTCTTTTTTGTTTTTAAAAAATCGTCACGATTATGTCCCAAAGCATATGATAAACAATCGGAACCCAGATGTTTTTGCTTCTGATAAATAGCAGCCCGAATATCAAGCCCAAAATAAAAACACTGATAAAACCACCCGAGGTAAAATTAGCTACCAAAGTATGGGTCTGATACCAAATTGGCAAATGAATACACAAAAAGAGTAAATTGTTAACGATGAGAGCCAGCCAAGTTGACATTTTCTTAAGCAGAGCATTTAAAAGCCAACCGCGAAACACTAATTCTTCAGTAATTCCAACCACTAAAAATTTATCAATGAAATCACTGGCTCTAAAATTAGGATTAATTTTAAAACCGCCGTTTTCAAAGTAAAGTATAATAGCCAAATAGGTTACCATAATAAAGATACCAACTAAATATGGCGATGGCTTAAAACGATTTTTGAATAGTTGGGGATACCCGATTTTGAGTTGATGAGAATATTTTTTAATTAAAATAAATGCCGGGATACTCCAAGTAAGTAATTTGACTGATGAACTTAGTAAAACCTGTGCTAAAGTGTTGCTGGTATAACTCCAATATGCGAGTTCTTCAATCGTCCACCAAATGTAAAAGATGACGAGATATATTACTATAACTTTGTTAGAAACGGAATTTTTGGTGTTCATTTTTTTCCTTTGTTTAAGCTCTATTTAACATTTCATATTCTAATAGTAAATAATAGATTTGCAAACTGCTTTTTGTTACCAGAATGAACGTTTTTGAAGTTTTACTGAGTGATAATCATTAAAAAACAGAAAAATAAAGCAAAAAAGCTTGAGTTCTCTCAGGCTTTTTCTGTACTCTTATAATGAATAAGAATTTGGGAAGTTAAATAATGAAAAATATTTTATTTCGGCTATATCTCAATTTAATGAGAATCGGAGCTAAACTTACAAGGATCAAGGAAAATAAGGTGGTAATTTTGAATGGTGCCGGCCGTTCCGGGTCTAACGGCTATCTGTTTGCCAAATATTTAAGACAGCACCATCCGGAATATGATGTTGCTTTGGTGGAACCTTGGCCATCCTCACATTTACCACTTAAAACATGGAGACAAATTGGTGCAGCAAAATACATTTTTACGACACACCAACCGTTTAAAATTCACCGTAAGCAAATTAGCATCCAGTTTTGGCATGGTATTCCACTCAAGAGAATGGGCATCATGGCTAATAATACTGATTATAAAACTGATGAGCGCAATGCCAGATTATGGCGGCGAAATGCCGATATGGTTTGTTCCAGTTCTGATTTCTATGAAACTCTGATGAGTGCGTGCACTGGTATTGAAACCAATAAGTATCGCCAAGTTGGCTTTCCCCGTCTTGACGCCTTAACCAGACCGGCAGTGACGAAAAAAGAACTTTTACAGCAATTATTTGGCCAAGATGATGTTCAGGCACAAATTGGAATTTTCATGCCCACATTTCGCTATGAAATGGCGGATGAAGAAATTATGAATCGCATTAAGGACGGTAATTTTTTGGCATTACCCGATTTTGATGTGGAAAAGCTGAATGCCAGTTTAAAGGCCAAAAACCAATTTTTAATTGTTAAATTGCATCCCTACGAAATGCGTTTATTCAAAAAGCAGCACAGTCATTTTTCAAATATCAGTTTTCTTAACAACGATTTTTTGTACCAGCATGACTATGATTTGTACGAATTGCTGGGCAGCACTGATTTTCTGATTACTGACTTTTCTTCAATTTATTTTGACTATCTCAATTTGAATAAGCCTATTGTTTTTATAACCGCGTATCTTGAGCAATATGAAAAAACTCGAGGGCTGCTATTTGGACCATTTAAAGAGGTGGTTCCCGGTAAATGTGTTAATACGCAAACGCAATTATTAGAAGCAGTTGCTGCTCCAGACCATTACCAAGCTAAAAGACAATATTGGCGCAATTTAACCAATGAGGTGCAGTCTGCTTCATATTGTGAGCAGGTTTTCACTTTAATGACAAAAAAATACTAGAGGGAGAATTGTGAAAAGAACTTTTTTAAATATTCTATATAATGCGGTTTACCAAATATTTCTAGTATTAGTACCTTTAATAACGGTTCCTTATCTTTCTAGAATTCTGGGTCCTAAAACTTACGGTATTTACAGCAATGTTAACAACATTGTGCAGTTTTTGATGATTTTTTGTACGCTTTCTGTCTCCTATATTGGAATGCGGACAATTTCTCAAATCAGGGCCTTTGGCAATCAGCAAGATTTGACTAAGGCATTCTGGGGCTTATGGTATTTTCAAGCAATTGCCGGAATTGTAACTATTGGTATTTTAATTGCTGTGACCAGCTTTTTTAAGATTAAGTACGGTCAATATTTATTGTTAATGGTGCCATATCTGATTTCAGCTCAAGTAGATATTTCCTGGTTTTTTCAGGGATTGGCAGATTTCGGCCGGGTAGTTTTGAAAAATACTGCTGTTAAATTAGTATCTGTTTTTTTAATCTTACTATTAGTAAAAAATCCGGGTGACTTGTGGAAATACATGTTGATTATGTCAGTTTCTACAATGCTAGGATCGTTTGTTTTTTGGTTTGACATTCACCGCTATGTTGGTGGACCCGTCAAGCATTTTTATCAATACCGCGCAACTGTTAAAGCAATCATTACCCTTTTAATTCCGCAAATTGCCACCCAAATTTATACCTCGCTTGATAAACCGATATTAGGACTGTTTCAAAATTCGACCCAAGTTGCTTATTATGATAATTCGCAACGAATTTCCAATATGGTTTTAGGAATTGTTACCAGTATCTCTTTAGTCATCATGCCTAAAATGGCGGGTGAAGGTAAAAAAGAACAAAGGGTCATTTTAAAAAAGTCTTTGGAAGCAACCGTGATGCTGGGAACATTGTTTGCAGTCATCATAATGGCTAATACTAAAGAATTTGTGCCCTTCTTTTTTGGTCATAAATTTATTCCTATGACCCCGCTGATGTTTTTCTTTGCGTTGACAATCATTATGATTCCTACAGGCGGGGTATTTGCCAATCAATTTGCACTTGCTAATCACCGAGATCGTGACTATGCTATTCCAGTGATAGTCGGCGCTGTGTTAGAAGTGGTATTGAGCTACTTTCTAGATCAGCTTTACGGCGCCACGGGGGCAATGATTGCGATCTTAATCACCGAGTTCATTGTATTAGTCTTGCGTTTATGGATAGTTCGCGATGGCTATGATTTTAAATACTCTTTTCGTGAAATTCCCAAATATTTTATAATTGCTATTATTGTTTTAGCAGTCGGGCTCTTTTTACCACAAATGTTTGCATCTGCTTTTCTTAATATGTTATTCAAATCAATTATTATGTTTGTTTTGTACATTGCTTTGATGTTTTTGTTTAAACTTGATTTTAACCAAGACATAATATTGTTATTGAAAAAGTTTTTTACTCGAGGTTAGTTATGATTCCGAAAATAATTCATTATGTATGGGTAGGCGGCAATCCCAAACCCAAGAATATTCAGCGCTGTATGAAAACTTGGTCAAAACATTTGCAAGACTATCAGATTATTGAGTGGAATGAGCATAATTTTGACATTCACGAAAATAAATATGTTGAGCAGGCTTATCAAGCAAAAAAATGGGCATTTGTTTCCGACTATATCAGGGCTAAGGCCGTTTACGAAATGGGCGGCATTTATATGGATACTGATGTCTTGGTGCTGGATGATTTGCATGATTTATTAAATAATAAGGCATTTGTTGGCTTTGAAAATAAAGAGAATCCGTTTACGGCAGTCTTTGGAGCTGAAAAGGGACATCCTCTCATTCAGGACATGCTTTCTTATTATGATGACCGCAATTTTACCTTTGATAAGCAAGACCAACTGGCAGGTGTTAATACGGTTTCTATGTCTGATATTTTAAAAAATAAGTATGGTGCCCAACCAAATAACCAAGAGCAGGAGTTGCAAGCAGGAATCCATGTTTATCCTGATGGTATTCTTTGTAATCCGTCAGCACAATCAAAAACTATTCATGTGTTTACCGGCACGTGGATGGAAGGTGCTAAACCTTTAAAAAGAAAATTGGTTACGGCTCTTAAAGTCAGGATTAAGACTAAAAAAGAGGCAGCTCTTTATGCCAAACTTTTCAGATAATATGACTGCAGCAGAATTGCAAAATTTAGTGGAGCAAGTTTCTCTCAGGTATTTTGGCAGGCAATTTAACCACCAAGTAAAAATTAATTACCGGATGACCACAACCGGTGGTCGCTATCATTTAGACGATCATCATATTGAGATTAACGCCCATTTTTTAGCACCGCAATATTTCCGGGAATTGATTGGCATTATTAAACACGAATTAACCCATTATCACTTGCATTTAAGTCATCAAGGCTACCGTCATCAAGATCAAGATTTTAAAACTTTGCTTAGTGCAGTAGGAGGCTCGCGCTATGCACCGGATATTGGCTTAAAAAGGACTAGGAAAGCAAAATATTTATATGTTTGCACCAAATGCGGCCAAGAGTTTTTACGTGTCCGGCGGCTTAACTTGCGGCGCTTTGCCTGTGGCAGATGCGGGGGAAAATTAAAATTGTTGAAGCAGAATTTAGCCATTAATTTACACTAAAAATCTTTTGCTATAATTTGACTTTTTGTTAGGTACCAAACTATAATGAAATTATAAATATTAGGTACCTAACTTTTTTAATTTAAAGGAGATTAATTATGAGTGAATTAAGTGATGATTTAATGAGACAGCTTCATTACATAATGCGTGCCAGTCGTTATTATTTATATCAGAACAAGGGACCAATATCAGGGCAAAAACGGGTTTTAGCTGTCTTAAAACTTGAAGATGGCTTATCGCAAAATTACTTAGCGGAGATTCTGGCTCTTAAACCGGGTTCTCTTGCTGAATTATTGAAAAAAATGGAACTAAAAGGCGATATTACCCGTAAAACTGATGACCAAGATAAAAGGGTAAAACGGGTTTATTTAACTGATTCTGGAAGAGAAAAGGCTAACAAATTAAAGCTGTGGGTAGATAAGCGGGATACCGAACCATTTTTTGCTGGTCTAACAGAGGAAGAACAGAAGCAACTAAGACAATTATTAGAAAAAATAAGCAATAATTGGGATGACGATTTCAAAGAAAAAATGGGGGAAATGGTTGATCCGGCAGACTGCATGGCAAAGTTTAAGAAATGGTGTAAATATGCGGCAGATCATGATTGTTCTAAAGAGGAGCTACATAAAATGTGTAAACATATGCCAAAACACCATCATTGTCGCCCTGATTTTGATATGGATGATGATTGTGTGCGGAATTATTGTAGATTTGTTAAAATGCGCAAATACAACCGCGACTTTTACCCTAAATGCTGGCATAATGAAAATGAAGATTTATAATTAGAAAATAAAAAGTTTTTCAATAGATAATTGAAAGACTTTTTATTTAGTCTAAATTCAGAAAGCCGGTATCCTAGATGGCATTCAAGTCACGACAAGATAAAAAGCAAATGGTTAAACTTAGTGATTTTTTAGAACTCTTAAAAAGCTTAAACGTTAAAAAATCATTATTTGCACTCGGATTAATACTTAGTTTAATTACCAGTGTTGCTAATTTGGCTTTGCCTTTGCTGACTAAGGTGCTGGTAGACACAAGCAAATGGGATAGTTTTAATTATTCAAGTTTAATAATTATTATCGTTGTTTTTGTTTTGCAGTTAATTCTGGGAACTTTGGGCGGCTATGTTTTGCGTTATTTTGGCGAGAGCGTAGTTAAGAGTTTGCGTGAACGCCTTTGGGAGCATTTGCTTAAACTGCCAGTGACTTATTTTGATGAAAACAAAGTCGGCGAAAGCAGCTCTCGGCTAGTGAATGATACGGGAATTATTAAAGACTTACTGGCCTCACAATTTCCCAATTTTATTACCGGTGCTATTCAGCTTTTATTTTCACTAATTATCTTGGTAGTCATGGATTGGCAAATGGCAACACTCATGTTTACGGTCGTGCCCATTGTGGTAATCATTTTACTACCAGTGGGGCGCATAATGGTGCGTTTAGGACGCAAGCTGCAATCAGCAACTGCCGAGTTTAATGGCGCTGTCAGTGAAAAACTATCCGAAGTCCGTTTGATAAAATCCAGTAATGGTGAAGAGTGCGAACAAAAAGCGGGCAATAAAATGATCCAAAGAATCTTTGGCATCGGGGTGCTCGACGCGCGGGTCGAAGCTGTATTGCAGCCAATTATCATGACCTTGATGATGGCTGCCTTCGCTGGTATTTTAGCTTTTGGCATTATTAGAGTGGGTCAAGGCTCATTAACAAGTGGTTCATTAGTGGCTTTTCTGCTTTATTTATTTAATGTAATTGCACCGGTTGCCAATTTTGCAACTTTCTTTTCTCAAATTCAAAAGGCTTTAGGATCAACCGAACGTATTCAGGCAATTTTAAAGATTAAGCCTGAACAAAATTTGTCGCATCAAAGTTGCGATTTAACTAATAAAACTCTCACTGCTCAAAAAGTTAGTTTTAGTTACAAAAAAGGTGAACCGGTTTTACAATCAATTTCATTTACTGCTAAACCTAACTCGGTAATCGCTTTTGTAGGACCAAGTGGCGGCGGTAAATCTACCATTTTTTCTTTATTAGAGCGTTTCTACCAACCGGCTAGCGGTCAATTTACTATTGCAGGCCAAAATATTCAGGATATTGATTTGGTTAACTGGCGTAACCAAATAGGGTATGTTTCACAAAACAGTGCAATATTTTCTGGAACAATCCGTGATAATTTGGTTTATGGGTTAAATCAAAAATTAACTGACGATGAGCTGTGGCATGGACTTGCTCTGGCTTATGCTGATCATTTTGTGCGGGCATTTCCTGACCAAATGGAAACTGAAATTGGCGAACGAGGAATTAAACTATCAGGCGGACAAAAGCAGCGCTTAGCTATTGCCCGTGCCTTTTTAAGAAATCCTAAAATATTGATGCTGGATGAAGCTACTGCCAGCCTTGATTCAGAATCAGAGGGCAAAGTACAGCAGGCACTTGACAAATTGATGGTCAACCGCACCACGTTGGTCATTGCTCACAGGCTCGCTACAATTGTTAATGCCGACCAAATTTATTTTGTTGAGCATGGTAGAATAACAGGTCACGGTACTCACCATGAATTGATGCAAAATCACAGCCTGTATGCCCGGTATGTCAATGAGCAAATGGTAAATTAAACCATTTTTAGCTAAAATGAGTAAGAAAAGTCTTGTGTTAAAGTTAATTTTGGGTTATAGTATTGAATGTGTTGCGGGCATGGCGGAATGGCAGACGCGCAAGACTAAGGATCTTGTGATCGTTTTTAGATCGTGGAAGTTCGAGTCTTCTTGCCCGCATAAAACTTATTGGAGCTGAAGCTCCTTTTTTTGTGCCCTAATTTAAAGAACCAAAGAAAGTATAATTTTTACTATTTTTATTTTAAAAATTAATTACATTGCATAATTTACAGCCAATAGAGGTTATACTTAATTAAGAGAATTTTTTAAAGCAAGGGAAAATCTATGGCGAGAAAACGAAAAAGCAGAAAATTATCTAACACAGCGATCATTATCCGCACGTTTATTATTTTATTTGCACTTATTGTTGCGTTTGCAGCTTTTCGCTATTATCGTCGTCAGGCAATTCAGTCAGAGCAAATTAGACAAGAGCAACTTGCTCGCGAAGAAGCCAGACAAAAAATAATCAGGCAGCATAAAGCTTTTATTAGGGAGATTGGACCAATAGCCAAGGAAGTTGATAAGTCCTTTGATTTATTACCCAGCATTACAATAGCTCAAGCTTGTCTTGAAAGCGATTATGGCAAAAGTGACCTTTCGCAAAAATATAATAATTTATTTGGTGTCAAGGGCAATAATCCCAATACTTCGGCTGTTTTAAAAACTAAAGAATTTGAAAAGGGTAAGTGGATTATCGTTAAAGCCCGCTTTCAAATTTATGACTCTTATGAGGCTTCTATCAGGGCCCATGCGCGGCTGTTTCAAAAAGGCACCAGCTGGGATGCTAACCAATACAGTCATGTTTTAGCTGCCAAAAATTATCGGGCACAGGCACGCGCTTTGGTTAAAGACGGCTATGCCACTGACCCTAATTATGCTGATAAATTAATCAAATTAATTGAAGAATACAACCTTGACCGTTTTGACAAATAGAGTGCAATCAACTCCAAAGATGGTCATGATTTTTGGTACAATAAAATAGTTATAAATTTTCGGGGTGAAAGGATTCAGAATGAACACAGAATCAATTTTGACAGGATTAAATCCACAACAAAAAAAGGCAGTTAAGATTACGGAAGGACCATTATTGGTTGTTGCAGGAGCCGGTTCTGGCAAAACATCTGTGTTAACTCGCCGAATTGCCTATTTGGTTGCTGAAAAAGAGGTTGCGCCCTGGAATATTTTAGCCATTACTTTCACTAATAAAGCAGCTAGTGAAATGAGACAAAGAGAACAGAAATTACTGGGTGCCCGTGCCGATAGCATTTGGATGTCTACTTTTCATGCTCTTTGTGTACGTATCTTAAGGCGGGATGCTGAAAAAATCGGCTATACTGGTAATTTTTCAATTGCTGATTCTGCAGAGCAGCTTACGTTGATTAAGCACATTGAAAAAGAGCAAAATATTAACCCGAAGATGTATGAACCTAGAAGAGTCTTAGCGGCAATTTCTAACGGAAAGAATGATTTGCTCACGCCAGATGCCTATGCAGCTAGTGCGGCTTCACCTTTTGAAAAGATAACTGCAAGGGTATATCGGGAATACCAGAGACGCTTAAAGCACGATCAAATTATGGATTTTGATGATTTGATTATGCAGACTTTGGTTTTATTCAAGAGCGATAGTACGGTTTTACATTATTATCAAAACAAGTTTCGCTACATCTTGGTAGATGAGTATCAGGATACTAATCAAGCCCAATACGAGTTATGTCACGCACTGGCAGCCCAATACAAAAATATTTGTGTTGTGGGCGATGCTGATCAGTCTATCTATGGATGGCGCGGCGCTAATATGGAAAATATTATGAATTTTGAGCAGGACTATCGTGATGCCGGTGTTCAAACAGTTAAGCTTGAACAAAATTATCGCTCAACAGGTCATATTTTAGCAGCTGCGAATGCGGTTATTAAGAATAACAGTCACCGCAAGGCTAAGAACTTGTGGACTGATCAAGGTGAGGGTGCCAAAGTAACATATTATCGTGCTCAAAGCGGCGATGATGAAGCCCATTTTATTATTGCTAAAATTCAGGAAGAAGTTAAAACTAAAAAGCGGTCTTACAATGATTTTGCGGTTTTATACCGTACAAATGCGCAATCCAGAACTGTAGAAGAGTCTTTTGTAAAGTCAAATGTGCCCTATCAAATAGTTGGTGGTCATAAATTCTATGATAGAAAAGAAATTATGGACATTATGGCTTATTTGAAGCTGGTAGCTAATCCGAGTGACACAATGAGTTTTAACCGGATTATTAATACTCCCAAAAGAGGTATTGGACCAGTGAGCGTACGCCGCTTTTTGGATTTTGCCCAAGAAAATAATTTGACGCTTCTCGAAGCGTTTAATCATCTAAATATGTCGGGAGTTTCACCTCGCGCCGCCGCCAAATTAAGCGACTTCGGAGCTAAATTACGTGATGCAATTAGTTATGCTGCAGGTCATAGCGTTACCGGTCTAACTGAAAAAGTCTTGCAGGATTTTGGTTATACAGCTGCGCTTAAGGCTGAACATACTATTGAGGCTGAAACCAGACTGGAAAACCTTGATGAATTTCTATCGGTAACAAAGCGTTTTGATGATGAATATGAAGAAAGTGCTGCAGATGACAACGCACTTAGCGATTTTTTAGCTGAAGTGTCTCTTTTAAGTGATCAAGATGATTTGGCCAATAATGATGATCAAGTAGCATTGATGACCTTGCATGCGGCAAAAGGGTTGGAATTTCCAGTGGTCTTTTTAGTCGGAATGGAAGACGGGCTCTTTCCTTTGTCAAGGTCTTTAATGGAAGACGACCAGCTGGAAGAAGAAAGACGACTGGCCTATGTTGGCATTACCAGGGCTAAACAAGAGTTGTTTTTAACTAACGCATATTCACGGATGATGTACGGGCGGATGCAAAATAACCTGCCTTCAAGATTTTTGGCAGAAATTGATCAAGAAGATTTGAACACCGAAAATTCTGTGCCAATTGACTTAACTAGTACCAATTTTCAAACTACAACAGCACCATTTGCTAATAGTGATGAGCGTGCTCGAGCACAGGTATATACACCCAAAGTCAAACCATCTGGAGCCGTTGGCGCCGAGAAGAAGGGCTGGAACGTTGGAGACCAAGTTGAACATAAAGCTTGGGGTAAAGGCGTTGTCACCAAAGTTAACGGTAAAGGTGAAGATATGGAGCTCGATATTGCATTTAGTGGTAAAGGAATCAAACGGCTTCTTGCAGCATTTGCACCAATTAAAAAGGTATAATAAAAATAGAAGTTTAAATATATTTTTTAATCGGGAGGAAGAAAATGGCTGATTTAACTCTTGATGAAGCCAGAAAAGAAGTTGCTGCGCTGAGAGATAAGTTGGACGAATGGGCCAACGCGTATTACACCAAGGATACCCCAGAGGTAGAAGATAATGTGTATGACAAAAATTATAATCGCTTAGTTCAATTAGAGCAGGAATTTCCTCAGCTGGTGTCGCAAGATTCCATAACGCAAAAAGTCGGTGGACAAATTGACAACCAGTTCACCAAAGTAACCCATGAGATTCCAATGCTTTCAATGGGCGACGTCTTTTCTAAAGAAGAACTCCAAGAATTTGATAATCGTGTTCGAAAACAAATTGGTCATGAAGTTGCTTATAATGTGGAATTAAAAATCGATGGCTTATCGATTGCGTTAGAATACACTGATGGTAAATTAACTAGGGCATCTACTAGAGGTAACGGTCAAGTCGGTGAAGATGTTACTCCCAATGCCAAATTTATTTCAGATATTCCGCAAACCCTACCAGAAAAATTGACCACAGAAGTTCGTGGTGAGTGCTATATGGGTAAAGAGCCTTTTGCTAAACTTAATGCTGAACGCGACGAAAAAGGTGAATCGGTTTTTGCCAACCCCCGTAACGCTGCTGCTGGTTCTTTACGGCAACTGGATGCAAGTATCACTAAGCACCGGCATTTAAGTACATTTATTTATACTTGGGTTAATCCACCGCAAGAAATCACAAGCCAGCATCAGGCAATTGAGAAAATGACCCAGCTGGGTTTTCATACTAATCAAACTGGTCGAAGAATTGCTAAAATGTCTGAAATCTTCGCTTTTATTGATGAATATACGGTAAAGAGAAATTCTCTGGATTATGGTATTGATGGGATCGTCTTAAAGGTTGATGCTCTGAATTTACAACAAGATTTGGGTAATACGGTCAAAGTACCACGTTGGGAAATAGCTTATAAATTTCCGCCGGAGGAGCAACAAACAGTGGTTCATGAAATTAAGTGGACAGTTGGTCGTACAGGTGTCGTAACGCCGACTGCAATCATGGATCCGGTGCAACTTGCTGGTACAACTGTTTCACATGCTGTTTTGCATAACGCCGATTTATTACAGCAAAAGGATGTTCGCATTGGGGACACCGTTATGTTGCACAAAGCGGGCGATATTATTCCTGAAATTTCAGAAGTAGTTTTGGCTAAAAGACCTAAGGATGCACAACCATATCCTATTCCTACTTCTTGTCCATCCTGTGGTGAAAAATTAATTCACTTAAAAGATGAAGTGGCGCTGCGGTGTGTTAATCCTTCTTGCCCAGCACAAATTGAGGAAGGTATTACCCACTTTGCCTCCAGGCCCGCAATGAATATTGATGGTTTGGGACCAAAAATTGTCAGACAGTTAATTAAAAATGATCTGGTCCATAATGTAGCTGATTTGTATCATTTACAAGCTGCAGACTTAGAAAAATTAGATCATTTCAAAGACAAAGCGATTAGCAACTTATTGAATGCGATTAATAACTCAAAGAGTAATTCTGTTGAATTGCTACTGACGGGATTAGGCATTGATCATGTTGGCGCCAAAGCTGCTCGTTTGATAGCACAAAAGTTTAAAAATATGGCAAAGATTATGTCAGCAGACGTGCAAGAAGTAGCTTCAATCGCTACAATAGGCATGACAATTGCAGAATCTTTGACTACCTATTTTGCCCAAAATGAAGTGGTGGAATTAGTTAACGAACTTAAAGCCAGTGGGGTTAATATGGATTATTTGGGTAAAAGCCCTGAAGCTGTAGCGGCAGCTATTCCTGATAACGATTTTAAAGGTAAAACCGTTGTTTTGACTGGTACTCTGGCACACTATACCAGAAGTCAATTTACTCAGAAGTTACAATCCCTTGGCGCAAAAGTAACTGGTTCTGTTTCTGGTAAAACTGATTATGTTATCTATGGTCAAGATGCTGGTTCCAAGTTTACAAAAGCACAGAAGCTAGGCGTGCAATTATTGACTGAAGAAGAAGCGATTGCCAAAGTTAAATAAAGGAACGTTTAAAGTGAAAAAATACTTGCAAATATTAGCACTTCTGGGAACATCGCTCTGTTTGACGGCATGTGGAAATTTAAAAAATTCCGACTTGGCCAACAACGCGAAAACTTCTTCAAATTCTAATGCAAAAAGTTATCAAACTACTGAAACAGGTAATAATGGCTATACTGTTTTGCTCAAAAATGGGCATTATGTTACAAGTCCGATAGCTGGTCTGACTGCAACTAATAATAATAATTCAGTTGATTCACGCGAGCTGGAGCGCGGTTTAGTAGATATTTCTAAAGGCGTCTATTCAACTAATTCTTATGTTTTCCAAGAAGGACAGTACATCACTGCCAATATGGCAAATGAGTGGCTTGGTCGAAAATCTAAAAACAATCCAAGTGGACTTAATCCTGAAGCAGGGACTAAGAAAAATTATCGGCCCTATTATCTAGAAGAAATTTTTGAACAGGATTATTTAACAGGTTCTGGTCCGAATTATCATATTGGTGGCATTAGTATTGGCTTGGCAATTAACTCAATTGACTACTACCAAAAGGTAAAGGATGGCCCCGAATATCAAGCTGAAATTTCCCGTTCTCAGCAAAAGCAATTTGGTCAACAAGCAGCCGAAAAAATTGTCTCCCGCCTGCGCAAGAAAAAGGCTTTAAAAAAAGTTCCAATTACTGTAGGTCTTTTTGCTAAAGAAAGTAAAGACTCATTAGTAGCAGGAACTTACTTTTTAAGCGGGACAGCGGTTGCCAATAGTAGTAAAATAACTAAATGGAAAACTATTGATACGCAAGCAGAAGTATTGCCTACGGTTGGCAATAAAAAAGCAATCAACAGCAGTGATGCCTCAAGCTTCAATAGTTTCAAGGAATCTATTCAAAATTATTTCCCTAACGTTAGCGGGGTAACGGCAACATTACGCTACGAGAATGGTAAATTAGCTCAGGAAAACATTTCAATTACTACTCAATTTTATGGGTATGAACAAATTCAAAGTTTTACTAGGTTAGTGTTATCAACCGCAAAGAAATATCTGGCAAATAATGTGCCGATTGAAATCAAAATTGGCTCTGTTAGTGATATTCAAGCACTAGTTGCTAAGGAAACGGGAGATAGTGGTTATCAAGTTCATATTTATGGTGGCGAATAAGGAGGTATATTTGCGTGAAAATCACAGAAGATACAATTAAGCACGTTGCGGTTTTGTCGCGACTTGAAATTGATGAAAAAGATATTGCGAAAGTAACTGAACAGATGAGTTCGATTATCAATATGGCTGATCAATTATCTGAAGTTAATACTGATGGAGTTAAAGAAACTGTTCAAGTTGTTGATCGCGATACTGTTTTCAGAGAAGATAAGCCGGAACACTGGCAAGACAGAGATGAATTAATGAAAAATGTTCCTGACCAAGCCAATGGCTTCATTAAGGTGCCTGTAATTATTAATAAGGATGAGGACGAGTAATGAATTATTTAAATGAAGATATAGACTCTTTGAATAAAAAACTTGCCCAAAACACTTTGTCAGCTGACAAATTAGCGCAAGATACAGTTGAAAATATTAAAAAAACTGATGACAAGTTAAATGCTTGGATCACAATCCAAGATGATGCTAAACCAGCAAATGACTTGGATTTTGAGCATAATAAATTAGCAGGTATTCCAATCGCCATTAAAGATAATATTATTACTAAAGGCGTTAAGACTACTGCCGCTAGTCATATTTTGGATAATTACATTCCAGTTTATGACGCAACAGTAATTGAAAGATTGAAAAAAGCGCAAGTGACTTTTGTGGGTAAAACCAATATGGATGAATTTGCGATGGGTTCATCTACGGAACACTCTTATTTTGGTATAACTCACAATCCGTGGAATTTAGATAAAGTGCCAGGTGGCTCCTCTGGTGGTTCAGCAGTCGCAGTTGCTTCAGGTCAAGTAGTTGCCGCCTTAGGTTCTGACACTGGTGGTTCAATTAGACAACCTTCTGCATTTAATGGTATTTTCGGTATCAAGCCAACCTATGGTCGGGTTTCACGTTGGGGTCTAATAGCATTTGGCTCGTCTTTAGATGAGATTGGCGTCATGAGTAAGCGTGCCAAAACTTCTGCTCAAGTCTTAAATGTTATTGCCGGTAGTGATGGTCATGATTCGACCTTGTCAACTAGGGCAGTTCCTGACTTTACCAAATACATTGGTCAAGATGTCAAGGGATTACGCGTAGCAGTAGTAAAAGAATATATGGCTGCCGTTGATGGTGATATGCGTGCAGCTATCCAAGAACAAATCGATGCTTTGGAAAAAGCAGGCGCAATTATCAGTGAAGTATCGTTACCTTTAACTAAGTACGTTGTTCCAGATTATTACATCATTGCTTCAAGTGAGGCTTCATCGAATTTGCAAAGATTTGATGGTATTCGTTACGGTTATCGTGCTCAAGATACTAAGAATTTATTAGATGTTTACGTTAAGTCACGTTCAGAGGGCTTTGGTGAAGAAGTAAAAAGACGAATTATGCTCGGCTCTTTTGCACTTTCAGCTGGTTCTTATGATCGTTTCTTTAGACAAGCTTCTAAGGTCAGAACGCTGATTTGTGAAGAATTCGATAAAATCTTTGCTGAAAATGACGTTATTGTGGGACCAACTACTACCACACCTGCTTTTGGTATTGGCAGTGAGATTTCTGATCCAATTAAAATGTATAACAACGATATCTTGACAATTTCCGCAAACTTAGCTGGAATTCCAGCTGCCAGTGTTCCTGCTGGATTAGTAGACGGTATGCCTGTTGGTCTGCAAATTATGGCTAAAAGATTTGATGAAGGCAGCATCTTCCAAGTGGCTGACTTTATTGAACGTACTAACAAGTTTTATGAAAAAACACCAACTGGAATGGAGGATTAACTGATGAATTTTAAATCAACAATTGGGTTCGAGGTTCACTTTGAATTAAAAACTAAAAGTAAGATTTTTTCACCTTCGCCAGTAAGTTATGGTGCCAAGCCCAACACAGAAACTAATGTCATTGATTGGGCAATGCCGGGTGTTTTGCCATACGTTAACAAAGATGTTTACCGTTTAGGCATCATGGTTGCTTTGGCAACCCATTCACATATTTTACCGACTACACATTTTGACAGGAAAAATTATTACTACCCTGACAGCCCTAAGGCATACCAGATTACCCAGTTTTTCCAACCCTTAGCACGTGACGGCTATGTTGAAATAGAAGCTCACGGTAAGAAAAAACGTATTGGTATTCACGAAATGCACATTGAGGAAGATGCTGGTAAAAATACTCACGGTACAAACGGTTATTCCTATGTTGACTTAAACCGTCAGGGTGTGCCTCTGCTTGAAGTTGTTTCAGAACCGGAAATTGCCGATCCTGATGAAGGATACGCTTATCTCGAAAAATTGCGTAAGATAGTTCAATTTACCGGTGCTTCTGACGTCAAGATGGAAGAAGGATCAATGCGTGTTGATACCAATATTTCCATTAGACCTGCCGGTCAAAAAGAATTGGGTACTAAGGTCGAAATGAAAAACCTGAACTCATTTGAGCATGTGCGCAAATCACTAGCTTATGAGGAAAAACGGCAAGCACAAGTTTTGCTTTCCGGTGGTCGCGTCCAACTTTCTACTCGTCGTTTTGATGAGGCAACTGGTAAAACTGTTTTGGAGCGGGTTAAGGAAGGCGATGCGGACTACCGCTACTTCCCAGAACCGGATATTGCTCCCGATCATATTAGCCAAGAGTGGATTGATGAAATTAAGGCTTCGTTGCCACGCTCTGCGGAAGAACGCTATAACCAATATGTTAATGAGTTTGGCTTAAAAGAATACGATGCCAATGTCCTTTTGCAAACTAAAGAAAGCTCAGACTTTTATGATCAAGCCGTTGCAGCTGGTGCTGATCCGCAACTTGCTGCCAATTGGATGAATACGCAAGTTAACGGTTACTTAAATGATAATCGTGTTTCTTTAGCTGATATTAAGTTGACCCCTGAACACTTGGCAGCTATGATTAAGTTAATCAAGGATGGCACAATTTCTTCTAAGATTGCGAAAAAAGTTTTTGCGGAAACTATTGCTAATGGTACTGACCCTAAGAAGTATGTGGAAGATAAAGGCATGGTGCAGTTGTCCGATACCAGTGTATTAGCGCCAATGGTAAAGGAAGTTGTTGATAACAATCCGCAATCAGTTGAAGACTTTAAGAACGGTAAAGATCGTGCAATCGGCTACCTTGTTGGTCAATTGATGAAGCAAACTCTCGGAAAAGCCAATCCAAAAATAATTAATAAATTATTGAACGAAGAATTGCAAAAGCGCTAAGTAAGTTATTGTAGTGATAAAGGGTAGAAATTATGACTAAAAAAGCAAGACTGATTTATAACCCTGTTTCCGGCCACGAACAGATGCCAAAAAATGTCGCAGATATATTGGACGTTTTAGAACGTGCCGGTTATGAGGCGAGTGCTTTTCGAACCACCCCTGAAAAACAAAGCGCGCAAAAAGAAGCAACCCGTGCTGCCAATGAAGGTTTTGACTTAATTGTCGCTGCCGGTGGTGATGGCACAATTAATGAGGTTGTGAATGGCATTGCCTATCTGGAACAAAGACCGAAGATGGCAATAATTCCAGCAGGTACTACCAATGATTATGCCCGTGCTCTGCATATTCCTCGTAATGACGTTGCCGAAGCTACTAAAGTCATTCTTAAAAATAAAACTCGCAAAATGGATATAGGTCAAGCTACTTTTGCTAAAGACATCCAATATTTTGTTAATATCGCGGCCTGTGGTTCACTAACTGAACTAACTTATGGTGTTCCTTCAGAAGTTAAATCAGCTCTTGGCTACACAGCGTACCTGATCAAGGGTGCTGAGATGTTGCCACATTTAACTGAAAATGAAATGCGTTTAACTTATGATGAGGGCGTATATGAAGGTAAGTTGTCGATGCTGCTCTTAGGCATGACCAATTCTATTGGTGGCTTTGAGCAAATAATGCCAGATGCGGAATTAAGCGACGGTTTATTTCAGTTAATTATTGTTAAGCCTGCTGATCCGGTGAAGCTGCTTAAATTAATGGCACTGGCACTGAATGGGCGTCATGTTGATGATCCTGATATTATTTATACCAAGACTACCAGTCTCAAAATTGAATTAACAGGTAAAAGTGCACACGAAAAATTACCTGTTAACCTAGACGGTGAAATCGGTGATTATTGTCCTGTTACCTTTAAAAATTTGCAGCAGCGCATTGAATTCTTTATTGGGGAATAAAATAATCAGTGATTCTGACATAAAACAACAAAAAGGGAAATTAAGCATTAAGTTACTATTTTCTAGTAACTTAATGCTTTTTTATTGGCTTTTACTAACCCCAATCTTTAACTTAATACCCAAAATTTCTGCCAATGCTGAAAATAAGGTTATTAATATCTGCAAGCGATTTCATTAAACTGGATAATGTAATCGAATACAGAAAGGAATATTAACATGGAAGATTGGTTAAATATTGAAGATAGAGTTTACATTGTGACTGGAGGCTCATCTGGTATTGGAGCAGCTATTGTTAAGGAGCTGGCCGATAGGGGAGCAAAAGTTGTCGATGCAGACTTAAACGAATCTAAAAATGCTAATAAGAATGTGGAATTTTGCCACACCGATGTGACAAATAAAAAGGAAGTGGAGCAAACAGTCAAACATACAGTTGAAAAATATGGTCGAATTGATGGTGTTGTAAATAATGCTGGTATTAACTTGCCCCGGCTTTTAGTAGATGATGAAGAGCCTGAAAGTCAATATGAAATGACCGAAGATGACTGGGCAAAAATGTTTACGGTAAACGTTAAAAGTGTAATGCTTATGTCTCAAGCAGTCGGTCGCTTTTTAGTAAAACAAAAACACGGTGTAATTATTAACATGTCTTCTGAGGCTGGATTAGAAGGCTCGCAAGGTCAGAGCATTTATTCGGCTACTAAGGGTGCTATTAATGGCTTTACCAGATCTTGGGCTAAGGAATTGGGCAAATTTAATGTCAGAGTTGACGGTGTGGCGCCAGGAATCATGGAAGCAACAGGTTTAAGAACACCAACTTATGAAAATGCGCTGGCTTATACCAGAAACATTACCGTAGATGATTTGCGTGCGGGCTATAAGAGTACTTCAACCACTCCAATGGGTAGAAGCGGTCACTTATATGAAGTTGCAGATTTAGTAGCTTATCTTCTCTCCGATAGAGCAAGTTACATCACCGGCGTCACCATCAATGTAGCCGGAGGAAAATCGAGAGGCTAGATGAAAGGAAACTAATGGATAGCTATTTATTTGGACTCTTAAAACTCTTCATTGAAAATGGCTCAATGACGATGCAAGAAATTGAAGCTTACAGTAATATTTCTGCTAAAACAGCTAATAAACGTATTGCTGAAATAAATTCTATTTTAGGAAAATCAGCACATATTTCGGCTGGCATTGAAAGATTTCAGTTAATAATAAATGACTATTCAAAATTTCTGGATATTGAAACTCAATTTTTAAAAGGGGAGCTGGATTTAAATGATCCGGTTAAGAGAAAGGCATTAATTATTGATATTCTTATTAAAAATAAGAATTTTATTTCAATTGATGATATAGCAGATAAAGTAACTGTTAGTAGAAAAGTAATTAATAAGGACTTAAAACAGATTAGAGCTAGTCTTAGTTCTTATAAGGGTGAAATTGAGTCTAAGACGGGAAAGGGAATCAAGGTAAGCTTTGCCAGCAATTTCGATGAGATTTGTGCATTAAGAAATTTTGTCATTAATCACACTTCCAAATCAAGCTGGTTAAGTTTTACTGCCACCTTTTCTGAGACTGTTAAAAGCTTAGAAGTTTCAAAAGAAGCTCACCACCAAATATTAAACAATATCTTAGCGGTTAAAGTATTCAAAAATTACGGCTATACTCTGCAGCATTTGCCTAAACACTATCATCCTTTATGGGATGAAACTAGCGCTATCTGCAACTTAATTGCCGAGTTAAAAGAGACAATCAAGGATATTACTAAGGCAGAAATAAAATTTATTCTTTCGCCATTAGATTTGTCTAAAAATAATTATTTAAATTTAGCGACTGTGGAACAGGCTTTTCACCAAAATTATGAGTTGTTATTTGTTCCTTTTAAAAGTACGCTATTGCAATATGGATTAAATGCTCAAACAGTTTATGAAAGAATTAAGTGGCATTTATTATTTTCAATTAACCGGACACTTTTATATACGAAAATTATTGAGGTTTTACCCAGAAATATTTCTGACAACTATCCGATTGCCTTGGAATTTAGTTTAAAACTAGCTGATAGGATAAATACTCAATTTGCAGTTTGCCTTTCAAAAAACGAATTAAATTATTACGTGGTCTATTTTGAAATGTTTCTGGAAGAAATTTCTGAAGACACCAAAGAACAGGTAAGAGTGGCTTTTGTCGGCTCAATTCGCAGTTCCGTTAAAGGGTTCATCGAAAATAAGTTGCTGAACGTTTTTGAGAATTTAAGAACTTATTCTTTCGCTAATGTGACAGAGTTCAAGAAAGCGAATGACAAGTTCCTCTTAGTTTTTGTGGACAAGCCTTTAAAAATAAAAGATGTGCAAGTGGTAAATGTGGGCACGGCTTTCAGACCGGAAGCATTGTCGATAATTATGCAAATTTCCGTGATTGAGCAATTAATAAAGCAGGGGAAGATTATTTTATCCGTAGAACACCTTGAAGCCGATGATTACTACGACGCCGTTGACAAGATGATTGACCATCAAGTGCAAAAAGGGCAATTAACTCCTGATTTTAAGCGCACCTGGATTGAAAGAGAAAAAGATACCAATAACATTTTTACGAATGGAATTGCAATTCCCCACGCGATTGATTTTTCAAACAAAGAAAGAATACTGGTTAGTGTTGGCATTATTGACAATAAAATTTCATTCAAAAAGAATGAACTAAAATTGATTTTTTTAATTGGCATTCCGAACAGCTTAAATAAGGAACTTATCGACGCAACATCAAGACTTTATGATTTTATTAGCTTAATTTCTAGAAACGAAATTTTATACGACAACATTGCTCAATATGATGACTCAAAACAATTAATTCAAATAGCAGAAGGTGTGTAAATTGAATATTTTATTTATTTCACTGTTATTAGGGGCAGTTTTTCTACTTCAAAGTTTTTTCGGCTTTTTACAAGTTAAGAATTTTGTCAAAGTTTTTCGCAAGATGTGTAAAAACGGAAAAGTTTTAATTGGAAAGAATCCTAAAAAACTTAGGGCGGGAACTCTGTTATTACTTAATATTGATAAACAGGGCAATATCAGTCACGCTCAAATAATGAAGGGCGTAAGCATTTTTGCCAGATTTAAACAATTAAAATCATTAGAAGGTAACTGCTTACCTTTACTAGCTAGCAGTTACGAAGAATTAAATAATTACGATTCTCTCACACAGGAATGTATTTTGAATGCTTACCGCAATTTGATTAATTATCAAACCGGCAAGATGAGTCGAGAGGATATAGACACGAGTACTAATTTTCTTTCTCTGCCTGTATTTTCAATGTGGAAGAATGAGTTAGTTGGAAAATTTAAAGAAATAAGGAGAAGGCGAGAATTATGAAATATATTATTAATTTTGCCACTTGGTTTATGGGATTATTTCAAGCCGGTGGTAAGCAATTCGCAAATTGGGTAAGCACAATTATTCCGTTAGTTTTGATTATGCTCGTATTCATGAATGCCTTAATTGCAATGATTGGGCAAAAGAAAATGAACAAATTTGCTCAGGCATCTTCTAAGAATCCGTTCATGAGGTATATGATTTTACCCTTTATCGCAGCATTTATGTTGGGTAACCCTTTAGCACATACTATGGGCAAGTTTTTACCCGAATATTACAAACCTAGTTACTATGCTTCATGTGCCCAATTTTGTCACACGAGTAATGGTGTGTTTCCGCATATCAACCCAGCAGAGTACTTCATCTGGATGGGAATTGCGGCTGGTGTCCAGAAGTTAGGCTTGAATACCATGGATTTAGCCGTTAGATACTTACTTGTCGGTTTAGTTATGAACTTTATTGGCGGTTGGATTACCGACTTTACTACTGAATATGTATGTAAGACAACGGGGATCAAATTGTCTAAAGAAGCTAATGTTGCGGAATAGATTAAGTTGGGAGATGACAAAATTATGACCAAATGGAAAAGCGTGAAAATAGTTCACGGTTCTGGTGGCTGGGGCGGCCCCCTAGTAATTACACCAACTGAACAAAAACACACAATTTTGTATGTTACCGGTGGCAACAAACCGGCAATAGTTGACAAGCTGGTTAAGTTAACGGGTATGAAAGCGGTAGATGGTTTTAAAACCTCTATTCCTGATGCAGAAATCGCTGTAGCAGTTGTGGACTGTGGGGGTACGTTAAGGTGTGGTATTTATCCTAAAAAGAAAATTAAAACAATTAATGTATTGTCGACAGGAAAATCAGGACCGCTAGCAGAATTCATTACACCAGAACTTTACGTATCTGCTGTTAATGTAGATGAAATTACCAGTACGGAAGAAAACGCTTCAGCAGATAGCACTCAGAACGCAGCGGAAACTGAGCCAACTGAAAGCAGTATTGATACTGATAAAACCCTAACGCAACAAAATGATGGTAGTTGGGTAGCTAAAATTGGTGTTGGCGTTGGTAAGGTCGTGGCGATTTTTAACCAAGCAGCTAAAAAATCTGTTGATACGGTGATTAAAACTATTTTGCCTTTCATGGCGTTTGTATCGCTGCTGATTGGTATTATCAATGCCTCTGGTATTGGTAAGTGGTTTGCTAAATTGATGACTCCGCTGGCAGGTAATGTATGGGGCTTGATGCTTCTAGGCTTTATTTGTTCCTTACCATTTTTATCACCATTATTAGGACCCGGCGGAGTTATTGGTCAAATTATTGGTACTTTGATCGGAGTAGAAATTGGCAAGGGTAATATTCCACCACAATACGCTCTGCCAGCATTATTTGCCATTAACACCCAAAATGGTTGTGATTTTATTCCAGTTGGCTTAGGTCTAATGGACGCAGATGCAAAAACCGTTGAAGTCGGAGTTACTTCAGTATTATATTCAAGATTTATAAATGGTGTGCCACGTGTATTTGTAGCATGGCTTGCAAGTTTCGGCCTTTACAGTGGAAAATAGAAAGGATTTCTAAAAATTGGGAAAAGAGCCTATATTTAAAACAGTAGTTAGAGAAATTGGCAAAGAAGCACAAGATTTCAAAGCCGTTGACATGTTGATTTTCTTCGGTGATGAAGCACCAAGTGCGTTACGTGACTCTTGCTTCATTATTGACGTTAACAAAGTAGATGCCAAAATAATAAAAGGCATGACACTTAAAATTGGTGATACTGATTATCAAATTACCGCAGTGGGTAGTGAAGTTAATACCAATTTGAGTAATTTGGGTCATATTGCCGTTAAGTTCACGGGCGATGAAGAAGCCGATTTACCAGGTTCCTTATATGTTGAAAAGAAAGCTTTTCCAACAATTGAAGTAGGTACTGAAGTAGAAATCTTTTAAAGGCTTTAGTATAATTAGTTAAATTTCGGGAATTTAAAAACACTCCTTTTTAACTTGATTAGTTATTGAAGTGCTCCATAATAGTTAGAAATTAATCTGACTATTAGGAGCACTTCATATCAGGAGTGTTTTTTGATATAAAAAATAAGTAGTTCTATCTTAAGAACTACTTATTATTATTTTGATAGTTTGGCGCTAATTGCGACTATTGCTGCTGCCACCAAAGATTTCTAGTAAGAACATAAAAATATTAATGAAATCAAGGTAGAGTTGCAATGCACCAAGTACTGCCAAGCCATTAGTTGAAACTTGATTACCGTAATTGATGTATATTGCTTTCATCTTGTTAGCATCACTGGCAACTAAGCCTGTAAAAAGAATGACACCAATAAATGAGAAGACATAGTTAACGGCAGGGTTGCGTAAGAACATGTTAACTATCAGGGCAACTACAAAACCAAGTAAAGCAGCACTCAGGTAGGCATTCCAGTTGCTAAGATCCCTTTTAGTGAAAGTACCAAACAAAGCCATAGCAATAAAGACGGCAGCTGCTGAAACAAAGGCAGAAGTGATTTGGGTGCCGGTATAAAAGCCGGCAATCAAGGCAAACTCAAAGCCATAAATTACTGATAATATTGTTAACATTACTAAACTGGCAACTGGACTACGGTCTGCCTTAAAGCTAATTCCCATTGATAAGCCAAAAGGTACAAATAAAATGAGCCACATCATGGCTACTGGCATGTTCATCACAGCGCTTCTGAATACGGTCATTGTTAAATAGGCAGCTAATGCAGAAACAAGCACTGCACCACCCATCAGCGCATACATTTTAGTTAAAAAAGTATTAGTTTCGGAGATGGTGTGGATTTGGCGCCTATCTGAATTAGTATCATAATTATTCATGAAAAACGTCCTTTCTTTAATTTATTAATAATAAAAGTAACACAGACTAAAGTAAGTGTGAAGGGAAAAAGCTGAAATTAATCCAATATTAAGAATACGGCATGTACATTACTTTTAACGGGATTTTTAGTAAAATAGAGATATTAATTATGTTTGTAAAAAAGGACAAGATATGGAAAAAAATCAAATTATTAAGTTAGAAATTACCGATTTATCTTATGAAGCAATGGGTGTGGCTCATTATGAAGGGATGACAGTGTTTGTCAACAATGCTTTACCGGGAGAAACAGTAGAAGCCAAGATTTTAAAAGTAAAGAAACACTTTGCTTTTGCTAAAATCGAACAAATTATTAAGGAAAGCCCTGACCGGGTTAACATTAAACTTAACCAGTGGGTCCAAACCGGCTTGGCCTCTTTAGCACACATCAAATACGATAAGCAGCTCGAGTTTAAGCGCAAACAAGTGGTAAATTTATTGCAAAAAGCTCATTTAGATGATGTAAAAGTAGGAGAGACATTGCCTAGTCCTGAAGAAACAGGCTACCGTAACAAGGCACAGGTGCCAGTGCGTGAAGTTAAAGGCCAGCTTGAAATTGGCTTTTTCAGAAAACATTCGCACGATTTGGTGCCACTGACTAATTTCTTTACGACTGATCCAGAAATTGACCGCGTTTTGGTTGCAGTTAGGGATGCATTGCGTCAATATCACGTACCTGCATACGATGAAATTCATAATCAGGGTGAGGTGCGGTATTTAGATGTCCGTCGGAGTAAGGCTACCGGTGAAATCATGGTGATTTTAGTTTGCTTGCACAAAGATTTTCCGCAACTACCTAAAGTGGCTGAGGCAATTAAGCAAATTGATGGCGTAACTAGCCTAGTCTTGAACTATAACCCGAAGAAGACCAACGTTATCTTAGGTAAGATTGATTACTTGATCTTCGGTAAGCCACAAATTACGGATCAAATTGGTGATGTTAAGTTTAAGATTTCCCCTGAAAGTTTCTTTCAAATTAATTCACTGCAAACACCCCGTTTATATGATTTAGCTATTAAAAAAGCTGATTTGCAACCTGAAGATATCGTGATTGATGCTTATTCAGGTATCGGAACTATTGGTTTAAGCGTTGCTAAACACGTTAAATCTGTCCGTGGAATTGAAAGCGTGTCTGACGCGGTGAAAGATGCCAATAATAATGCTAAGTTGAATGGTATCAATAATGCCAAATATGTGACTGGTAAGGCAGAAGAAGTGATGCCGAAGTGGGCTGCTAAGGGGATGAAAGCTGATGTCATCTTTGTCGACCCGCCACGCAAAGGATTAACGCCAGAATTTATTGAGGCAGCAGTAAATACTAGTCCAAAGAAAATTGTTTATATCTCATGCAATCCCGCAACCATGATTCGTGACTTGCAGGAATTTATGAATGAAGGTTATACCTTTAATCAAATCGATCCTGTTGACATGTTTCCGCAAACGCCACATGTTGAGGCAGTAACGGTGCTGGAGCGGACTAGGAAATAAGCAAAAATGCCTGTATAATAGTATTTCTAATAGAAAAAAGCGTCCTAATTCCAATTTTTAAAATAGGAATTAGGACGCTTTTTAGACTTCTTGACGTTCGTAGATAACAGTGTTATATTTTTAGCAATAGATAACATTGTTATCTAAGGGGATATGCAAATGGATAATACACAAGATAAAATCATTCAAGCAACGATAGAATGGATTGAAACCGATGATTATAAGAATTTATCGATGCGAAAACTGGCAGCAAAAATAGGAATGACCACTGGCGCCATTTATAAATATTTTCAAAACAAGGATGAGTTGTTTTACCAAGTATCGGTAAAATTATCACAGCAATTTGCTGAACAACTGATTACTGCTCCAGAACAATCCGCCAAAGATGAACTCCTTTCAATTGCCAATAAGTTTTGCCAGCTAAGCCAAGAACAGGCGAAGCTAATCAACTTTCTATTTTTTAATTCGAGTTTGACCCACTTTTACCAAAATGCCAATCATGATTTTCAATTTTACGATCAGGTAATGAGGTTAGTTCATCATGTAAACAATGATGGAGTTACCGATCAACAATTCTTTACTCAAATTTGGGCCTTTATTCAAGGGTACTCGTTGTTAATCATAAACGGGGTCGCTGATTATGATCCCTTTTTGGTTGAAAAAACTTTAAATGAAATGATTGGGGGTAACAAAAAATGATTATGATTATTTATTGCCATCCGTATGACCAAAGTTATAACCATGCGGAACTCGAAGTAATTAAGGAAAATTTAAGTGCAGCTCACCAGAATTACGAAGTAATTGATTTATATGCGGATCATTTTAATCCAGTATACTCAAAAGAAGAATTGCGGCTCTACCATCAGGGTCAAACTACCGATCCTCTAGTTACTAAATACCTAAAACTATGTCAACAAGCGAATACTGTGATTTTTATTACCCCTTACTGGTGGAATGATGTTCCCGGGATGTTAAAAGGCTTTATTGATAAGGTGATGAAAGAAGGAGATGGTTTATCACACACTGTTACTAAAATAGGAGTGAAAGGTGAGCTGACTAATGTTAAGCATTGCTATGTGCTAACCACTTCAACCTCTCCAACTTGGTATATTCGTTTCTTTTTAGGAAATGCTATCAAGAAAATTTTTATTAACAAAACTTTGCGCCAATTAGGATTTCGGCACTGTTATTGGCAGAATTTTGGTGGTATTACTAATTCTTCACTAGAACGGAGAAAGAAATATTTAACAAAATTACATTTTCAACACTTTAGATAATAGAATGATACTACTTAAGCAAATTCTTAATATTTTAAATAACACTTTTTTCTAAGTATTTAAAAGCTGTTAAACATTACAGAAGAAATTACTAAGAAAGTTATGAAAGTTCTATAGTCTCTTATTGAGTTTGAAAAACCTATTATAAAACAGAAACGTTAAAGTTCTTTTGCTAATTGTGTTTTCATTATCATATATAAAAAATTAGTTTGAGTATCACAAAATATTGGTCAGGCAAACATGATAATAAAATAAGGCAATCCGAAGTGGAAAAAGTCACCATTCTTTAACTCAATAAAAATAACCTTATGGCTAATGACTAAATCAATATCATCACTATTTCGATCACAAAGATATTTTTAATGAGCATTTTTTTAAATTTGGGCTTTAATTAAGATATTAAAGAATATATAATTAATAACTGTAAAAATATGCTTATTTTTTTAAGTTTGCTGTATACCAGAAAGAAGTAGTTACCATGAGAACACCTATTTTTTTAAGTAAACCGAGTCCAATTTGTAAAGAACAAGAATGTTTTATAGATTGCCTAATTGAATTTTTGAAAAGTGAAGGATTGGAACCGAGAACTTTAGGTGTAACTGATTATGATATAAATGCACCATTAAAAGGAATCAGACGGATTATGATGGAATCTAATGGCTTGTTAGCTATTGCACTTAAAAAAACTCATATTGAAACTGGCTGCCAATACAAGGAAGGATGTTGGGATTGTGTAGAAGATAAATGGTTGACTAGTCCATATTGTCAGATTGAACCAGCTATGGCTTTTCAATTAGGCTTGCCTGTTTTAATACTGAGAGATAAATCTGTAATTGCAGATGGTATTTTGGAAAAGGGAGCTCTAGGGAGTTTTATGTCAGTTTTTAATATGGAAGATGGTTGTGACTATTTTTGCTCTGATGAATTTTTGGAATTACTGAGAGAATGGGAAGCTGATGTAAGGACTGTGGCTAAAAATAAAGGTAATCCTCCTAGATTGTATTAAATAATAATAGGATAATGTCTCCAAGAAAAAAAGCTGTGTAATCAGTAGGTTACGCAGCTTTTTTGTAATTATGATTAAAAAATTAATAGTCTCGCTATTAGATCTTCTCAAAACTATTTCTTTTTTATTTTATTGTTGATCTCTCTAATTTCTCTTATAACTCGGTAAGATCTGATAAACCATACTGCGACGTAAATTAAGATGAAGAGTCCAGTAAAAATCATAAAGTTAACGATATTTGCTGGAAACCAACCTGCTAAAAATGCAAGCGGAGTAAACCCGATGTAGTAAATGATAAAACTAACGATTGTCCTCTTTAATATGGACCATTGTCTAATAACAAAGACAAAGCTACCAAAGCCGAATACTAATCCCATTAAGGACCATAAAATTACTGAGACGGTCATAGCGTTTAAAGGAGTAGCAAATTTTGCAGAAAAACTGGGAACTGAGGGATAATATACTGAGTTTTTATTTGAAAAATTGAAAAAAAGAGAAACGATCAGTCCATATAGGGTTCCTTCAGCTGAAAACCTAAATATATAGTTGATGAATTTTTTTATATTTTTCATATTCCTAACCTCTCTTTCAGGTTCTTAATATTTCTTCTTGATATTTGTACGCGATGCTTATTGGTCAGAACAACATCGATTAACCCATTATTAAGTAATTCAAGGTGATCGATGTGTTGATAATTAAATATAGCGCTGCGTGAAGCTTCAATAAAATAGTTCGGTAGATCTACTTTCAAATTTGATAAACGATCATTATATGTAAGTTGCTGCTTTTCTGTATAAACATTAATATCTCTGTTAGCAACTTCAAGTGAATAAATGTCTTCAAATTGAATTGGATAAATTTGAGATTGATAATGGCACCATAGTGAATTTTCGGACTGCGATAATTTTTGCAAAAGTTCATTAATTGCTGGTGTCATTTTTTTGATCCATAATTCACCGTGTTCTTCACTAATATTAGGATCGATGTGACAATTAATTTTCATTCCTGGCGCTCCTTTCTGTTAATAAGTATAGTAGATGAATTTCACTTTTATCCCAGATTAATGCAAATGGTGGAATAAGTGTCATAAATGGTTACAAAATTTATCTTTCTGGTTGAAATTTAGCTTTTATAATAAAAAGAGAGTTTGAATGCATGAATATACTAAAGTATAATTTAAAAGAAAAAGTTTTTTACTTAAAAGGATGAAGATGATGCAAGAAATTAATGAATTAAGGTTAGATTGTGCATTTAAACAAAAAGAGGACTACATATAATACTAGCTTCAATTTTTATTTGGCTAGTCATTGCAATTATTCACTTTTCGTCTATGCCAATATTAACGAAAAATCTTTTTACTTTTATTTGTGCTGCAGTTTTATTGCCTTTATCTTATTTTGTTTCTAAGCTAATTAATGTTGATTTTCAAAACAAAAGTAATCCATTAACTGAGTTGGGAATACTGTTTTCTGTTAACCAAGCACTGTATTTGCTAATTGCGATGTGGATTTATCCAACTATACCAGAAAAAATGCTTATGATTTTAGCAATTATTTTTGGCGCACATTTATTACCATATAGTTGGCTTTATAGGTCTCGGGTTTATTTAGTCTTGTCGATTTTAATACCCTTTTTAGCCTTAATCGTTGGACTAAACTTTGAGCCAGCAATTTTGGCTTTGACAATGATGGGAATTGAAATTATTTTTTCCATTGCTTTAGTATGGGAAGATAGGAAAATATAATTTTTAAGAAAATAAAAACTATATTTAGAGCAATGATATTAATCATCTGCTCTTTTTTTATGACTTAATAAATACGAAATAGTATTTAATTGTATTTAGAAAAGCAAATTTGAATATTTTAAAATTAAGATGTTTAGTTTTAAAAAGCTTAATACTATAAATAATTAAGCGGATACAAATAATAAAAATATAAATTAGATCAAAAAAACTATTATAGTATACCTACTAATTTATAAAATTAAAATAATCATCACACACATATATATTCAAAGTGTATAATTTAATTAAGGTTTTTAACATAATGATTAAAGTTGAAGACAAAAGGAAATTTATTATATGGCAGCAAATACAAAAGAACTAAATATAGAAAATAAACTGTGGGAAACTGCAAACGCACTAAGAGGAAGTATGGATGCCTCTGAATATCGTAATGTGGTTTTAGGATTGATTTTTTTAAAATATGTTTCCGATGCTTTCGAAACTAGACGAAATGAATTATTAAAAACGGAATTTCCAGAAGATGCAGAAGATCCTGATATGTATCTTTCTGAAAATATTTTTTGGGTACCGAAAAAAGCACGTTGGGAATTGATTAAAGATTCTGCTAAATCACCTAAAATAGGTGAAATTATTGATAATGCCATGGATGCTTTAGAAAAAAATAATGATTCTTTGCGCGGTGTATTGAGTAAGAATTACGCCTCGCCTGACTTAGATAAAACCCGGTTGGGCGAAGTCGTTGATTTAATCTCCGATATCAGTTTAGGAAACGAAAAAGCTAAGCAATCTGATGTGCTGGGACGTGTCTATGAGTATTTTTTAAATGAGTTTGCTTCGCAGGAAGGAAAAAAAGGGGGAGAGTTTTATACTCCTCGGTCTATTGTACGAATACTAGTAGAAATGATTGAACCATATAAAGGTAGAATTTATGATCCTTGTTGTGGTTCTGGTGGGATGTTTGTTCAATCTGATAAATTTGTGCAGGAACATCAAGGAAAGATTAATGATCTTTCGGTATATGGAGAAGAATCAAACCCGACCACTTGGAAATTAGCTAAGATGAATTTAGCTATTCGTGGTATTGATAATAATCTTGGACCTCATCAGGGTGATACTTTTCTCAACGATCTACATAAAGGTGAAAGATTTGATTTTATTCTGGCTAATCCACCATTCAATGTTAAAAACTGGAATGGAGAAAAGCTAAGAGAAGATGCACGTTGGAAATATGGAGTACCTCCAATCGGTAATGCTAATTATGCATGGATAGAGCACATAATTAGTAAATTAGCACCTAATGGCAAGGCTGGCTTTGTTTTGGCAAACGGCGCACTATCGACTTCTACAAAGGACGAATATGCTATTCGTAAAGCAATTTTAGAAGATGATAAAATTGATGCTATTGTAGCTTTGCCTGATAAGATGTTCTATTCTACAGGAATTCCAGTTTCATTATGGTTTATCGACATGGATAAAGCTTCTCAAGGAGAACGGGTTCGTAAAGGGGAAACTTTATTTATCGATGCACGTAATCTTGGTGAAATGGTCGATCGAACTCATCGAGAATTTTCTAAAGAGGATATTGCTAAGGTAGCTGACACTTATCATGCCTATCGTGGAACTAACAAGCAGAAGTATGAAGATGTTGCAGGCTTTTGCAAAATAGCTTCTTTAGATGAGATTGCAAAAAACGATTATGTTTTGACTCCGGGGCGTTATGTTGGTTTAGCCAAACAAGAAGATGATGGTGAACCTTATGAAGTTAAAATGGTACGCCTTACTGGCGAATTAAAAAAGGAATTTGCTGAAAGTGATAAACTTCAAGCTCAAATAAAAGACGTTTTAAAGGAGCTTGGATATGAAATATAAAATATCAGAAATAGGCAAAGTTGTCGGTGGAGGAACTCCATCCACTAAGCATGCTGAATATTATTCAAAAAATGGAATAGCTTGGATTACGCCTAAAGACCTGAGTGACTATCATAAAAAATATATTGGGCATGGTGCAAAAGATATTTCTGAAGAAGGATTAAAAAATTCTAGTGCTAAATTATTGCCTGTTGATAGCATATTAGTAAGCTCCAGAGCTCCTATTGGTTACGTTGCAATGGCAGGTACAGATTTAGCTACGAGTCAAGGCTTTAAAAGCATTGTACCAAATACTTCAAAAGTAATGCCTGAATATCTCTATTATTTAATGTTAAAAAGTAAGGATAAATTAGAGCAAATAGCATCTGGGTCTACTTTTAAAGAAATTTCTGGGAAAGAAATGTCTAATTTTACAGTCGACATACCGGAATTAAAAGAACAAAAGGAAATAGTTCAGAAACTGAATCCGATTTTTAAAAAAATTGAGGAAAATGATCAGATAAATGATAATTTAACATTTCAAAAGTACTTTTCTAATAAAATTATTTTTAGGTTATTTAGTAAGTTATTTTCATGCTTATTTTT
>NZ_JACFRL010000023.1:0-767 GCF_016100925.1 Lactobacillus sp. W8093 | reverse complement strand
AACATCTGATTCTAAAAGATATCCTTTTGACATATTAATTTCACTCCTTTCTATACAGATATTGGTTAATTAAATGATAATTTAGATGATTTACTGACCTTAATTTTTGAGAAATTTGCAATTAATATGAAATTCGAAAAAAGTAATTTAGTTGGTATTGCTAATTTTAAAAATGGTCTCCCAATGCAAAAATTTCAATGTGAAAAATTTGAAAATGGAATACCAGTACTTAAAATAAGAGAATTAAGCCAGGGATACACTGACAGCTCATCAGATAGATGCTCTATGAAAATTAACAAAGATTATATTGTGAAAACAGGTGATATTGTTTTTTCTTGGTCTGGTACCCTTATGGTAAAAATTTGGTCAGGAACTACTTCTGGGTTAAATCAACACCTTTTTAAAGTAACATCAAAGAAATTTCCATCTTGGTTTATTTATGAGTGGACAAAGCATTATTTAAAAAAATTTAAATTAATTGCTGCTGGAAAAGCAACAACCATGGGACATATAAAAAGAAGTGACCTTATGGACTCAATTGTTTTTATACCAAATTACAAATTTTTAAGTCAATTAACTAGGATAATGAAACCTATTTACGATGAACGAATTAAAATAATTAAACAGAATCAACATTTAAATTGTCTAAAGAAGGAATTTTTAACTAAATATTTTTAAACAACTAAATTATCATTTAATTAACCAATATCTGTATAGAAAGGAGTGAAATTAATATGTCAAAAGGATATCTTTTAGAATCAGATGTT